>JAZSBZ010000044.1:0-27747 GCA_045602645.1 Candidatus Scatovivens sp. | reverse complement strand
ATAAATAATAAAACAAAGAATAAAATGATATATATAATCAAATATGTAAGATCAATAGTTCTTTCTATTGCTTCAAAATCTTCATTACTAACATATTCATACGTTAAATTGTACTCTGTAATATGAGGAACATCTTCGTTTATAACACCATTTGTATTTTCAAGACCAAAATATGTTTTTGTACCATATTCATCTATTAAAAATTTAATTCCTTCTATGTTGTATCTCATAAAATAATCTTTTAATATTATTTTAAACTTATCATTATCTGTTAATTGTAGTTTTACTTTTAAATAATTTTCACCATCTTCTTCACAAAACTCATATTCTTCTGAAGCACCAAAACAGAAACAATAATGACGAAGTTCAAGTTCATTAGCACCACATGTAAATCCAAGTTCTAAAAAATATTTTACATATCCTTCATAATCTTTTTTATTATAAAAATCTTGAATCTTTTCTGCTTTTAATCTTTCTACTTCATAGGTATTATTAATATTGTTATCAACAAATTTTTCCATATTAAATCTTAACAAATCTTCTGGAATAAGTGCATATACAATACTTCCACGAGTTAAATTCTCTATTTCTAAATTAATATTTTTCTCTGGTACTTCAATTGCCATAGCAGAATTACAAATTAGCATTATAATTCCAAGCATAAATGCAAGTACAGTCATAAAACGTTTCTTTAACATTTATTTACCTCTTTCGTATGCAAATATATAATTAGTATATCATTAATATCATTTTCATATCAACAATTTTAAACAAAAAAATAATCCTGAATTTCTTCAAGATTATTTCTTTTTATTATTTATTTACGAACTTTGTTGTCTCAGCAATAATAGCTTTTTTTGCATCCTCAAATGGCATATGTAATGTAGCACCAGCTGCTTTTATATGGCCGCCACCACCAAACATTAAACAAACTTCTGAAACATTTACATAGTCATTAGATCTTAATGAAGCTTTATAACCATTCTCTTTTTCATATAAGAAAATTGAAACTTCAACCCCATCAATACTTCTTCCTATTTCTACTATTCCATCATGTTCTCCAGCTCTTACATTTAAAGCTTCGTCATCTGCTTTTGTCATATATGTAAAAGCAATTTTACCATCTTCATAGAATTCCATTCTATTCATTGCAAGTTTTTGTGCTTCAAATTTTGATCTTGTCATTGTAAGCATTGCTTCTCTATAAATATTTGAAACATTTAATCCTTTTTCTAATGCCCAAGATGCAAATTCAAAACTTTCAATTGTGATATTTGAATTTCTAAATCCATTTGTATCTGTAATAATTCCAGTTAAAATACATGTAGCGATTTCTTTTGTGATTTCGATACCTAAGTATTCAAAACTAGAAACTAGTATTTGAGCAGTAGCAGGAGCAACGTGATTAACCACGTTGTAATCTCCAAACATCTCATTTTTATTGTGATGATCTATCTCTACTCTTACTTTTGCATTTTCAAAATATGGAACATTTTCAGTTCTTAATCTTTTAATATTTGGGCAATCTAATGCAATTGCCATATCATATACTTCAATTTCAGATTCTGTTATAATAAACTCCCTACCTGGTAAATAATTAAAGTTTTGAGGGAATTCATCTGGTAAAAGGTAAACAGGATTTTTTCCCATATTTTTTAATGCTATACACATTGCAAGGGCACTACCGATTGCATCTCCATCTGGAGCTTCGTGTGCCATTACAACGATATTTTCTGCTTCTTTTATTTCAACTAATATTTCATCTAATGTCATAAGCTATTACTCTCCTTTTTTTAGATCCTTTGTAATTTTATTTAAGATTTCATCTATTCTTGTTCCATATTCTAATGATTCATCGAATTCGAATACAAGTTCTGGTGTATATCTTAAATTAATTCTTTTAGCAATAGCACTTCTAATATAACCACTAGATTGTTTTAATATAGATAAATTTTCTTTTTTACTTTTTTCATTTATCATAGTAACGAATACTTTCGCATATCTTAGATCAGGTGTTGTTTTAACTTTACTAACACTGATCATTCCTGTAAGATGTGGATTTTTAAGTTCTAAAGAAATTATAGAACTAATTTCTCTTCTTAATTCCTCATCTATTTTGTTCATTCTATTCCCACTAGCCATAAAATATTCCTTTCTATTTTACTTGTTCCATAACGTAAACTTCTAATTGATCTCCTTCTTTAATATCATTAAATCCATCAATTTGAAGACCGCATTCATATCCTTTATCAACTTCTTTAACATCATCTTTAAATCTTTTTAATGATACAAGTTTTCCATCATGGATAACAATATTATCTCTAATAACTCTGATTCCTGCATTTCTAGCAACTTTACCTGTAAGCACATAAGAACCTGCGATTGTACCAACGTTAGAAACTTTAAATGTTTGTCTGATTTCAGCTGTACCAATAACAACTTCTTTATATACTGGATCAAGCATACCTTTCATAGCAGCTTCAACATCATTAATAGCATCATAGATAACTGAGTATTGTTTTATCTCTACTCCTTCTTTATCAGCTATAGTTTTTGCAACAACCTCTGGTCTAACATTAAATGCAATAATAATTGCTCCAGAAACTTTAGCAAGTGTAACATCTGATTCTGTAACACCACCAACATTTGAGTGAATAACTTTAACTCTAACTTCGTTATTAGAAACTTTTTCTAATGATTGTTTTAATGCTTCAACAGAACCTTGAACGTCTGCTTTAACGATTAAGTTAAGTTGTTTTAAGTTTTCACTTTCAATCTTACTGAATAAATCATCAAGAGTAACAACTGTATTTGCACCGATTTCTTTTTGGTGTTTTTCATATTTTCTTTTCTCGATTAAGTGTTTAGCTGTTCTTTCATCTTTTACTTCATAGAAGATATCTCCTGATTCTGGAACTGAAGTTAAACCTGTAATCTCAACTGGCATAGATGGTACAGCTGTTTTAACTTTTTTAACTTTATCAGTTTGCATTGTTCTAATTCTACCAATTGAAGAACCAACTATAATTGTATCTCCAACATCTAACTTACCTCTTTGTACAAGCATTGTAGCAACTGGTCCTCTTGTTTTATCAAGTCTTGCTTCAATAACAGTTCCTTTTGCTTGTTTTTTAGGGTTAGCTTTTAATTCTAATACATCTGCTTGTAATAATACCATTTCTAAAAGGTTATCAATACCTTCTCTTTTCTTAGCTGAGATTGGAACATATATTGTATCTCCACCCCAAGCCTCTGGTACTAATTCATATTTCATTAATTCTGTTTGAACTTTATCAAAGTTTGCATCTGGTAAGTCCATTTTGTTTACTGCAACAATAATTGGAATTTCAGCTGCTTTAGCATGGTTGATAGCTTCAACTGTTTGAGGCATTACACCGTCATTTGCAGCAACAACTAAGATTGCAATATCTGTGATCATAGCACCTCTAGCACGCATTGATGTAAATGCTTCGTGTCCAGGTGTATCTAAGAATGTGATATCTCTGTCATTAATTTTTACTTGGTATGCACCAATATGTTGTGTAATACCACCAGACTCGCCTTCAATAACGTTTGTACTTCTGATAGCATCTAATAATGATGTTTTACCATGGTCAACGTGACCCATAACAACGATAACTGGTGGTCTTGCAGCTAAATCTTCTTCTCTATCTTCTGTTTCGTCGATTAATATATCTTCGTCTGTTACAACATTTTTCTTTGTAGCTGTAATTCCATATTCTTCTGCAATTAAGAATGCTGTATCAAAATCAACTTCATTGTTAATTGTAGCCATTATTCCTAATGATAATAATTTTTTAATAACATCACCACTTGTAATTTTCATTTCAGCAGCTAAATCTTTAACTGTAATTGTTTCTGGAATTTCAATTTCAGTTAATTTAAAGATTTTTTGTTTTGTTCTATTTTCTTGTTTTAAATTTTTCTTTTTAGCTCTTTTTCCTCTTTCAGTACTTAAATCATAGTAATCTAACATTTCTCCTTCTTCAAACATGTTAGATAATTTATTTTGTTTCTTTAAGTCATTTAATTTATCAGAGTCAAAATCATTGTTTCCTTTACGGTTAACTTTTTTAGCTCTTTGTTCATCTTGTTGTCTATTTTGTTTAGCCTTATCTTTAGCTTTATTGCCGTAATCTCTAACATTTTCTTTTTCTGTAGGAATATCAACATCCATAATGTTTTTAATCTTTTTATCTATTCCTCTATCATCCATTTTTCTTGGACCATTAGATCTACCATTTGAACCATCTTTTCTAAATCCGTCTTTTTGATTATCAAATTTATTAAATCCTTTTTTATCACCGTAATTATTATTTCTATTTTGAGAGAAATTATTTCTATTTTCTTTATTAAAGTTATTTGGTCTTTGACCTTGAGTTTCTTTTTTATCAAATCTTGGTTTTGATTCAACTGTTTCTTCTTTTTGAGTATCAGAAACAGAAGCCTTTGATACTGCTTCTTTCTCAGGGGCTTTTTCTTCTTTTTTAGGAGCTACTTCTTCTTTAGCAGCTGGTTTTTCTGGAGCTTTAGGCTCTTCTTTTTTCTTACCAATTCCTAATAATTCACTTACTGTTAATGGTTTTGTTGGCTTATCTCTATAAACGATGTTATAGTCTTTATTTCTCTTATTCTCTATAAAACCAACATCTTTCTTTCTAGCTTGTTCCTTTTTTCTTCTCTCTTCTTCTTTTCTTTCTTCTTCATCATTAATAATAACGGCTCTTCTAATGATTACTGGTTCTTCATTTCTCTCTTTTTTATTTTCCATAGATTTTGTTTTTGAAACTCCTTTAATTAATTTTTCTATCTCTTTACTTTCATCTTCTGTAATTGAACTCAAATGGCTTTTTGCATCTATTCCTGCTTTGTTTGCAACTTCTAAAACTTTCTTTGTTTCTATACCTAGTTTCTTTGCCAGTTCATGAATTTTAATTTTCTCCAAATTCTACACCTCCATGAATTTCTTTTTTAATAGCATCAGCTAAGTTTATATCACAAATTGCAATAATAGCTCGATTTCTCTTACCAATTGCTTTACTATTTTCAAATATATTTCCATAAATTATCATTTCAATATTTTCTTTATCACAAAAATATTTAATATTCTTTATAGTTTTCTCAGATGAGTCTGTAGCAACTATAACAAGATTCACTTTTTTCTTAGATATTCCTTCAAGCACTACATCAGTTCCAGAAAGAACTTTCCCTGCTTTAGCACAAATACCTAGTAAACCGTTTACCTTATTTACCAATTATTACACCTCTTAAACTTTCATATATTTCTGAACTTATCTCTTGTTCAAATATTCTTTCTAATCTTTTTGATTTAATAAGCTTATCTAGACAAGCTTCACTTTTACATATGTAAGCTCCTCTACCGCTTTTCTTACCTGTTAAATCCACTTCAATAATTCCATCTTTAGATTTAACTATTCTAATAAGATCATTTTTTTCTTTTTGCTCATTACATGCCATGCATGTTCTAGCTGGTTTTTTCTTATTTATCATCTTGAAAATCACTTCCTAATTATTCTTCTTCGTTTGCAACTTCCTCAACAACTTCTTCTACTTCTTCAACATCTTCTGCTTCTTCATTCATTTGAGCAAGTAATATTTCTCTAATTTGAGATTCTGATTTAATATCGATTTTCCAATTTGTTAATCTTGCTGCTAAACGAGCATTTTGTCCTGATTTACCAATAGCTAATGATAATTGATCATCTGGAACAATTACTTGTGCGAATTTTTCTTCTTCTTTAACGTCAACAGCCATAACTTGAGCTGGTAATAATGCAGCTGCAATATAAATAGCTGGATCAGCATTCCATTCAATAACGTCAATTTTCTCTCCGTTTAATTCATTAATTATATTTTGAATTCTAACACCTTTTTGTCCAACGCAAGAACCAACTGGATCTATATTCTCATCTTTAGAATATACAGCTACTTTACTTCTTGAACCTGGATCTCTTGAAACTGATTTAATTTCGATTAATCCTTCATAAATTTCTGGTATTTCAAATTCAAATAATTTTCTTACGAAATCTGGATGACTTCTTGAAACTATAACTTGTGGTGTTCCTTTTAATCCTTTTTCAACTTCTAAAACATATCCTCTGATTTTATCATTTACTCTATATGTTTCTGTTGGGATTTGTTCTTTTAAAGGCATAACACCTTCTAATTTTCCTAAATCCATAACAACGATTTTTCCGTCAGCTTTTTGGATTAATCCAGATACAATTTCACCTTTTTTATCATTGAATTCGTTGAATATCATATCTTTTTCAACTTCTCTAATCTTTTGAACAACAACTTGTTTTGCTTTTTGAGCAGCAATTCTACCGAAATCTTTTGGTTTGATTTCAATATTTACAAGATCTCCTACATTGTAAGCTTTGTCAATTTTTTGAGCGTCTTCTAATGTAATTTCAAGTTCTGGAATAGCAAGTTCTGGAACAACTTCTCTTACAGAATAAACATGCATTTCTCCTGTAACTTTATCGATTGTTACTTTAACATTGTCTGATCCTTCCTCAACATCAAAGTTTTGTTTGTAAGCTTTAACTAAGGCTTCTTCTAAAGCTTCAACTAAATAGTCTTTGCTAATTCCTCTTTCTTTTTCTAACTCATCCATAACTTTGATTAACTCTTTTACATCAACGTTTTTCATTTTTTTAAATTCCTCCTACCAATTAAATATAGTTTTTACTAGTGCTATATCTTTTAAATTTATTTTTATAGTCTCTTCGTCGACTTTTATTGTAAGCTCTGTATTATTGTATTCTTCTAATGTACCAATTAATTCTTTTTGTTTGTTTATTGGTTTAAATAGTTTTACACTAATTTCATTACCAATTTGACTTAAAAAATGTTTTTCTTTTCTTAGTATTCTTTCAAGTCCTGGTGATGATACTTCTAAAAAGTATTGATCTTTAATATAATCCGCTTCATCAAGAATATCATTAATTGCATTGTTAACTGTTTCACAATCATATAAATCAATTCCATCTGGTTTATCGATTATAATTCTTAAGTAAAAATCTTTAGCTTCTTTTTCATATCTTACATCGTATAAATCATATCCTAAGTCAACTATTATTTTTTCTAATAATTGTTCCACTCTAGTTTCAATATTTGATGCCACTTTAACACCTCCCAAACATTAGTAAAGAGTGGGATTGGTTCCCACTCTTCTAGCACATTTATTACGATATTAATATTATACACTTATTTTGCTTCAAATGCAAGCTTTTTTCGCATTTTTTAAAGATTTTTTACTATATTTTAGGCATTAAACAATATCCTTTTGCCAACTTAAAATCGGATATCCATTATTAACATTATATTCGTCTTTAACAAAAGCTTCCCCTAGATCATTTAAAATCTCGTTTTTCATTGATTCTTCAGTTCTTTCAAGAGCTTTATCTGCAGCTTTGTTGTCTAGTGATGAATCTAAATAATACGCTTTACTTGTTGTACCAAAATCTATTCCTACTATACCTTCAGCGCTATCTTTATATAAAATAATTCCAACGCTATAGGCTGATGTAATACTACTTTCAGAAGCATTTTCACCACATATACCACCAACTCTAATACCCGATGCTCCTGTCGAATCTATATTTCCTATATTAAAAACATTTAAAATACTTCCGTAATTTATTCCAGCAATTCCGCCAGCATTATCTTCTAAAACAATAACTTTAGCAGCACTTGATGAATTTAATATACTTCCTACTGAATGATTAGCTCCAACTAATCCTCCAACATATTTATTTCCTTTTACTGTAACTTTATCTAATATATATGATTTTTCAATTTGTGCTTGTGAATATCCTACTAAACCTCCAACGTATTCTTCTCCTTCAACTTTTCCATGTGTCGTTTGTATATGTGAAATTTCGTTTCCATAGAAAGAAATACCTAAAATTCCACCTACATATTCCTTTCCTAGTGTTGTTCCTCTAGATGAAGCAGAATATATTTTAACATTGTTATTTACATATCCTATAACTCCACCAACATATTTGTTTCCTGTAACATTATCTGCTGTGTGTATGCTATTAAGATTTGAATTTGAAGCTGCCACTCCAATAAGAGCTCCTACTTTATTATTTCCAACAACTTCATTATTTAATGAACTACATCTTTTTATAATTCCGCCATTTAAAGCAACTAATGCTCCAACAGTATCATTTCCTTTTACATAACTATATGAAATTGTAAGGTTTTCAATTGTACCTACTTGATATCCAAATAATCCTTGATAATCTTTACTTGAATCTACCTTCATACCTCTAATAGTAAATTCATTACCATTAAAATGACCCGCAAATCTTTTTAAATTTTCTTGTTTAACATCCATTGATTCATCTACTACAATAGAATCATCTACTACCAAATTTTTATTTTTATCATCTTTTGGAAGCTCATCTAAAAAACCAACTATTGGTGTCCAATCTGGACCTTCCCATCCATTTTCAGTTTTTCTTGCACCTAAATCAATGTTTTGTCTAAGATTAATTGTAACTCCTGAAAAGTTTTTCTCACCATTTATAACTTTATCAGCAACCCATTTTAATTCTTGCGCTGTATTTATATCAATAGTTCCGTCTTCATTTATTTTAGGTTCAGCAGCTGTTCCATCCCATATTTTAATTCTTCCATCATAAGATTCTCCAGATGCATATATAGTACATTCTTTTCCATCAACACTTGCATAACAAGTATCATCTTTTATTTTTTCAATTATTGAACCTCCAAAACTCTCTACAACTTCCTCTACAGTTTTGTTTTGAAAAGTTTCTTCTACTACTTCATCTTCTACTTTATTTTCAACTACAGGTTCTTTTTCTGTAGTTTCTTCATCTTTATTTATAAATAAAAAGAATACTAAAAGAAAAGTTAAACTAACAAGTATAGTTGCAACTATAACTTTTGCAATATTTAATTTTCTTCTTGCTTCTTCTCTTCTTGCAGATCTTCTACTCATATTTTCACCTCTACTTAAATATAGGTCTATTTTATATTTATTAAACAAAAAAGTAAATGTTATTTATAAAAAATTAATAAAACAAAAAGAGAGTTGTGGCTGAAATTTCTTACGCCATTACTCTCCTTTTATGCAATCTTATGTTTGTTTCTCGAAATTAAGAATACTTTGTACAATTTTCTTAACTCTAAAATGTCTGTATAACTTCCTAAGAGTTTTTTGATAAGGTCGCCAAGAGTGTATGCATTCTTCTAAATCATACTTTTGTTTGCACCTTCCATTTTTGTCAGGCACTAACATTCTTGCACCCCTGGGCCTCTCCTCATAAGGTAGTTTACATCCATCCGGAGTAAGTAACATACACGGTGATCCATATCCTCTCTTTTCCATTCTCACAGAAACAGGAGCACCAATCTTTCGTATTCTCAAAATGTAATAAAACGGCTGATCTATAAACTCATCATAGTAATCGAACTGTCTGATTTTAATTATAGAAACATATCCTTTTTCCATAATAAAATTTTTAATTCCATCATATGATAAATCATCTAAATCATTCGGGCTATAATGACAAGGTGCTCTTCTGCAGCATCTACCTCTACATTTAGCACAAACCTCTACATTTTCTATTCGTTCTTCATCTTCACAAGACCGCGCATTCTCTTGGATTTCCTTTTCCGGACCCTTAGCCTGAATTTTATTGGCCATAGTTATACTCTCCTTCCAATTTACTCAAACGTTATCCGCTTGAACCAAAAGTATTCAAAGAATGCTTTCCGCATTATATCACAGAAGTCCATCTTTTTCAATTATGTAAACAATATTTATTCAAAGTATTGAAAAAAAGCTATTTTTAAGGTATTATATTAGATGAAGAATTTATCCAGAAAGGAATACTTATGAGAAAAGTTGAATTATTATCTCCTGTTGGAGATTTCGAATGTTTAAAAGCTGCAGTTCAAAATGGTGCTAATAGTGTATACTTAGGAGCATCATCTTTTAGTGCTAGAGCAAAAGCTACAAACTTCGGAAATGAAGAATTATTAAATGCAATTAAATATGCTAAATTGAGAAATGTATCTGTACATTTAGCTTTAAATACATTAATCAAAAACGAAGAATTTGAAGAAGCAGTTAACCTTGCAGTAGATGCATACAATATGGGTGTAGATGCAATAATAGTACAAGATTTAGGTCTAGCTAGCTACTTACTTAAAAATTACCCTGAAATTCCACTACACGCAAGTACTCAAATGACAGTACATAACTTAGATGGTGTAAAACAATTAGAAAAAATGGGATTTACAAGAGTAGTTTTATCTCGTGAATTAACACTTGATGAAATTAAATATATTAGAGAAAACACAGAAGTTGAACTTGAAGTATTTGTTCATGGAGCACTTTGTATTTCTTATTCTGGACAATGTCTATTATCAAGTGCTATTGGTGGTCGTTCTGGCAACCGTGGACTATGTGCCCAACCATGTAGACTTCCATATGAATTAATAGAAGAAAACATTAAAACTCAAAATAAAAAAACACTTGATAAAGGTTATATATTAAGTCCAAGAGACAACTGTGCTATTGAACTTTTACCAGAACTTATAAAACTTGGTATAGATTCTTTTAAAATCGAAGGTCGTATGAAAACACCTTACTACGTTGGTGTAGTAACAAGAACATATAGAAAATATATCGATTTAATTTTAAATAATATCACTTTACAAAATAATGAATTAAGATCAATGATTTCTAAAGAACTTAATAAAATCAATCCTGAAACAGGATTAACTGATAAAGAAGAGCTTACACAAGTATTTAATCGTGGTGGTTTTTCAACAGGACATTTCAAACCAAATAGAAACCTTATTTTTAAAGATAAGCCTAACAACATGGGATTTTATATCGGTACTATCTCTCACATTAATGAAAATAAAGGTCATTTAAAACTAACTTTAGAGGATACAATATCTGTTGGCGATAAAGTTTCTATTAACAATGAAAGCTATACTGTATCAGAATTAATGATTGATAACAGAAATTATGAAACACTTGGAAAAGGCAAAACTGTAAAAATTGGTAGAATGAAAGGAAAAATTTCTGTAGGTTCTAAAATCTATAGAATTGAAACTGCAAAATTAAACAAATCAATTATGCCTACATTTAAAGAAGATAAAAACTTCAAAAAGATTCCATTAAATGGTGAAATTACTGTTAAAAAAGGAATGCCAATTTCATTAAAAGTTTGGTCTGATGAAGGATTTTATAATGGGTTAGAGTTTTCTGCTACAAGTACTCAATCACCTATGGACGCTCAAAATAAACCTGTTACTGAAGAAAAGATTATTGAACAAATTTCAAAAACAGGTAATACAGAATTTGAATTTAAAAATATAAAAGTAAATTTAGATGATAACTTATTTCTTCCTATGAGCGTACTTAATGATATAAGAAGAATTACACTAGAAGGTTTAGAATCTTTAGTTTTAAAAACTTATTCAAGAGACTATAAAAAGTCACTAATTAACTTTGACGAAAACATCTCAGAAAGCAATTTAAATTTTGATAAACAAATATCACTTTTAATAAATTTACCTTCTTTAAATCATGATTATACTTCTTTAGAAGGTATAAATAATTTATACATACCATTAAAATATTTCTTAAATTCTAAATATGAAGTATTACTTAAAAATATTACTAAAAAATTTAAATTATATGTATATATGCCTCATGTAATTTTAGATGATAAAATAAAAAATATTAATTTTAAAAAAATTAAAGATAACTATAATATTGATGGTTTTGTTATCTCCCACATATCACAAATTGAAGCTGTAAAAGACTTAGATTTAGAATTAATTGGAAACTTCAATCTAAACATTTACAATAACTTCTCTACATCAAAACTTACTGATTTAAATATTAAAAAATGCACATTATCACCTGAACTTGAAAAATTCGAAATAAATGATGTAGCTTCTCGCCTATCTACAGAATCAGAATTAATTGTGTATGGAAAATTACCTGTAATGACAAATAATTATTGTTATCTTGGAAAATCTAATAGATGTTATGAATCTTGTGATAAAAAATGTATGGAAAATAATAAATTCTATTTAAAAGATAGAATGGATTTCAAATTTAGATTCGTGCCAGATAATACCTCTACATTAACTACAATATATAATAGTAAAACATTATCTGTTCTTCACAATGATATAAATACATCATCAATAAGAATCGATATTTTAGATGAAGAATTTGAAGAAATTCAAAACATAATCAATACTGTTAAATCTAATAATAGATTTGAAGGTAAAGAATATACAAACGGAAAATTAAGCTAAATTATCAAAAAATACCTATCGAATAAAATAACAACAAAAAGCCTTGAAAATTTTTCAAGGCTTTTTTACTATTCTTCTAAAAATGTTTTTGTTTCTATTTCAAGTCCACCTGTAACTAAAGTATAGTCTTGTATATCTGGAAGATATACATCCGCTTTTTTAGTTTCTCCGAATCTTATTGTATAATTATATTCAAATTTTTCTCCATTTGGTAAAATAATTTCTGCTTTTGAAATATATGTTCTAGTTGCACTTACATATACTCTCTTTATTGCACTTTCTGTTTCTGTTTCAAAAACAATATATTTTGCACCATCTATTTCTTCGTTTTTTATTTTATTACTTGGATCTGCTGCAAAAACTAATCTTCCTAAAAAGTTATAAGAATAACCTGGAACTAAAACAGCAAAATCATTTGCTTTAACAGAAGAAATATTATCATCTTCAGTTACTGAATGAATTGTTTTTCCAGCTTCATCAATCAAATAAGCAACTTCATCATCTGACCACAAATATACTCCATTATTTGCAACCATCTTACCTACTCCATTTAAATATCTTGTTTCAGTATTAGTTGTTGAATCACCAAATTTAATAGTTGTTCTTAAATAATAATTTTCTTTTGCAACATATTCATCAAGTTTTGAATAAATATTTTGTATTTTCACAAATCTTACAACTGTATATGTTCCAAATATTAATCCTATAATTGCAAGTACTATTACAACTATAATTCCTATCATTAATTTTTTATTCATATCTTATCTCCATAATTTTATTAATTACAAAAAGTATAATATCACTATATTTCAAAAAATTCAACATAAAAATAACAGAGCGCGGTATTTACCACGCCCTGCTATCTAATACAATATTCAGTTTTTACTCTTCTTCGAGAACCTTCATTACAGTTTCACTCTTCAGATTGGTGTGATAGAAATCCTTCTTAGAGCAGCCCGCTCTACCGCCACCGGCACATGCGCATGCACATGCACAGCTACTTACACAAGCACAACTACTTCTTCCGCCAGTATAAATATGTGTAGAACGATATGATCTACCACCAAAGCCGCTACTTGAACCATAATCATCATCACCAAACAAGTAGATGAGTAAAAGTATGAACAAAATAACGACAATGACGATAAGAACTACTGCCGCACCATCAATTCCATCTGATTCATCTTCCTGAACCTGTCCGTCTTCACTTACTTCAAACACATCCAAATTGTAGTAAACAGAAGTGTTAAGTTTTTCACCGAATCCCAAGGAGCCACTCCAAACATAGTAATCTCCATCAAGAGTAGGTTCGCCACCGGTCTTTAGAACATTTTCTTTGTTCCACTTAACGGTGATGCTTTTAACTTCTATTTCATCAAACCAACCTGGTGTAAACGAATATCTCAGCATATGGTCTTCTTGATCAATTACATACATATGACTTTGATGGATCGAGAAATCGAATTTAATTATCTCATTCTTGTGATAATCTCTATCAAAGTATATGTACACATATGTTCTACCATCTTGCTTGTTGTATTCAATCGTTTTGATGTTATCAGTATGAGCTTTAATCTCATCAACATTCTTGTTAGGAATGCCAATTTTCACCCATGAAAGTGGACCATCAGACGTGTCATTTAAAACTTTCCACTCAACATGATATGCAATATCCATTGTACCGTCGCTACGCATATCAACCTGGATTGTGTAATCCTGGATTTCATCGAGCGGCGTTACTGCCAAAACTTGAATTGGCATGCACATTACAAACATTGCAATTAAAAAACATGCAAATGCGATTGCCTTGACTTTTACACTCTTCATAATGCCACCTCCTTAAAAGCCTGCTCTGAGCGGACAAGACTGTTCAACTTTAGAAGCAAACATTCTGACGTTGGTAGCTTTGGTAGAATTCCAAATTGTGCTCCAATCATCAGTAAGCATATTTCCAAGTTTAGAGTCTTTTCCAAGCCAACTTTGACAAGGAACGACATCACCGTTCGGTGCAATAGCCATATTGCTAAGGCATGCACCGCAAGTAGGTACTGTAAGCCAAATGGACTTAAGCAATCCTTCCTCCACAAGACCGGGAGAAGTAAATGCAAGTTCCATATGGTTGCACTGACAATACACAGATGCATCTCTCAAAACGCGATACAAATCATGCTCATCGAGCTGATCCTTTTTCGCGTCTTCATTTCTTGCGTTACCGGTGTAAATAATGCCAGAACATGACACATATTTAACCCCAAGTTCATTCAAGAATTCGAGAGTTTTTACATAGTTTCTATTGGTATTGCAAAGTGGAGTATTTACACTCACATTGAGACCGGCTTTAATTGCATTCTTGATACCTTGTACGGTTTTATCAAACGAATGTGCACCGGTAAGAGCTTCATGGATTTCCTTTTCACAGGAATAAAGCGTAATCTGAACGCTGTCCAAACTAGCTTTATAAAGCTTTTCGCAAAGTTCTTCTGTGAGAAGAATTCCATTTGTGTTGAGTCTGGTAACAAACCACTGAGAATACTTAACAAGATCCACAAGATCTTCTCTCAAAGTAGGTTCGCCACCGGTAAAGGTAAGCTGCGGAATGTAAGATTCACGACACTTATCGATTATCTTTTTCCATTCCTCGGTAGAAAGTTCTGTAACTTCTGCCTGTTGCTGACCTGCAGCATAGCAGTTAGTACACCTCTGATTGCAATGCCAACTACCGTTCTTGGTCATAGCACTTACCATCAGGTCCATTCTGTGTGGAGCATTCATATATGGTGCATAATCGCCGATGTTCATGTAAGGAATTTGTACCTCTGGAACATTGCCATATGCAACATCAAGAATAGTCTTAAACAGAGTGTTAAGGTCGTTTTTGATTTTTGCTTCGTCGGTCTTTCTGTAAATCGACTTCATGCGAGCCAAAGTATTCGCTTTGATCAATCTAAACTCATTTTCTCCGATTTCTTGACCATAGAAGTTATTGATCTGGTCAATCATCTCGGAGAGCATAATGGTCCATGCAGGCTTGAGTGGAAGGATGTCCTTACCATTCAAGATTACAGCACTAATTCCATTAGCTTTTTCGGGTTTAGGCGGAATCAAGTGAATTCTTACGACTCCAGGTCCATTGGGATCAAGGGTAGTATGTTTTACCTCCCGCAATCCACGAAGATACATGGTTTCTCTAAGATTCATATGTTACCTCCTTGTTGTATTATTTTCTTCCAAGAATTGTAGACAATGACCTTTAGCAGGCCATAATAATTCTTGTAAGAAATAGAGTCCGTCGAAAATTATATCATATTTACATAACATTTTCAATACAGCTATTGTTAAAACTAAAAAAGGAGTGGTTTTACCACTCCTTCCCTTTATTATTATTTTTCTAATTTATGGAATACTTTCTTTCCTTTTTTCAAAATAGCATATCCATCTTTAAAATCATTATCACTTAATCTATAACCAATATCTTCAACTTTAACATCATTTAATGTAACTCCACCTTGAGCTATTAAAGTTTTAGCTTGTCCTTTTGATGGAGCAATATTTGTCATAACAAGTGCATCTAAAATAGAAATATTAACATCTTCAACTTTTGTTGTAGGCATATTATCTAAATTTCCACCATTTCCAAATAAAGCTTCAGCTGCATCTCTGCATTTAATTGCTTCTTCTTCACCATGGATCAATTTTGTTATTTCATAAGCTGCTATTTTCTTAGCTTCATTTATTTCTTGATCTTGTAATGATGATAATCTATCTACTTCTTCCATTGGTAAAAATGTAAGTAAGCTTAATACTTTTCTTACTTCTGTATCACCAATATTTCTCCAATATTGATAGAAGTCATATGGTGAAGTTTTTTCTGGGTTTAACCATAAAGCACCTTTTGCTGTTTTACCCATTTTCTTTCCTTCAGCTGTTGTTAATAATTTAAATGTTAATCCATAAGAATCTTCTGTTCCTATTTTTCTTATTAATTCAACACCACCAATGATGTTAGACCATTGATCATTTCCACCAATTTGCATTTTACAATTATATTTATCATGTAAATATAAGAAGTCATAACTTTGTAGTAATAAATATCCCATTTCAAAGAATGTTAAACCTGTTTCTAATCTAGTTTTATAACATTCTTGAGCAAGCATTCTACTAATAGTAAACTTACTTCCTATATCTCTCATAAATTCAATGTAATTTAAATCTAATAACCAATCAGCATTATTAACTATAATAGCTGCATTTTCTCCTTCGAAAGAAACAAATCTTTCTGCTTGTTTTTTAATTGCTTCAACGTTTGCATCTAATTGCTCTCTTGTAAGCATTTGCCTCATATCAGTTCTTCCTGATGGATCACCAATTGCTGCAGTACCACCACCCATTAATATAATAGGTTTATGTCCTGCTTTTTGAAGACGAGCTGCAACCATTAATGCAACAAAGTGTCCTATGTGCATACTATTTGCTGTTGGATCAATTCCTATATAAAATCTAACACTTTCTTTTTGAAATAATTCTTTCATTTCTTTTTCATGTGTTAATTGTTCTATGTATCCTCTATCCTCAAGTTCTTTAATTATGTCTGTCATTTTAAACGTCCCTCCAATATTATAAGCTAACTTTTCCTTTTGCTAGTCCTTCTACTTCACCAGCATTTGTTTCTGGAATATATATTCCACTAAATTCTTCGTAGCCTAAATATCGATTTAAATTTCTTGCACTAATTCCTGTTAATGCAGATATTTCTGTTTTTGAAACACCTGTAACATAGTTATCAGCGAAAAATCCTTTTAACTTACTTAAATCTGCTAAATCTTTTTTCTCGCATTCATGGCAAACTTCTACATCAGATGCATAAAATTTTCCACAACGAGCACATCTTTTTAGTTCCATATTATTCAGACCTCCCATAATTTTATATTGCATATTCTATCATATCTTATTTAAAAAAGATATAGATTTTACGTAAATTATTTATTTTTATTTAATTTTTTTATACCTAAACCACATATATTTGTAAGTTTTTTTAATAACCATACAATTAATATTGAAGCTACAAATGTAATTACTATACTTAATGCTAAATAAATTAATTCTTCTGTTAGTTTTCCATACTTATCAAATTTATATAAATCTACTTTAGCAATTAACATATAATGTATTAGATATATTCCAAATGTTTTATCACTTAACCATAGAATAATATTTGAAAGTTTTTCTGATTTAATTTCAAATGAATATAAAGCTTTAAATAAACAAATACTCGAAATAATATTTAAACTTGTATATTTCCATTCAAGAAAACTACTTCTTCCTACGATATCATAATAGTTATTCATAACCATATATTGCATTTCTAATTTATATTTAATTACATTAACAATTGCAAATATAGCTAATGCAATTATAGGTACTATTTTATTGTTTTTATAATTATCTTTATGTAAGAATAATTCATATCCAAATAAAACATATAGTATTACAGGATCAACCATTGTAAATATATTTAATGTTCCTTCAGGAATTACAACAAATTTTTGAATGTCTTGCATAATCATTGCAAATATTCCAAATCCTATAATCATTCTACGAGCAAGATTTGGTGTTTTTTCATTTTTACAAATAAGCCAAAGTACTGGCATCCAAATTACAATTTTTATATGTGAGAATATATACCATAAATGTGCACATAAACTATTAATGTGAATTACATCACCTGTAAAAATAGCTCTTACAATTCCTTGTATATTTAAGTTATGTTGTATATTTTGCAAACACCATAATATTGTTTGTTTATTTGTAATAAACATATAAAATATTTGTGCAAATATCACATATATAAATGTTGGCAATAAAATCTTTTTAGCCACACTTTTCCATGTTTTTTTATAACTTTTACCACTTGCAATAAAGAATCCTGTTATCATAAAAAATAGTGGCACACCATCAGTAAAGAAACATTTTTCAAATAATCTACTCCAATCAACTTGTGAATAATATTGATTAAAAACTTGTAAAGAAAGATGTACTGCAATAACTAATATACATGCTACCACTCTAATTAGTTCAATTGAAATATCTCTTTTTTTAATGGTATCTTGTTTTACATTTTGAACATTCTCTGCTACTTCTTTTTCTAGCACTTTCATTAAAGATCTCCTTTCATTTATCTAAAATATGTTTCTACTTTTCCTTTTCCATTTTCACTTACAATTTTTAATATAGCTCCATTTACAATTGCCATTTGTGGTGAAACATGTCCTATATCAGCATCACAAATAACAGGAATATTTAAATCTGCAAGTGATAATTTTACTGCATCATTAAATGATGTCTCATAATCTTCTCTAACAAATAGTGGTCTACCAAATACTATTCCATTACAATTTCTAAAATAACCCGCTGATTTCATTTGCCATAATGTTCTTTGTAATTCTGCTGTATTCATTTCAAATGCTTCTAAAAACCAAATTATTCCTTCATCTTGATGTCTATCAATATATTCGTTTACTTTATCATATTTAGTACCAATATAAGATTTTATACAATCTAAACAACCACCTATACTTCTTCCTTGTATTTCAATTCTTGATGGTCCCAAAACATTTTTCCATTCTACTTTTTCAGTAGCGTTATACCCAGCTCTTGGATCTTCTGAATCGCTCCATTCTTTTTCATATAAATCAAAAGACTCTTGAACAACCTCTTCACCTGACGCAATTCTTAATGCATCAATTAAACTTTGATGAAGTGGAATCATTGCATAATCCTTAATTGTTTGTGCATATAAGCTTGGAATATCAAAATTAACATTAAATAAATAACTTATTCCTGTAATATCAGAATATCCTTGCATCCATTTTGGATTTAACTTTTTAATTCTATCAAAATCTAAATAATCAAGCATTTCACATAGAAAATCCCCACCAGTTGCAAAAATAATTAATTTAACAGATTCATTTTTTAATAAACTCATAAACTCTTCTGCTCTTACTTTTGCAGATGCACTTCTTCCACTTTCTTCACATCTTACACTTGGTGTTTCAATTACTCTATATCCCATGTTTTCTAATGCTTCGATAGCATAATTTAATCTTTCAATTTTTTCTGGTTTTACAATTCCAGCAGAAGGAGCACAAATTCCTATTAAGTCTCCTACTTTTAAAAATTCTGGATAGTTCATATGTATTCTCCTATTTTATCATTTCTAAAATTTCTTTCTTAAGTTCTTCTATAATATTTGCTTCTGGTATTTTTCTTATAATCTCTCCTTTTTTAAATAAAAGAGCTTCTCCATTACCACCAGCAATACCAATATCAGCTTCTCTTGCTTCTCCAGGTCCATTAACAGCACATCCCATTATAGCTACTGTAATATCAGCATCTAAAGTTTGTAAGAATTTTTCCATTTCTTTTGCAATTGGAATCATATCATATTGAATTCTTCCGCAAGTTGGGCATGCAACTAATTTAGGACTTCTACTGTATAAATTACAATTTTTAAGTATTTCTTTACATACTGGAATTTCTTCAATAGGATCATCTGAAAGTGAAACCCTAATAGTATCACCAATACCTTGTCTTAACATTACAGCAAGTCCAATACTTGATTTAATAGTACCACTAAATGCTGTTCCAGCTTCTGTTACTCCTAAGTGAAGTGGATATTTAAATACTTTTGCCGCTTTTTCATATGCTTCAATACACATATCTAAATTTGATGCTTTTAAAGAAATAGCAATATCATAAAAATCTAATTTTTCTAATATTTCTACATGACGTTTTGCACTATCAATCATTGCATCACTACATGGTTTTCCATATTTTTCTAAAAATTCTTTTTCTAAAGATCCTGCATTTACACCAATTCTTATTGGTATTTTATTTGCTTTGCACGCTTCAACTACAGCTCTTGTTTTTTCTTCATCACCGATATTCCCTGGATTAATTCTAATTTTATCAACTCCAGCTTCTATTGCTGCAAGCGCTATTTTATAATCGAAGTGTATATCAGCAACAATTGGAATATGAATTCTTTCTTTTATTTCTTTAATAGCCTTTGCATCTTCAACATCTAAACACGCAACTCTAATTATCTCACAACCAGCATTTTCCAATGCTAATATTTGTTTTACTGTTTCTTCCACATTTTTTGTTTTTGTATTACACATAGATTGGATAACAACTTTATCTTGTCCTCCAATTTGAATATCTCTTACAAAAATTGGTCTTGTTTCTTGTCTTGTATACATCTATTCTCCTTTTATTCTGAAATTATAATATCTCTTTTTAATAATTTATTTTTAACAGTTCCTGTTCCTAAATATTTGTTATTTGAATCATAAATATTATATATTCCATCTTTCATATCAAATGTTAACATTACACCATTTAAAAACAATTCTACTTTTCTTTCATTTAATTTTAATGATTCGAAGTCTTTAAATACTTCTTCCATCTTTATTAATCTAGATTCTATATCATCTTTACTAACTTCTAGTTCTTCAAATGTAAGTGCATCATTAATTTCAAATTTATCAACAATTGTTCTTTTTAATGCTGACATAGTTCCTATTGTACCTAAAGCTTTAGCAATATCTTCACATACAACTCTTATATATGTTCCTTTTGAACAAGATACTTCAAACTCTATTTCATCATCATAAATATTTAAAAGTTTTACATCATAAAGCTCTATATCTCTCGGTTCTACTTCAACAGTTTCTCCATTTCGAGCATATTCATATAATTTTTTTCCATTTACTTTTATTGCAGAATACATTGGTGGAATTTGTTTTTGTTTTCCAATAAATGAATTTAAAACCTTTTCAACATTCCCTTTATCTAAAATATTTTTATCATACTCTTTAGTATCTATAACCTCTCCTTCAATATCACCTGTTGAAGTTTTAATACCAAGTTTTAATTTTGCAATATAAGTTTTATCATGCTCTATTAAATATTTTGAAAGTTTAGTATATTCACCTAATAAAACTGGTAATACACCTGTAGCCATTGGATCCAATGTTCCTGTATGGCCAGCTTTTTTAATATTTAATATTTTTTTAACCTTTGATACTACATCTTGTGATGTAAACCCTTCTGGTTTATTTATTATTAAAATTCCTTGCATATAAATCCCTTCTTAAAAACTAGATAAATCAATATAATCTATTTCATCTGGTAAATCTACTTTAACTACTGTATGTAAGTCTTTTTCCATAAAATCGCTTAAATTAATTCTATCACCGTTATAGTATAAGATTCCATCTTGATAATTTTCTAATAATTGATAATCATTAAATTCTTTTGCTTTATCTGTTCTAACTTGCATATGTTCATTTCCTAAATGAATTCCTTTTTTCTTTAAAAAGTATGTAACTAAAACGTTTTTAATATTTCCAGAACGATATTTAATATATGATTTTAATTTTTCCTTTGGAATAGAAAAAGTTTTACCATGCCAAAAAATTGTTCTTTTTGAATATATTTGATTAAAATGATGGAAAAATATTTGTGAATATAATGCTGTAATTTCATTTACTCTATTACATTTATCAACATCTAAATCAGCAATTACAAGTAATGGATCAGGGAAAATAAAACTTACTTCATCTGAACCAAAGATTGCATAGCCTTGATATTTTTCAGTAAAGAATTTTACAGTTTTTTCTAAAGCGTCAGTAAAACTTCCTGGATATATCTCAAAAAAATTAAGTTCAGAATCTTTTGTTACATCCTTACCATCAAATCTTATAACTAATGGTTCTGTTGTACTAACTCTCATATTATATTTACTTTGAATTTGAAAAAAATAATTTCTCCACATATTTTTTCTCCTTAAATTAAAACAAAAAATAATATGTTTTAATGTCATTAAAAATTTAAAAAGGAATAGGAGTTTCCTCCTACTCCTTTCGTATATGTGATAAAAATTTCTACAATTACAATTTCGTGGAATAAGTTCCATTACACAATATCACATACATTGACATTATAACATATTATTCATATTAATAACAATATTTTTATTAATTACCAATGATAAGTTTCATTATTTGATATCTTAAAAGCTCTAAAGATTTGTTCTAGTAAAAACACCCTAATTAATTGGTGTGGAAATGTCATTTTTGAAAATGATATAAATTCATTTGCACGGCTTAATACTTCTTCTGTAAGACCTAATGTTCCACCTATAATAAATGTAATAGAACTAAAACCTCTTACGGGAATATCTTCTAACTTTTTAGAAAATTCTTCTGAAGTAAATTGCTTACCTCTTAAATCAAGCGGCATTACATAAGAATCTTTTTTTATAGCTGCTAATATTTTTGCACACTCTTTTTCTTTAATATCTTTTGCAATACTATCGTTAACTTTTCCAGGTAATTTTTCATCTGCAATTTCTACAATACTTAAACTACAATATTTAGATAAACGTTTTGAATATTCATCAATTGCATCTTTTAAATATTTTTCTTTTAATTTTCCAATACAAATAATATTTATATTAATCATTTTTACTCTCTTTCTTTTTTGCGGCTATTAATCTCTCAACTCCATCAACAAATACAAAGCCCAACGACATAACCATTGCTAATTGAAGTCTATATGTAAACACATAATGTTGTGCCGAATGATCTCCAGTTAGCAAATACCATAAATATGGAGCAGCCATACAAATATAATAAACCATTAAATTAATATCATGTGTTTTCCCATTTGCAAGTACAGTTTCAAACACTGTACTTATCCTCATGACTATCAAAACTATTAAAAGCACAAAATTATATCCATCTAAATAATTAAATAAATTATTAGATAAAGAAAAAATCATCAACGAAATAGTTGATCCACTTGTTGAGTTTATTCCTATTCTGTATAATATTTGATTAATTGCTAACTTCACTATTTCTGTTCCATAAATTAAATCAACAATTATCCATTTTAATAACCAAAATAATACATAGCCGCATCCCCATGCAAGTGCATTTTTAAATAATCTCCAAAAAACGCTCCAGAAATCTTTATTTTCGTTTTTATAAAATAAATTATAAAAAATAACTGGAAGTAGAAACGATAATAAAGGAACAGTCAAGAAATCAAAATATGCTATTAAGATTCCCATAATAAACAAACTAAAATTAAAATTCTTATTATCTATTTTTCCAAATACCATTAAGCACAAATATATTAACGTTAATATATTAACAAACATTCCCTGAATATTATGCACCCATGTTGTAACATCTAAAGCAAAAAAAGAAACTAATACTGCAATAGCGTACCACAAATGTTTTTTCTTAACTAATCCATAAAATAGCAAACCTAATAACGCAAATACCATTAATTGAAAAAACATTCTTATATGTATTATATCTCCAAATATAAGCATAAATCTTAATACTGGTATATACCCATGCCAATATCTTAAATATTCATAAACTTTTTGTTCTTCATTGTTATTTACATACTCAGCTAATTCTTCTGTCATAAAAAACTCTTCACCTTCATGCAAAAGATTACCGACTTCATCTTCTACGATTTGTTGATTTCCACCAGGTATGTAATTTCTTCTTGCTTTCATTATTGAATCAAATTTATTCACATCATCCATACTATAAACTATATTTAACATAATGGCATCTGTTGAATTATGAAATAATAATTTTCTTCCTAAACTATTTACAAAAAAATATTCTCCTTCATCATATAATACTTCCGATGATATCCTTACATTATTCTTTATTAAGGCTTTAGGTATTATTGACGATAGCATCAAGAGAGCTATCGCCAATATCATCATTACTATAAATGAAAACGCATATTTAAATATATTTTTCATCATTTGTTTCATATTTACCTCTATAAAATATTTTATTGCCACTCACATGTTGCTGGTGGTTTACTTGTAACATCATACATAACAAATTCTATTTTATCACCAAAATTTGTTTCTATTTCTTTTATAATATTTTCTATAGCTACTTTATCAGCTTCAGCACCAATTGCAGCAGGTCTTCCTGTCATAAAATCATTTGTAACAAAAGTTCTAATAGCAACTGAATATTTCTTTGTAATTCCTATTGGAACAAGTACTGCAAATGTTTGATTTGCTTTGCTTTTTTCTAAATTAGAAGTAACTATTTTATCAAGTTCTCTTAATAAATCTACACATTCATCATTAATTTTCATATCATAACAATTAATTTTTTCAGTCATTTCTTTTTTATTTAGAATATAAGCAACTCTATTAATTGTATTTATTTTATCTGTTATTTCTTTAGCTTTTGAAGTTACTAAATTCCAGTCAAGTTCTGTTCCCATTCCTGATAATACAGCTAAATTTCTATAACTTCTTGCATCACCTTGAACACCAACTGATTTAATTGGAAGGATTTGTCCTACTTCGTTTGTTCCATTTAATATCGAAGCAATTGCATCTACCTCTTCTTCAGTAACAACAACTTCTTCAGTTTTATCATGGCATAAAAGTCTAATAGCTAATCCTGGCCCTGGGAATGGTTGTCTTGCAGCAATTGATTCTTCTAAACCTAATCTTCTTGCAACATTTCTAACTTCATCTTTATGCCAATCTGCATTTGTTTCAACTATTAATCCTTTTTTACGAGCTTCTCTAACTGCAACAACATCATTATGATGTGTTTTAATTTTGTGTGCAAATCCACTTATATCTGGGTTACCACTTTCTATTAAATCTGGTCTTAATGTTCCTTGAGCTATAAATGTATTTTCAGGATCTAATCCTAATCTTTCAATTACACTATTTGTAATTTTAATAAATATATCACCAATTAACAATCTCTTATCTTCTGGTTCTACTGTATTTACTAATGGACCTACTTTTCTACCTTCTACTTCAATTACTGTATTAAAGAAAGTATCTTTTGCATTTTCTTTAATTAAATTTTTAAGTCCTAATTCTTTTAAGTTTTCGCAAATAACATCTGATTCATTTTTTCTCATAAATCCTGAATCAACATGAATTGCATAAATTTGTTCTGGATCTAATGCTTTAACTAAAAGTGCTGCAGTAACAGCTGAATCTACACCACCGCTTACTAAAACAATAACTTTTCCGTTTCCTACTTTTTCTTGTATCATTTTAATAGAAGATTCAATTCTATCTTCTAACGCATAAACTTCTTTATACTCTGCTATTTTTCTAATAAAATTTTCAAACATTACCATTCCATTTTCTGTTAAATCAACTTCTGGATGGAATTGAACACCATATAATTTTGCTTCAACATTACCAACACCAGCAATTTCATCTCCAGTTTTAGCTATAACTGAAAATCCATTTGGTGTAACTTTAACAGTATCACCATGGCTCATTAATACTTGTTGTGTTTCTTCTAATCCTTCAAAGATTGGTGAATTAACATCTATTTTAATTTCTGTTTGTCCATATTCTTTAACTACATTGCTATCAACAACTCCACCAAAATGATCTGACATTAATTGCATTCCATAGCAAATACCAAGAATAGGTTTTCCTAAATCAAATATTTTTTCATCAAAATTTAATCTTTGTGATTCTCCAATATTATTAGGTCCTCCTGATAATATTACCGCTTTGTAATCTACAAGTTCTTCTGCTCTTACATTAATAGGAAAGATATCAGATTTAACACCAAGTTCTCTGACTCTTCTATCAATAACTTTTGTATATTGTCCTCCACAATCAAGTATTGCTAATTTTTCCATAAATTTCTCCTTTTATATAAAATTATTTTGAAAACTTTTTAATCAAGGCATCAACATCTCCAGCAAATTGTCCTTGGATCATTTGCGAATTGCCTCCACCTTTTATATCAAATTCTGTTTTTAAATCATTTAACACTTGTTTTAAATCAACATTGTCGCTAATCATTATAAATCTACCATCAGAAATTACTCCTGCAATATGAGTTGCTTTTTCTTTTAGTGCATTACAATAATTTCTCATATCATTTGATTCCATACTTCCATGATGTACAATAATATTTTCTCTTTCTGCAAAATTTGATATTTCTTGTTTATATATTTTATTTTTTAATGTAGCTTTTTCTCTTCTCAATTCTTCCATTTCTTTTGCTTGAGCTTCAACTCCTGCAAAAACTTCATTTGGTTTTAAAGAAAGAAGTGCAGATATTTTACTTACTTGTTCATATTTATTTGTATAATCTTCAACAGCTTTACTTCCTGCTAGCATATATATTCTTACACCGGCTTTATACTTTTCAACTTTTAATAATTTAATAATTCCTATTTCACCAGTTCTTGTAACATGTACACCACAGCAAGCACAAATGTCATATCCTTCAATTTTTACAATACGAATATCTTCGTTTAATTCAATTTTACTTCTATATTCTAAGTTTTTAGTTTCTTCAGGTGAATAGATTTTATCTTCTATTTTAATGTTTTTATATACTGCTTGATTTGCAAGAGTTTCAATTTTTCTAAGATCTGATTCTGTAATCTCTACTGGAAAATCCATAGTAACAAAATCTTTTCCTATATGAAATCCTACGTTTGATGTTGTAAACATTTTACATACAATTCCTGAAACAATATGTTCTGCAGAATGTGCTTGCATATTTACAAATCTATTATCATAGTCAACTGTACATTTTACTTTTGTACCTGGTTTAATTTCTTTATCAACAATATGATAAATAACGTCATTTTTTTCTTCAACTTTCAAAACTTTAACATCATTCATTAAACCAATATCAGATGGTTGTCCACCACCTTCTGGATAAAATGCAGTATTATCAAGAACAAGCTTTATTTGTTTATCTACAATACATTCTTTAACTACAGCATCAAAATTTAATAAATAATTATCTTTATAATATAATGTATCTTTTACCATTATTTGTCCCCTTTTAATTAATGCATCTATTATATCACACTCTAAGACATGATTTCTACCCTTAAATATAAAAAACAAGCGAATTTAAAGCACTTGCTGTTCGCGCCATAAACCCGCTTATTACTTTTACTTATTAATTATTCAACTACAGTGTTAGTTGCAGCTTCATCATCTGTTGTATCTACAACTTCATCTCCTGTAACTACATTTTCAATATCATCTTCACTAGTTACTGTTTCATCATCAACCATTTCAACTTGTGATGTACCATCATTTACAACTGGTGCTTCATTTTCATTGCTTAATACTAAAGCAACTGTAACTACTGCTAAAACTAATAACAATAAAATTATTAGAATTAAAGCAACTAATGTTATTCCTTTTTCATTTTTCATTTTAATTCCTCCTAATACTTTTAACTTTTGTTTACTACAATAATTTTACACATAATAAAAATCAAATTCAAGTTTTTTTATATAAATATTTAA
>JAZSBZ010000043.1:0-14455 GCA_045602645.1 Candidatus Scatovivens sp. | reverse complement strand
CAATTCTTTCTTATATGTTTTTTCACATCCCTCTTGTGAACATCTATAAATAGTATATCCTTTTTCTTTACAAGTTGACTTTTCTTCAATTACAAAAACAGTATAATCACATGTATGACTTGATGTATTTGTATTTGTATTTGTATTAGTATTAGTGTTTGTATTTGTGTTTGTATTAGTATTAGTATTTGTGTTAGTGTTAGTATTTATATTTGTATTTGTATTAGTATTAGTGTTAGTGTTAGTGTTAGTGTTTGTATTTGTATTAGTGTTTGTATTTGTTTTATCTGATAATTTTTCTATTACCTTTTCTTCAACTTCTTTACAATCTTTATTAGTACATTTTCTAGTTTTTAAACCTGTTTCTTCTTTTGTTGCTTCTTCAATAATAGTCCATTCACCCCATTTATGTCCTGTAGCTTTTACTACTTGTGTTTCTTTATCACCACATGAACAAGCCATTACTTTTGATCCATCTTTTTCACAAGTTGGAGCTACATAACTATTTTTAACTTCTTCTTTAAAATCATGTGTATGTTTTGGTTCTGCAACTGTACCATAATTAAAGTATGCAATATTCATATCTACATTACCTTTAATTCCTGGTACACTACCTTTACTTGTATATTGCCACATATTTACATTACCTGTATAATCTGTTTGTTTTGTATAATGTGCAAGCCAGAATTTACAACTAAATGAGCTTCTAGACATTCTAGATGTAATATCACTCTTATTAGCATACATCATTGGTTCATAACCTTTTGATTTAACATAACTTAAAAATGCATTTGCATTTTTAGTAGCTTCTGCACCACCTACGTTAGCACATCTTTTTGAATTAAAATCTTCAAAATCATATACAACCGGAAATGTAATTCTATATGGTGAAATCTTTTTTACCACCCAAGCAGCCTCTTCTAACGCTTCATCTTCATTTATTGCTGTTGAATAAAAATAAATTCCTACTTTAACACCAGCAGCAACCGCTCCATTAACATTAGTTTTAAAATAAGCATCTTCATATATTCCACCTGATGTTTGTCCTCTATATCCAACACGTATCATAGCAAACTCAACACCACTAGCTTTAACTTGTGACCAATCGATTTTACCATTATGATGTGATACATCTATTCCCATAGATTTCTTTCCAACATTTTCAAACATAGCTTGTGCATCTTCTTGTGAAACTGCACTACCACCAGTTTTCTTATTAGTCTCACCATCTTCTGCAGATTTAACTGAAGATACTTTTGATTTTGGAACTTTTACTTTTTTATCTTTAAATGTTACTTCTTCTTCTTTTTCTTCAAGTAAACTTTCATCTACAGTAGTATCTTTATAAACAGCTATAACTTCTTCTCTTACTTCTATAGCTTCTGTTTCTTTTAATGCTAACTTTCTTTCATGAATAGCAGATACTGATGCTTCCTCAGTTTTTGAATTATATAAAAGAACTCCTAGCACAGCACATAATATAAAGAAAAAAATAATCAAAAATTTATATTTAATTAAAAAGTCTTTAAATTTCATATTACTATACCTCGAATTTTATTATATCTTTTATTCAATAACTGGTCAATACAATATTTTTCCACAAAAAGAAAAAGCTTACATATAGTAAGCTTTCCTTTAATTTATCTTTCATCTTTATCATAAATTGGTTTTCTTCTTGCTTTTGCAGCAGCTTTGGCTTCTATTTTAGCTTGTTTTTGTCTAAACTCCATAACCTTTTGTTCAGCAATACTTGTTTTTGGTTTTCCTCTATTAATAACCTTTTCAATTTTATCTTTAAGCGTTGGTGACTTTACTTCTATTGTTTCAGAAAAATCAATTCCTTCAGGTCCTGTTGCTTTAGCAAATCTTTTTATTCTTGAATCTCTAACAAAATCTTTAAGTGTTCTACTAAGAGATTTATTAGAATTACTTTTTGGTCCTCTTCTTAAGTCATATGTAACACCAATAGCACTTAATGGTTTTTCTTCATCTTTATATCTTGTTGCAAATTTAATCATATCATCTACATACATATCTCTAAGACTTATTCCTACTTCTTTATTCATTTGAGCATATTTAGTAAGCATGATATAAACATTTATATCAACAATTTTATCTAAATCAACAATTAAATCTTTTCTATCAATGCCTCTTCTTTTGCATTCTTCACCTAATATAGCCATATTGAATCTTCTTGCAAAAGTTGAACTTACATTTGGAATAAATGTTATTGGTTTAAAATCTTTAGGTCTAACATCTTTTCTAAAATCCATTGTATATCTTTTATCTTTAGCACTATATTTAAACTTTAACATTGGTTCTGTTCTTTCCATAATCATAACCCCTTTCAGGATGGATTAAATCCATAATTATAGTAATTCTTTTGTAAAACACTATACATAATAATTATACCATAATTTATGGTATAAAGTCAAAAAAAAGCAGTGCTAGCTATAGCTAACACCACTTTTTAAAATTATTATTTTCTTAATTCTGCTTTTAGATTTTTCTCTAATGCTTCAATGATTTTTTCCATTAATGGATTAATTTCATCATCTGTTAATGTTTTAGCATTTGATCCAAATGTTAATGAATAAGCAACACTCTTTTTATCTCCAAATAAATCACTTGTATAAATATCAAATAATTTAGCATCTAATAATAAATTTCCTGCTGCTTTTTTAATAACTTTTACAATCTCATCAGATGTAATATCTTTATCAATTGTAACTGCTATATCTTTATTTACAGTTGGATATATAGAAATTTCTTTAAATTTCATTTTACCTACTTTTTTAGCAAGTAATTTATCTAAATTAATTTCTAATACATATACTGCTTCTTTTGATACTTGTGGATGTATTCTACCTATAACACCAACAACCTCACCATTTACATTTATTTCAGCAACTTGACCAGGATGAAATTCTACTAATGGTTGTTTTGGAAGAACAAAACTATATCTATTTCCATATCCTAAATAATCTAAAACTTCTTCAGCAACACCTTTAATAATATAGAAATCTACCGCCTTTTTAACACCTAATCCTAAATAATATTCACCTGTCATTAAAGCACATAGTTTTTTATCTTCCCCATATTTTTCTTCTTTTTTCCAGAATCCTTTACCAACTTCATATATACAAACATCTTTTGTATAATGAGCTTTATTATATTCATAAATCTTATATAAAGAAGGAATTAAACTATATCTTAAAGTATTTCTTTCTTCTGTCATTGGATCTGATAATTTTAATTCTTCGAATGAATCATTTGTATATTTATGAACATCTTTATCATTAATTAAAATATAAGATAATGTTTCATTTAAACCTAAAGAAATCATTTTATTTCTAATTTCTCTATCTGTTTTATCAACATATCCCATTTTCATTGGAGATACAGGAAGTTTTCCTTTAATATTATCTACCCCATAAATTCTTCCAACTTCTTCTATTAAATCTTCTTTTATAGAAATATCCATTCTTCTAGTTGGAACTATTACAGTAATAACATCTCCATTTACAACAGTTTCAAATGCTAATTTATCAAATACATTTAATGTTTCTTCTAATGAAATCTCAGTACCTAAAAGAGCATTTATATCTGATACTTTAATATCAACTTTTTTAGGTTCTTTAGTTGCATTATCATATACTACTGTTCCTGTTTGAATTGTAGCATCAGCATATAATTCTAATAATTTAACGGCTCTTTCCATTGCCATATAAGTTCTTGCAGCATCTAATCCTTTTTCGAAACGATTACTTGCTTCACTTCTAACAATTTTCTTAGATGTTTTTCTTACTCTAACAGAATCAAAAATAGCAGCTTCAATTAATACATTTTTTGTTGTTTCTTCAATTTCTGTATCTAAACCACCCATAACACCTGCTAGACCAATCGCTCTTGTTCCATCAGAAATTACGATATCTGTATTTTCTAATGTTCTTTCAATTCCATCTAAAGTTGTTAATTTTTCTCCTTCTTCAGCCATTCTTGTTTCAATTACATTTCCAAGTCTATCAGCATCATAGAAGTGTAATGGTTGACCACATTCAATCATTACATAGTTACTAATATCAACTACGTTATTTATAGGTCTAATTCCACATGCTATTAATCTATTTTTAATAAAATCTGGACTTTCTTTAATAGTTACATTTAAAGCTTTTCTAGCTAAGAATAAAGAACAATTATCTGTGTTTACTCTTACTTCAAAAGATTTATTTAAATCTTCACCAGATTCAGAGTGTGATAAATCTAAATCTTTAACTTTTTTACCATAGATAGCTCCTACTTCATATGCTAAACCAAGCATACTTAATAAGTCTCCTCTATTAGCTGTTAAATCGAAATCAATTATTTCATCATTTAATTTTAAATATTCAATAGGATCTTTTCCAACTGGTGCATCATCAGGAAGAATATGAATACCATTTCTATCATCTTCTGATAAATATTTTTTATCAAGACCAATTTCATATAAAGCACAAATCATACCACATGATTCTTGACCTCTTATATTTCCTTTTTTAATTGTAATTTCTGGAAGCTCTGCACCAACTTGAGCTAAAATTACTTTTATTCCTGCTCTTACATTTGGAGCTCCACAAACTATACTTAAAACTTCATTTCCAATATCAACTTTACAGCAGTGTAAATGATCTGAGTCTGGATGATCAACACATTCTAAAACTTTTCCAATTATTAATTTTGTAGCTGGAATTAATTTTTCTGCTAAATCATATTCATTTCCTACTCTTGTCATATCTTCTGCAATTTGTTTAATATCTAAATTTTCATCAATATCTACATAATCTTTTAAGAAATTTCTACTTAATATCATTTTTCTATTCCTTTCTTAACTTATTCTTTATCTTGTCTATCGAATTGAGATAAAAATCTAACATCATTAGCATATAAATATCTCATATCTGTAATTCCATATTTAAACATTGCAAGTCTATCAATTCCAGTACCAAAAGCGAATCCTGAATATTTTTCTGGATCATATCCATTCATTTCTAATACTCTTGGATGTACCATACCAGAACCTAAAAGTTCAATCCATCCTGTTTTCTTACATAATGGACATCCTTTTCCACCACATTTGAAACATGTTACATCAACTTCATAACTTGGTTCTGTAAATGGGAAATAACTTGGTCTAAATCTTAATTCAGTATTAGGACCTAACATTTTTTTCATAAATACTTCTAATGTTCCTTTTAAATCAGCTAGAGATGTATTTTTATCTTTATAATCAATTACTAATCCTTCTACTTGATTGAATTGATGAGAGTGTGTAGCATCATCTTCTCTTCTATATGTTTTACCTGTACAAATCATTCTAATTGGAGATTTTTCCTCATTAGCAATCATTGTTCTAGCTTGAACTGCAGATGTTTGAGTTCTTAATAAATATTCTTCTGTAATATAGAAACTATCTTGCATATCTCTTGCAGGATGTCCTTGTGGAAGATTTAATCTTTCAAAACAAAATTCATCTGTTTCAAGTTCTGGTCCATCTACAACGTCATATCCCATAGATACGAATATATCTTGAATCTCCTCAATTACTCTATTAATTGGATGTTTACTTCCTCTTGTAATTTTAGTACTTGGAGCTGTAATGTCTATTTTTTCGCTCTCTAATTTTTTAGCCATTACTTTTTCTTTTAATACTTTTTCAGCCTCTCCAATCTTTTCTTCAATTTCTTTTCTTGCTTCATTTACCCAAGCACCAACTTTTGGTCTTTCTTCTTGAGCAAGAGCTCCTAATCCTTTTAAAAGATTAGATAATTCACTTTTTTTACCAAGAAGTTTAACTTTTAATTCTTGCAACTCTTGTAAATCAACGATTTCGTCAACCATATTTTTAGCTGCATTTCTAATCTCTTCGATTTTTTCTTTCATTTTAATTCCTCCCATTTATATAATTTTATTTTAAACAAAACAAAAAGTCGCCCTATAAATAGGACGACTGGACTTTCGTGTTACCACCTAAATTCATTAATAACTTTTGTTATTAACCTCATTGCAGCTATAACGTAGCAACCGTTTGACTCTACTTAATTTCAAATCAAAAACCTCAAAAGTGAAATTTCAGAAAATAATATTTTAACAAACTCTCAGCGTATCGTTTGTTTTCTCTGTAAAAATATGAACTATTTTCTTACTTTGCTTTTTAATAACGGTTCAATATTATGTTAATAATATAACACATTTGTTTTTAAAATGCAATAGATAAATAGCAAAAACTACTATTTTGTAATTTCCTCTTCTTTAGTTTTTGCCTTTGCTTGTTGCATTTCATTCTCATATTCATTAGCTTGTTCTAAAATATCTGTAACAGCTTTTCCAAAAGGTTTCATTCCTTTTTGAAATGCATTTGATATTAATGTACCTTTTGAATTTAAATTTCCTCTCATTTTACTACCCTTTCATGTTAGCTAATTCATTAACTTTAAAACTTTCAATTCTTAGATTTAATGGATCAATAATTGTTGTTTGAACAACTTTAGCTGTATTAAATCTAGCTACAAAAAATCTTGTTATTCTTTTAAATACTCTAGGTTTTTTAATACTTGTAGCAAGTGCCTTATCGCCAACTTCCATAGCATCAAAAATAGATTTTCTTTTTCTTTCGTTAATTCTTTCTATTTCTGCTTTTATTAAAGAAATTTCTTTTTCTGCTTTTTCTATAAATTCTTTATTTTTCTTTTTATCCTCTGTTGATTTTTCTATACCTTTATCAATTTGAACATTAATTTCAGATTCAACATCTTGCTCATCCATAAGTTGTGCCATCAATCTTGGATCAAAATTATTTTCTTTTTTTCTATTTTTTAATTTTTCAAAAACATTTTTAATATTTTCTCTTATAGATGTTCTAACTTTATCAGAATCTTTTTGCTTTGTTTTAATTTCATGATTTTGTCTTAAATATTCTTCATTAAGTAGTGAACCTATTAAACTAGCTTCAAGTTCAACTTTTCTTAATATTAATTGTTCTATTTTTCCATCATAAAACTCACTTAATTCTATAAGCGCTTGCTCATATTTTGAAAGTGTTTCAGCAACTAATTCTTTAGTAACATCATAATTTTTAGAGCCTTCTTTAAATTTTGGATTAATTTCTTTAATACCAACTTTAATTGCATTCATTTGGGCATTAACTTTTTCATTAATTGTTTCTGTAGAAACTTTGTCTGTATATGCCAAACTAATCATTGCATCATTTTTTACTCTATTTTCTGATTCATTATAGAATTTTTTTAGTTTTATACAAAGTGATTTTTTATCAACTTCTTCCAAAGCAATGCCTCCTTACTTTTATTTTTCTTTCAACATATTTTTAGCATTTTTAAATGCTGTTGTTTGTTCTGTTTCAATTTTTTGAAGTAATTCTTTCATTTCTTCAATTGACATATAATCTAGGTTATATATCTTATTTTCATATACGACAGTTCCTAATTTCATAGGCCCCTCCAAATTATAATATAGTTATATATTCAAGTAAGCAAATTGTCAATATGTAATTTTAATAATCAATAGATTTAGCTGCATTTCCGTTAGTTTTTACTCTAAACATTTGATAAATTTGAGTATTATCTTTACTATTATCTAAATAATATAAAACACCATCTGCAATATTAATTCTTGGTCTTGTTGCTTCAATTGTAACTATAGGTGATGATTTTTTCCCTTTTAAATCACATTTACAAATTTGTTTGTTAACAGCATCATAATAATAAATATTTTTACTTGTTACATTATATAATTCATTATTAACAAATGTTGCAACAGTCTTTTTATCTGAACCATCTAACTTCATCTTACATAATGCATTTTCTGCATCATCATAGAAATAGATCCATTTGTTTAATATTTGAATTTTCTTAATATTATAATCTTTTGCTATTTCTTTAACATCAGTTCCTGTAAAGTTTGTTGTATGAACATATCCAACATTATCTACAAAGTAAATTAAATCTCCTTCAAGTACAAAATCTTGAATATTTCCAGCAGCAATTACAGTTTCATCACCACCAGCTAAAGAGAATTTTGCAATTCCATTAACATCTTTTGTTGTTGCATAATATACATAATCATCTTTTATATAAAATTTACTTAAAGATGTATTCAATGTTTTAATCTTTGTTAATCCATCTCCATTATCTTTAACTTTTTTAAGTTCAATTTGATTTAAACTTGAAACTGTTAAATAATATATTTCATCATTATATAAAGTCATAGAATATGCCGTTTCTTCTGTTATTTGATATTCTTTACTTCCTTTAACTTTTATAATTCCATCTTCATACTTATTATAAAATACAGTTCCACCATCTTCTAATACTAGTCCCATATTTGATAAGTTACCTGCTACTTTTTCTTTAGCAAAAATCAATTTAAATAAATTAACTATACCAACTATTAATAATAGCAACAATATTGCTGCAACTATTAATACAATTACACGTCTCTTATTAAGTTTTAATTTTGATTTTTTCTTTTCCATAAAATCTCTCCTCATTTGAATTATTCTACATCTGTTAAATTAAAATTAGCATCAATATTAAAAGTATACATTCCAATCACTATAGTTGCATTTGTATCTGTTACTGATACTCCAACAACTTGTCCTTCTATCTTTAAGTCTTTAATATCTCTTATTGTAAACTCTCTATTATTATCAATAGCATCTTGCATCATTGCAGATACACCTTGCACAATTAAATTTCTTGCATCATCACGAGATAATTGTGTAACTTGATCAAATATATTTGAATCTATAATAGAACTATTTGTATTTGTGTCTATGAAATTTAAATTAGCTTGTTTTGATTCATACACTGCTTTTAATTTTGTTTTAATATCTTCCACTGTTTGTTTTATTTGTTCTTCTGGTAATTCGTCTAAGAAAATACTATTTTCTTGATTTAAAGAATCAACAGAAGGGTTTGTTGAAAATTTAATTTTATTATCAGCATTAATATTTGTTTCACCATCTTCAGTTGAATGTGTTATTCCTAATGTATTTTTTACAAGCTTTGAATTACTTGTACCTTCAGTTTCTAAATTAATAACATATTTTTCATTAATTTCTTCATTTTCAATAATACTCAAAGTACATTTAATAGCAATGCTTGCATCTCTATTATTTTTTAACATTTCAATTGAATATCCATTAATTTGATTGTCATCAACTGGTTCTGTAATTATTACCGTATCATTTTCAGCTATTTTTTCTTTATCACCAAAAATAAACTCAAGTCCTGAATTACTTCCTTTATATAAATAAGTTAATTTAACATTTGTTTCTTGAACAGATGTCATTATAAATTCAATATCAATTGTATTAGTATTTGGAAGCTTTATAATAATTTTTTCAACTTCACTTTCACCTAAATATAAAATAATTTCTAAACCTTCACCTTCAGAAGTTTTTATATATTCAATCATATCATCAATAAGTTCTTTAACTTCTGCAATAGACATATCTATTTTATATCCAAGTAATAATTCATAAATAAAACTTGAATAATCATTTTTATTTATTTCTTCTAAAACATTTTCTTCTGACTCTACAATTTCCTCTTGTTCATCAGTAATAGGCTCTATTATAACTTGTGGAACTTCAGTTTGTTCTACAGGTTGTTCAACTGGTTCTTCTTGTACTTCTTCTGTTGCATTCTCTGTAACTTCAACATTTTCTGTTTCTACAACTTGTTCTGTTTGAAATTCTACATCAGTTGCTGGTTCTACACTTGTAGTATCATCAACTGGTTCTGCTGGAGATACTTCAACTGGATTTTGTTCTCCCTCATTATTTTCTACTGGTTGATTTTCTGTAACACCATCATCTTGAACAGGTTGTTCTGGTACAACAACATTTGTATTTAATTGAATTTCTGGATTTCCTTCTGGTGTTGTTTGTATTACATGAGAACTTGATTTACCAGTAATAAATTTATTTATTAAATTATCATCATTTTTTAATTCTTCTAAAACTGCTATTAATGATGTTTTTAATTCTTCTTGTGAAAGTTTTAATGAATAACCAGTTACATCAATTGTTGTTGATGAACTTTTAGGTAATGCCATATTTTCTTTTTTTGAAAAATTTGTATCAGGGATATTTTCTACAAATTTATTTGCATATTTACCAACAGCCATCTTAAATTCATCTTCAGCAATATCAATCATATTAAGTTCAATAAAATTATCTACATAAGATTTTGTAACGTTTAAACCTAATATATTTGGCATGCTATCATATTTTAATGCAACATATTTATCTGTAACTTCTTCAGCAAATAAAGCTGCTTTATTTTCATCTAATAACATTTTTAAACCATATACTTTATTTCCTGAATAATTAATATTCATCTCATTATATGATTTTCTATTTTCCGCATCATTGCTTCCATCTAATTTAAGTAAAAATTTACTAACATCAATATCTTTTAATTCTTCATTTTTTACAGTTGTTGAAAAACTAATTTCAGTTTCGCTTTCAGAATTTGTTGTAACAAATCTTTTTACAACATTATCTAATAACGTTTTATTAGTAACATTTTTATAATCAATTTTAGATGCCGCAGTCATAAATTGATCTTTTTGTGGAACTTCATTATGAGTTAAACGATAATAAATCCCAATTAGAGCAGCAAGAGCACATAAAAGAAGTAGTATTATAAAAATTACAATACCTCTACCCTTCTTTTTTTCTTTCTTAGGATTTTGTCCAATTAATATATCTTCTATACCATTATCGCTCATAAAAATCTCCTTTTTCTTCACTAATTATTATATATAAAACTCTAAAAAATAACAACATTTATTTAGAGATTTTTAAGATATTTTTAGCAAAAAATCAAACAAAAAAAGCGCTACTAAAGTAACGCTTTTTTAAAAACTAAACTAATAAAAATTATTCAGCTGATTCTACAGTTTCTGCATCTGGAGCTTCATAAGCTTCTAAGATTGCTTTTTGAATTTTTTCTCTAGTTTCAGCATTGATTGGATGAGCTATATCTTTAAATTCTCCGTTTGGAGTTTTTTTGCTAGGCATAGCAATAAATAATCCATTTTGGCTTTCGATAACTTTGATATCATGAATTACGAATTCTCCATCAAATGTTACTGAAGCAACTGCTTTCATTCTGTTTTCTAAATTAACTTTTCTTAAACGTACGTCTGTTATTTGCATTGTTTTAAGCACCTCTTTCTTATCGTTTTATACATATGTATATAATTCTATGTACTACTTTAATTATACACCATAAATAAATTTTTTCCTTTTTTTTTTGACAATTTTTTTATTTTTTTTTCAACTTTTTTAAAATTAATTTTTTTCTTGAATTATAGCGAATTTTATCATCTAAAATTTAAGCTAAAAACTTGAATTTCTACATATATAATAGTATAATTGCTATAGATTTTAGGAGGATTACTTATGGATTTAACAAATTTAGATGAGTATAAACATATACATTTAATTGGTATTGGCGGAATTAGTATGAGTGCAATTGCTGAAACTCTTCACAATTGGAATTTTAAAGTAACTGGTTCAGATTTAAGTCAAAGTGTTATAACAGATAATTTAAATGCTCATGGAATAAAAACAACAATTGGACATGATTTAGAAAGTGCAAAAAATGCTGATTTAATTATATATTCTGCAGCAATTAATGATGCTGATCCAGAAATAGTTGCTGCTAAAGAAGCAGGTGTTCCGCTTGTAGGCCGTGGAGAATTTGTTGGATATCTTACAAAATTATATAAAGAAGCTATTTGTATTTCAGGTACTCATGGAAAAACAACAACAACATCAATGATATCAGTATGTTTTGTTGAAGCTGAAAAAGATCCTTCTATTGAAGTTGGTGCTTTATTAGATGCTATCGGTGGAAATTATCGTGTTGGTAATAGTGAATATTTTATTTTAGAATCATGCGAATATAAAGGAAATTTTTTAAAATTCTTCCCTAACACAGAAGTAATTTTAAATATAGATAACGATCACTTAGACTACTATAAAACATTCGATAATATCGTAAAAACATTTGAAGATTTTGCAACACTTTTAGATCCTAAAGGTGCATTAATTACAAATGCTGATGATGAAAATTGTTTAAAATTAAAAGAATTTACAAAAGGAAAATTCATTACTTATGGTATCGAAAATAAAGATGCAGACTATACTGCTCAAAATATTGTTTTCGATAATAATGGATTCCCTTCTTTTGATGTTTATAAAAAAGATAAATTATTAGGAAATATATCACTTTCAGTAGCAGGAACACATAATGTTCTTAATGCTTTAGCAACAACTGCAGTATGTGATTATTATAATATTGAATTTAATACAGTAGTAAAAGCTCTAAAAAAATTTACTGGTGCTGAAAGAAGACTAGAATTCAAAGGAAAATTAAATGGTAATGTTTCAATCTTTGATGATTACGCTCATCACCCAACAGAAATTTTAGCAACAGCTAATGCTATTTTGAATAAAAAATTCAATGAGTCATGGGTAATTTTCCAACCTCACACATATAGTAGAACAAAAAATCACTTAAATGAATTTGCTGAAACAATATCAAAATTTGACAATATAATACTTTTAGATATATATGCAGCAAGAGAGCAAAACACATTCAATATCTCTACAAAAGATTTAGCAGATAAAATCGAATCACTTGGTAAAAAAGTTGCTTATATTCCAGATTTTGATGAAGTTGTTAATTATGTAAAAAATAATGTTAAAGAAAATGATATAATCATTACTCTTGGTGCTGGAACTGTTACTAAAATAGGTCCAATGCTACTTGCATAGAAATACTAATTTTGAGGATATACCCTAGGTATATCCTCTTTTTTGACTTTATTTAAAAAGCGTTGTATAATCTTATGCGTAAACCAATATAACCTTGTCACAAATAATTTTAGAGAGGGGATCAAAATGAAGACACGGTTTAAAAATATGATGAACAAGGTTCCGCTAATTTCGAATCGGACCAAACTCATCATAAGCATGGGACTACTCGCATTTGCATTTGTCATGTACAATGTATACTCGCACTCGACAGATAGCCTGCTATGTTTAGGTGCAATGGCATTTTCTTTTCTTGGTGATGTTGCTCTCAACTGCACACCCCACCATAAAAGACCGCATTACCTTTTGTATCTTGGAGCATTCTTTTTCATGCTTGCTCACATAACATATGCAGATGCTTACAAATTTCTCATCGGTCAAAACGGTTTATTCAATCCCGGCGCATTCGCTGGTATCGTTTTTATTTTGTTACTTTGTACAATGACAATTCTGATTGCAATATACACGAAAAATATACCTCGAAAAAGTATGATTTTAGTGTTTTTCATATATGCATTCATTATCGGCATTAACTTTGTAACAATCTGTTCCTATAGTTATAGTTTCAAAGCTATTTCTTTTATAGGCGCAACATCTTTCTTGATTTCCGATTTCATCATCGGTGTCGAAAATGTATTTAAAATAAAAAATGATACTTTAAGAAAGCTGGTTTGGATTTTCTACCCAATTGGCCAAATACTCATAATCGCTTGTCGATAACATTTAGCTGGCAGGAGGCTTCTCCTGCCAGCTTTACTTATTCATTTCCTTTATCATTAAATCTGCAAAAATTCCATATCCTATCTTAGGATTCGAAACCAAAACATTTGTAACTGCTCCTACAAACTTATTATCCTGAATTATTGGAGCACCAGAAAGACCTCTTATAATTCCACCTGTCTTTTCAATTAATTTATCATCTGTTATTCTAATTAACATACTCTTATTATTATAATCGTTTTCATTATATATTTTTTCAATCTCTATTTCATATTCACTTACATTATTAGTATTATCTGTAGAACAAATTATACTTGCTTTCCCTTCTTTTATTTCATCTCTTAAAGCAACCTTATATTTCTTTGAAACATCAATATTTAAACTTGTTAAATCATTTAATATCCCATATACTCCAAAATTTGTATTTTTTAATACCTCTCCTATATTTTTTTGCTTTATTATAGTTCCTCTTATTTCTCCTGGATCTCCTCCGCTTCCCTTTTTTATAGAAACAACTTTAGATGTAACAAGTTCTCCAGAATCTATATATATCAAACTATTTGTATCAGCATCGGTTATTCCATGCCCCAACAAAGCAAACTTTTTAGAATTAGGTTCATAGAATGTCATAGTTCCAACACCTGTTGCAGCATCTTTTACCCATAATCCAAGTTTATATTCATTATCATTTACTTCAGCAGGTTTAATATTAGAAACAACAATTGTCTCTCCTTTTCTAAGTATTTTTATTTCAACATTTTCTCCACTAGTTTTATTAACAACTTCTTTTAAATTCTGAATATTTTTAATCTTATTTCCATTTATTTCAAAAATCATATCTCCTTCTTT
>JAZSBZ010000042.1:0-55925 GCA_045602645.1 Candidatus Scatovivens sp. | reverse complement strand
CAATTTTTAAAATTTTCTTTTTTTTGAAGTTCGTCAATTAATTTAAACCATTTTTGTTTTTTAATACATAAATCTATAAAAGTATTGTTTAATTGTTTCCTTCTATTTTCTTTTTGCTTTCTTTCATTTTTAATTTGTCTTATTTTTCTATAATCTATTTTAGTATTTGAATTTAAACCCAAATTAAAATCTTCATTTATTTTTTGCATTGCTTCTTTGAAAGATAGATTAAATAAATATTGAACGAATTGAATTATATCACCAGTTTTGCCACAACTAAAACAATAGAACGAATTATCATACATTTTTGCACTAGCATTTTTATCTTTATGAAAAGGACAATGAAACATGCTTCTTTTATATGGAATATTATACTTTTCTAAAATATCTTTCATACTTATTACTTTTAAAATCTCATCTTTCATGTTTCATCACTCTTTTCTTTTTTTATATTGGTTGGGAAACCTAGACTCGAACTAAGAATCCAACAGTCAAAGTGTTGTGTGATACCATTTCACCATTTCCCAATGTTTTTATATGGGGTGGACATTGGGAATCGAATCCAAACTTGTAGTGCCACAAACTACCGTGCTAAACCATTATCACTATGCCCACAATTTTAATTTAAAATTAATATAAATTAAATTATAATTCTAAGCATATATTGGAGATGCCTCCGTGAATCGAACACGGTCATAACTGATTTGCAGTCAGTCGCTTTCCCACTTAGCAAAGGCATCGTTATAAAAGCTGTGTTGCTTGCTGTTAAGGACATCAAGAACCATACTACGGAAGAATGAACCTATGTGGGGGATAGGATTTGCACCTATCATATCAAGTCTCCCTTTTGACCACCTGTTCGTAGCTTGAAAGTTTACACAAATCAAAAATCAATTTATGCAATAACTTAGGCTGCTTTACCTATTCAGCCACCCCATCTTTATTATCTTTCACTATATTTTACTTCATCATATTCTTTTTGCAATTCTTTTACTACATCTTCTGGCGTTCCTTCGAATACTATTGCAATATAGTTGCCTGTTTCATCATAAAAAATATAATTAATATATTCTTTAAATTGTTCCATATTGTTGCCTTTCTTAAAATTTATACATTTGTAAGTTGTTAAATTTTTATCTTTTATTATTTGTATATTCATGCAATTTCTACATTTGTGTCTCAAACAAAAGATGCAAATATTTTCTTTTACTATAAATCCAACATCTTTCATATTTTTTATTCCTTTTTCTTTTATTTTATCATTAAAATTATTTAACTGTCAATAATTTTGTTTCCGTTTTTTTTATAAATTCCTTTACGTATTTTCCAAGCTTTTATAAAATAAATATCATCATCTACAAAATCATAAACTATCGGCTTAGTTTTTGTTTCGTATTTTCGCTCAATTCTACCCACCGATTGAATGATTGTCGCACGGTCTTTATGAGGACTCGCTAAAATCAAAGTGTCTAATCGAGGTATATCTAGCCCTTCTTTTGCTAATCCGAAATGAAGCCATAATTAAATTTTCTTTACCATTTCTTACATCTTGAATATATTGTTCTCTTAACTTTTTTTTCTTTTTACTTGTCATACTTCCATCTATTTTTACTCCATATCCTAATCTATCTCTTAAATATTTTAATTGAGACAATCTATCACTTAAAATTAGTACACATTTATTGCTGCTGCGTTTTAATATATCTAGTATTAGATGGTTTCTTTCTTCGTCTTCACAAAGAACTGTTGTTAAAACAGAATAATTAATAGTTCCATCATATTTTAAAGCTTTATTCGGAATAGAAAAATTAGTTTTTATTGGATAAATTTCTGCTTTTATAATTTTGTCAGCAATTTGTTCATTAGTTATTTCACAAATTATATCTCCAATTAAAGAGAATAATGCTTTCTCTGTACCCTTAATATTCCTATATGGCGTTGCGGTTAATGCAAATTTATATCTGCAAGACAAAGCATTTATTACTTTATAAAACATTCCTAATTGTGCTGGCGTTCCAGAAATTCTGTGTCCGCTCATCTACTATAATACAGTCAAATTCATTTTTGTATTGTGATAAATCCAATTTACATAATGTTTGAACTGTTGCAAAAGTTATATTTTCTGCAATGTTTATTTTCCCATTTGCTATTTTACTAATTTTTATGTCTTCAAAATTGTCTTTTGCTCTTAAATAACTTTGATTAAGTAAATCCATTGTATGAGTTATCCATAATGTTTTAGCTCCTAATTCGGCAATTAATTGTAGTGCTGTTTGAGTTTTACCACTTCCTGCTGCCATTACTATAACGCCATTTTTAGCCTTCAATGCTTTGTTTTTTGCTTCTTCTTGATAATCATACAATTTAATATTACTTTTATATTGTATTTTATTGGCTTTTGGAATTAACATTTCATAATCTTCTTTATATGGATGTAAGGAATATATTTTATTCAAACATCCAAAAGGAATTATTATATCTTTTCCTCGTTTTTCGTACCAACATAATTTTCTAGGTATTTTATAAGTTGAAAATCCTAAATATTGATTTCGTACAAATTGAGGGTTATTTATTTCAAGTTCTTGTTTACAATAATTAATTACTTCTTCTAATGGTTCTGTAATTCTTAAAACATTATCAATAATTATCTTCATCTACATACCTCCAAATAAATCCATAAGCTGTTTTACTTCTACCTTTACAACAATTTATTATTTTAGGAGATTTTTTTGAACCTAAGGCTGATGATATGCTTTCATATTGTTTTATAAAATTATTATTCAAGTCATATTGATTAACTCTTTTCTTTGTTGTTGATGGTTTTGTAAAACATTCTTCAATAGTTTTATTTTTTTGTTTTATTCTATTAGATAATGTTTGAAGATTTATGTTTAAAATTTCGCTCCATTCTGTTAAAGTATGAGTTTCGTTTTTAAAAGTAATTATTTTATTATGTCTTGTATTGTTAGCTTGAATTTTCATTGTAACCCATCTGCAATTATTTGGCTCATAATTTCCATCATTATTTATTCTATCAATAGTTAAATCGTCTCTATATCCATTATTCATTGCCCAATTATAAAAATTAATAAATCCATTTTTTTTATCTAACCATTCGTCACAAACTTTTATTCCTCGTCCTCCGTAATTTTTGTATGCAGCGTCTTTAGGATTATAACACCTTTGCTTTATATGTTTCCATCTATTGTATATGGGTTTCCCCCACATTCCATGTTTATAATTATTATTATTTTGATTTTTTTGCTTTCTCATATTTTCTCCTTTTAGTGCACCTCGATATTAAAAGTTGGAACTGAATCTATTGCTGCTTCAAAATCTATGTTGTTTATATGTTTTATTTCTTGCCCATCTTGATATAAATGTATATATAAATTTTTATCAACTGTTAAAACATAATGATAATTTTTAACAAAATATTCTATAAGCTTCTTATTTTCTTTTTCTAATTGTTCTAACTTATAAGAATAATCAATAATTTGCATATGTAATCTATCAATCATTTCTGATTGTTCTTTGTTTCTCTCTCTAGTTTCTTTACTTCTCTTAAACCACATGTTACTACCTCCTTAGAAAAATTTATAATGTTAGGTTTTATTTTCTTCAAATCTATACTTTTGTTAAAAAATTGAAATAAATCAAAGTTTATAAAGTATATATTATTATTCCATTTTATTGCAACAATCATATTAGTATTATTTTTCCCTTTAAATGATTTATAAGCCAAAAATTGATTTGCTTCAATTCTATTAAAATTAAATATGCCTGTTTTGTTTTCTAAATTTTTGCATTCAATTAAGGTTGCTATATTATTTTTAATTGCAATAACATCACACGGCTGGCTCCCAGATATTCCGTTTTTCGTTATAAATCACATAATAGTCATTATTTGCAAGCCACCAACAAAGTTGTTCTTCAAAATCTTTTCCAAGTTTATATTGTTTTTTTCCCATTATTTATCCTTTCAACTTTCACTCCTAACAAAATTCTAAACATAATTCTGTGAAATAAATTTATTTTTTTATCTGTTCTTAAAGTTAAATTTCCTAAAATCAATTTTGAATTATATTTTTCAGGCTCAAAACATAAAAATTCACTATCAAATTCATCTGTTGTAATATCATGACACATACTATTTTCTATATTCATCTTTGCCTCCTAAATTCGATTCTGAGGCGTTTTATGTTGTAAAATATATAACTTGTTTGCTTAAACATAAAACGCCTTAAAATCTATTGTTTTGCTAAAATGGTAATGGTTCATCATCACCTATAACATTCACATTTACTCCAGAATGCTCTGCAAACTCACTTAAATCGTTATTGGTGTTATTTTGTTGTTTACTTCCACAAAATTCAACTGATTCCACTATAACATTTGTAGAAGTTCTTTTTTCTCCACTATCTGTTTCCCATTGGTTGTTTTGTAGATGACCAATTAAAAGTATCTGCGAACCCTTTGAAAAATACTTACTTAAAAATGAAGCTGTGTTCCCAAAAGCAGAACAATTAAAAAAATCTGTTTCGTAATCTCCACTTTGATTTTTATAATCTCTACGAATTGCAACACTAAAATTTGCAACCTTCTTGTCGTTCCCTATATCTTTTAATTCTATATCTCGAGTAATATTTCCTTTGCCTATAAATTTATTCATCTTTAATATCTCCCTTCATGTATAATCTCAATTAATGGTATGTCTAAGCTAGCACAAAAAATAATATATATTATTATAATTATTAAAATTGTATCAGTTAAAGGATTTAAAGCTACAAATAATATTCCTACCATTAATTGAATTCCTATAACTATTAACACTATAAAAAACTCTAACATTTTTTATCCTACTATAATATTTAATATTTTTGCTTTACTAACTACTTTTGCGTTTGAATTATTGCATATTTTTCTAATTTCTTCAATGCTAGTTGCTAAAACTTCTAAATTATTTTCTAAATCTGTATTACGACTTTCTAATTTTTCTATTTTTAATTGCTTTTCTTGATTTTCTTTTAATGCTTTATCACATATCATTTCTTGTATAATATTGTTTGCATCTGCAAAAACTTTCTTTTCTTCTTTTCTTTTCCTTAAATTTTCTAAAAATTTCATAATTTTATTCTCCTTTTCTTAATCAAAATAATAATCATCATCTTCGTCATCTTCTAAATTTAAGTCATAAATATTTGCAATATATTCTTTGACCTTTTGCCATCTCTTTTCTTTGTCTTGTAATTTATCGTCTAATTCTTTAATTTGTTTTTCTTTTTCTTTAATTTGTTGCTCAATTTTTTGTAATTCTTTCTCTTTATTATATTTTGCTATTCTTTTCATCATTGTTTCGTCAAGTTTAATTGTATCTTCATCAAAATTATTTGCTGTTGTAAAAGTAAAAGTTCTGTTAGTTGGATAGCTTTCTAATGTTCTGTTTATAGGATTTTCATAATTTATAATATGTTTATCTATTCTACTCATTATTCCTCCTTTCTTTTTGTTTTTCAATTTATTCGTTAAACATTTTAAATAATCCTATTATCATACAAATTATTTGAACTCCAAGCAAAACGCCTTTTATCATTGTGTTTGGTATAGGGATTAGTATTATTGGCATAATTATAGCAATCAATGTAAAAATATTCATAAATATATTATTCCTCCTTTCTAAAATAGTCGTCATAATAATAAATTTGCGTACATTTCTGCTTACTAATGCAGTAATTGCAACAACCACACGAAGTTGGTTCAATTTTACCTTGTTTTAAATCTTGTAAATGAGGTAAATAAGATTGTAGAAATTGTAACTTTAAATCTAACTTTTCTTGCGGAATTTGCAATAAAGCAAATTGAGGATACTTTTCTTTAGTACAAGCCGCTATTATAAATGGCAATTGTTTACCTGTATTTTGCTTTACAATTTCTTGATATAAAGCACCTTGAATTGTATATGAATAATAGTCTATAAAATTCTCCTTAACTTTTGTCTTTTCATTGTAAATTAATTTAAAATCTTTTATACATTTTAAATCGACAATACATTTATCAAGATGAAATGAGTCAATTTTTATTTTAACAGGAACACCACTTATTTTCCCAGTCATTATTACTTGCGGTTTGCCAGATAAGTATTTTTTAAACATACTATTTCTTTCACTATTTATTTCATTATAAATATCTTCGATATGCTTATATTGTGATTTTAAGTCCCCCTTTTTAGTAAATAATTCTGGATTATCTTGCATAAAATCATCTAAAGTACCACTAACTTTTTCGTCTAAATACGAAGATGTTAATAAAGAATCTGTTTTTTCTTGAATCCAATCGCCTTTTAACTCAGACAAAGCTTTTTTCTCGCAAGAAATAAATGACTTTATTTGAGATGACCCTACATATTTAAAATTATTTTCAGTGCTAAAATAATTTTTATCGTTTAACATTTCTAGCCTCCTTCTCAATTTGATATGGAATCTTCCCTTTATATAACCAGTATTCTTTTGGAATATTTCGATTAATTCTTCCATATATTGTACTAGTATTTATTCCTATTATCTTTGACCATTCTGTTAAATTGTGAGTTATATTATTGTAAGTAATTAAATGATTGTTTCTTTTATTGTTGTTTTGCTTTTGGTAAGTAACCCATCTGCAATTATTAGGTTCATAGTTACCATTATTATCTACTCTATCAATTGTTAAATTTTCTTTATAGCCATTATTTATTGCCCAATTATAAAAATTTACAAATCCATTTTCTTTGTCTAGCCATTCATTACAAATTTTTATTCCTCTTGCGCCATAATTTTTATAAGCCGGATTATTTTGATTGCAACATCTATCTTTCATTTTATTGAAAATCGAATATAATCGTGTGTGAGTTTTGCCATGTTTTATTTTTGCTTTACTTATATAATAACCTTTCATACACCCACAACTAATAGTATGTTTTCTTATTAAATTCGTTCCAAATACCTCAATTTCTTTTCCACATTCGCATTTGCATATCCATTTTGAATGTCCGACTTTTGCTTGTTGCACCTTTTTTTATTACACTTAATGCTCCAATTTTTTGTCCTGTTAAATCACATAACTCTTTCATTTTTTTTAACTCCATATTTTTAATCTTCTATATAATAATGCTTTTTGCCATATCTATCATAATAAACTTCATATTCTTCATGAGTAGCCCTTACGGTGTCAAAATCTGGGTCTAAATATTGATTTTCCCATCTTTCTAACATATCTCTATCTTCTTTTTTTAGCATTTTCAATACCTCTTTTCAATCTTTTTTCTATACTGTCATTTTGCGTGTGCCAAAATTCTTTAATTTTATTTGTTCCTAATTGTTGTTTTAACTTATTTCTTTTTAATTTTCTAATAAAGTTTGACATTTTTAACTCCTTTTTTATAAAATATCCTGTGGTTGCTCTCTATCAACAGTTATTTCTCTAACTTCATCGTCAGTATAAATTCCATTCATTGCCTCTGGGCAATATAATCTACAAAAGAATGATTGACAACGATAAGCTAACATTAAATCTGTAAGAGTAAGCCATTTACTATTAGTAGTCCATTTTTCATCTTTTGCCATTTTCATTGTAACCTCTGGACCTTTTATTAATTTTCCATCACTAACTCTTATCGCACTTAAATAACAACCATAAGTATCTTTCCCTTTTTCGCCTATATAATTCAATTCTAAGTCTCTAAATTTTCCTGTTCTTTCTATAAGTGTTTTACAAAAACTTCCGCTCCAAGATGTTTTACCACGAATAATTGCTAAGTTTTGCATTACTGTAAATGGTGGTAAATCCATTTGCCTTGCTAATCCAACAGCTATAACAACATTCTCTGGTTTTCCTTTATAATTTTCTGGAACTATAGTTGACTTTGCTAATTGATTAGCAATTTTCCAATCATCTGAAAATGATTGCAATGCAGTTTGCTTTGATTCAAATACAACTGGTTTTGTTTCTGTTTGTTTAGGTGTGTCAACTGTGTCAACCGTGTCAACCGTGTCAACCACTTCGGTTATATTAGAGTGGATAAGTTCAACTTCATCAATAACAAATCCTTCATTTTTTTCTTTTTCACTCATATTTGGAAACATCTTCATGATATTTGATATTTCTTTGCTTAGTTCATCAAGCCTTTTTTCAATCTCTTCTTTTTTCTCTGGATGCTTTGTTAAATATTCAGCACCAGTAGTATAAGACTTTAATAAATCATTATACTTTTGCTTTAAAATTCTTTCATCTTCCATAATAAAATCTCCCTTTCTTTATTTGATAAATATATATTACCATATATTTAATTATTTGTCAAGTAAATTTTAAAAAAAATTAAAATTATTTTGTAGTGCTTCCAAAACCACCAACTCTTTGACTCTCTGCATTGTCATCTTCTGTTGTATAATATTTTTGAAATATTCCTTGCCCTATTATTTCACCTTTTTTTATTGTACTTCCTGTTTCATTCAAACTTGACATTGCAAAACATATCTCCCCATCATTATCTGGATTAGAATAATAATCGCTATCTACAACCCCAACTCCATTCATTAAAACTAATTCTTTCTTTTTAGGGTTAGAACTTCTATTGCATAACATTAAAAATTCGTCCTCTTGCATTTTAGCTTTAACGCCTGTTTTCACATAAGTTACGATTCCTTTGCCAGGGATAAAAACATCTTCTGGCGAGTAAAAATCATATCCTGCACTGTGGGTTGTAGCCCTTTTAGGTAATTTAAAATCAGGCACATCTGCAACGCTTAGATTGTTTTTTTATTCTGTTCACAAATTCAAATTTTCTCATTTTATTTTTCCTCCTCAAAAAAATAATTTATCATATAATCTAATCCCTTTTCTTTTAACATTCTATTTAATTTAATTGATTCATTAGCCAAAGGTTTAATAATATTAATTACTGTTCCAGGACTTATTTTTATTTGCCCTCTAAAAATATAAGTTATATATTGTCTTGAATAATTTGTTGTTTTTGCAATATAAGAATTGGTTTTTCCTTCTCGAAGTTCTTCTAATTTTTCTTGTCTTATTTTGTAGTACATTCTTTAACCTCCTTAATTAAAATTTTAGTCATATCTTTACACGCAAAATATGTTATAACTCCTAAAATCATATCAATAATAGCTTTATATATTGGGTGTAGCATCTCTATTAAGTTTGTAGCTATTGTTAATGCAAAGAAAATCATTAAACAATTTACTCCTATAATATATAATAAATTTTTTATTTTATTCATTTTTGTACCTCCTTATACATCTATTCCTAATTCTAACATTTCATAATATAATCGTTTAAACTTTATACCTTCATAAATATTTCCAATAACTTTTCCATAAGTATCTATTCCTTGACAAGTTGATTTCTTCCATCTTTTTTTGTCCTTATCCCATTTGTAAAATGAAAAATTTGTTTTTTTCCTTTGTACTTTTAAAAAATTTCTTACTACTCCTGAATCAAACAAAATATAGTCTCCATTAAAAACAGATTTTTTTGTTTTATCAAATATTCCTGTATCTTCCAGCAAAACATATCTTTCATTTTCTTTATTCTCTATTAGAAATATTATAAATCCAAATACAGACGTTTTATCATTATATTTTATTATTTTTTTATTTTTTTTGTCATAGATTTTAAATTTATTCTTCATTATTTACCTCCAAAATAAAATGCTGTTATTACAAAACCTAATATAATACCTAAAACAAAAACTCATTATTTCCTCCTTTCTTTGTCAAACAATTTATCTAATTTTTCTTCATTTGCTCCCATTAAAAATATAAATGTACCAAAAACAAATAATCTAAATAGTGGTATTAATGCTACTATTATTAAATTCATTTTTATTGTTGTTTCTTTTTTGTATTTAGAATAATCTATATCTTTTGCCTTGCAAAATGTTTTGGTTACATGACTTGTAGCAATTAAAATTATTGACCAAATTATTACACTCATTAAATATATTTTTAACATTTATTTTTCCTCCTTCATTTTATTTATTTCTTTTACTAGCTCGTTGATTTTATCTCTGTGTTTACTAAAACATAAATTTATTGCTTGAATATCAAATTCTCTAGTTTCTCTTCTTTCGTCAACAAACCAGTTTTCCAATTCTTCTATTGTCTTGTTTTCTTCTATTATTTCGACTTCCATATTTAGTACATTGTTTGTAAAATCAATTGTCATTTTATTATCTAAACAATCTACATATGTTTTTCTTTCATCATCATACTTGTATTGAAGACAATTTACTACAATCGTATTCGGCATTTCTTCATTACAATATTTCTTGTTGATTAAATCAATTACTTTCATCTTACTTATTCTCCTCATATAATTTCAATTCTTTTCCATAGCACTTTTCACATACTGCATATCCTAATCCAACATTGTTTTGATATTGTTTACTAGTGTAACAATCTCCGAATCTTACATCTTTATTGCACCCAGGACATTTTACAATACTGTCCATATCATCTTCATACATTGAACATCTGTCATCTATTTGTGCATCTTCATAAAGATGTGTTTTAAAATTCCACTTATTTACTACTCTCATCTGTTTCTCCTTTCTTTAAATCTCTCCCACACATTGGACAATAATTAATAAGAATATCTCTGCCAAATGGAACATCGAATAAATGTCCCCTAATATATAGATGTCTATACCATATTTCTAAATAAATTCTGTCATTTTCATTTTCTTCAATTATTTCTGGTTCATTTCTGCAATATTCACACATTTCTTTATCCTTTCTTTAAATTTCTTCTATATCCCATACTGCGGGTTCATCTACTCCATTGTAATAACAATAATGTACAAATCTTAATTCTTCTTGTTTGATATTTGGTATAACTTTTTCAAATATTGTTTTATATTTGCTATATTCTTTTTCAGTTAGTTCTCTTGCTGTTTCAAAGTCTCCACTTGCTCCATATTCATAATCAAGTAAATAATCTATAAAATATTCATATTCATTTGTTTTAAAATTAAGCCCACTACCTATTGCTATATCATTAGATTTACATTCCCATTGGTTAACAATTTTTATATTATTATTTTTAGTAAAATAATCTATTAACCATTCATCTTCTAAATAATATTCATTATAATTTTGTTGTAACTCTTTTACTATATTCTCATCTATTTTATATCTAACTGCTTTTTTTCTTACATAATCACTCATACCTTTTTATCCTTTCTTTAATAAATCTTGTAATTGTAATACTGCATAATTTCTAGCAGTTGTAAAAGTTTCACCTTCAACTTTCATGTTTTTTATTTCATTTATTGCTCCACTAATCTTCTTTTCCCAATCTCTATTCGCTTGATTGTATCCTTCTTTGTATCTATCCATCAATTACTCCTTCCATATTTTGTATAGCCAAACCGCAATGGCAATTACGCATATTATAAAAACAATTCCTATTCTGATTAATCCTATCTTTGCAATGTCTTTTTCTTGTTCTGTCAATTCTCTTGTTTCTTGAATAGTATTTGTCTCGTTTTTAGTTGTACTACTTCTATGTATATGTGGAAATACAACTATATGAGGTACCGATACAGGAACCTTTGCTATTTGTAATTCTTCCATTTTACTTTTCCTCCAATCTATAACAATTTTGTTCATATTGTTCGTGTGTTAGAATTTGTATAAGTATTAATTTTTTTTCGTTTAAATAATCTTTTATATATTTTAAATATTCGTCGCTCCAAATATGTTCATAATATATTTCTTTAAATGCAGGAAGTTTTGTTCCAATAATATCATTTACTTCAATTAAATCTATTATGTTTTTACTAGTTTTTACTTCTCTTTCCCAACGTTCTCCAGTGAACTCTCTTGTATAAAAATCACCTAATTGTATGCAAATTTCTCCAAATGCTCCTCTTACATATTTGTTTAGTACGATAGATATTTCCCCAAATTCATCTCTTGCATATTCTGTATCCATATTATTCCTCCTTCCTATTATTCTATGTGTTTTATGTATTTCAATAGTCCTTTATCGTATTTTGCAATAATAGAAATGCTTTTGTTCTCATACTGTCCAGTATAAAAATCATATCCCCAATCTTCCCAATCATCAATATATTTTTGCATAGACACACACACTTCAGATAATTGGTCTTTTAAATGGTAGTATATATGTATAAAATAAAACATTCCATAATTAAATTCATCTTTTGTGATTATTGTTTTTCTGTATTCAATAACTTCATCATTTTTGTTTTTAATTTCATATCCTTTTAATTTTAAATGTAATTTCGGCAGTCTATTGTTTTTTAATATATACATATTATTTCTCCTCTATTTCTAAGGTCCTTTTTATTTTAATTAAATCTTTTGTCTTATAAATATCTAAGTCAGCTAATTGTTCACTATTTATATAGTTTTTCAATTGCTTTTTATCTAAATATGTTTTTACATATCCTCCAATAGTCCTACGATAAACAACATATTCTTTGCTTTCTTCTATTTTATCCTTTATTGTATCAACAAATATCATTGTTTTTTTACCTCCCCATAATTTTTAATTTCACTAAATTTAATTTGCTTACAATTTTCTCCTTTGCAAAAATATTGTTTTACACATATTCTACATTTATTCTGCATTGCTCTCCTCCAGTAATTTTTGTATAAATTTTGTAAAATAATAATGGTCATCTGCACTGTCCCAAGCAATATCTTTATCATATTTTTCTAATATTTCTCTTATTTTATCTTTATGTATATAATCCTCTGGATTTGTTGCTATTACTTGATAATTTTTAATTACTATGTCTTTGATTTTATTTTTCTCTTTTTCATCTTCATATTTTTCAAAATACTTTTGTGCTTCTAAATCTGTTTCTTTACATTCTTCTTGTAAGTTCTTTATTTCTTCATACATCTCATCAATTGTTGCATCTTCTTGCAATTCTAATGCAATTGCTAAAGTGCTTACATCTTCTATTAATTGCGTATAGTTGTTTTCTACATTTTCAAGTCGTCTATTTATTATTGTATTTTCTTTATTAGATTCTTTGTTTTTCTCTTTTTCTTTTTGGTATAAGTCTAGTAAACCTTGAAATGCTATTGCCTTTCTTTCTGCATATGTATTAATTATTTCATTTTTTACTATTTCTATAATTTCATCTTCAGTCATAATTACCTCCTACCAGATTTCTATCTTTCCATCAGGATTTTTTTCACAACAATTTCTCATTTCTTGTAAAGTTGCGAGTAATCCTTCATAACTACCCCAACCATTTTCAGGGTTTAATTTTCTATATTCATCAGCATTATTTAATAATTCTCCTATTGCTTTGTTTATTGTAGGCAATGCTTCTTTGCAATTCATTTCATTTAATTTTTTAAATCCCAATTCTTTATCGATACATTTGTAATACATAGGTGCTAAATTATAAGTAACATTTCTTTCGAATATTTCAGTTTCTCTCATTGCTTTAATTGATATATCTAAACTCATTCTATCCACCCCTTTTCTCTCTCATATTGATTTATTGCATCTAATAATTCTTTTGAAAACATAAATCCAATAGTGGCTTTTCCAAAAAGTTCACGGCTTGTTGTCATCAGTTTTGCTGAATCATTAAAATGTATATGTTCTTCCCATGTTCCATCCCATCTTACATATTCTGTACAATTAGGATATATTTCTCCAGTTATTTTATCAATTACATCTATTTTGCTAAAATTGCACTTTTTGAACATTTCATCAGCTTTGCTCATTCTACTACCTCCCAATTTTCGTTGAATGTTGTTAGACTCGAATATGGTATATATATTATTTTAGGATGCTTATTGCTTACCCAAATATGAAAATAAGCAGATGGTCTATCTCTGTCTTTAATTTTTATTAGTTGGTATATCTCTCCATTTTCAAAATCATAATCACTTTTTCCTATAAATTTAATTTTTGTCATTTTCTTCTACCTTTCTTATAAAATATTGTTTTATGTGTGTATGGCAATCTTGAATACATTTGTCTTTTCTTTGACACTCTTCACAAAAATCTTTTACATTTATTCTTGCATTGTATTCATACTCTTTTATCATTTCATCTATTACTTTATTTTGTTTTTCTATTTCTCTTTCTAATTTATCAATGTAATTCCTATGGTCTTTATCTACTATTCTCATTCCTTCTTTATAATGTATTACATCTTTATTTTGCTTGTCTATTAGATTTAAAATTTTTGAAAAGTATTGCATATCATTTATATCTGCATTATATTGTCCATATTCAATAATAAAATCTTGAATATAGCCGATTCTTTCTATCGCTTTCTTTTCTTCCTCGTTCATTTAGGTCTCCTTTCTAGATACCATTTGTCATTTTCTTTTTTAAATATTCCGTCAACTGGTTCGTTAAGTAGTTCTATCTCTTGCTCTTCGCCATTTCGGAATTTAATAATAACCTTCATTGTATCTATTTTTACAGGCTTTTCTGGTGTTGGCATTTTCTCCTGAATTGAATCCTCTAATATTTTCATTTAATTTCTCCTTTATTTGCCAATAAACTTCTTTAATAACTCATTGAATTCTTGCTCACAGCTTTCACAAAAATCAAAATAATTTTTGTAACTTGCGGTAGAAGCATCATATTTATAATATGAACCTTCTTTTATAGTTAATTCTAAATTCTTTCCGCATTTATCACATTTAGTTACATACTCTATCATTATACTCTCCCTATCAAGTTTAACTTAATATCTGTTCCTGTATGTCTACTTCGCATACACTCATCACCTAAATATGTACATTCCATATATTCAGGTTCAACTTCCCAGGATGTAATATAAAATTCAATTACTCTTCCCATAAATTCTAGTTTTACTTTGTATTCTTCAACTCTACCTAACAAATCTACATGATATTCAGTTCTACAATATTGGCATCTTACTTTCTTACCATATTTTGTTTCATCGTAATGTAAATTAGCTCCACAATTTTTACAATTTGTTCTTAATTCCATCATCTAGTCCTCCTCATCCTCATCTTCAAATTCGTCTTCAAATATTGCGTCTAATCTTTTCATTGTTTCAGGCATTTCTCCTAAAAAGTTATATAATTCTTCTTTTGTTTTTAATAGTGTTGAACCACTATGCAACACTTCTTTTTCATCTTTAAAAACTACTATACTATGCTCTCCATATAACAATCCTTCATATCCATTTGGATGTTTTACTTTTATATTCATTTAATCCTCCTTATATTCATTTAATAAATCATAAATACTATCTGCGTCTATTACATCAATATTTCCATAGTCTCGTGTATTTACAGTAAATGTATTATCATCTAATAACTTATTTAGTTTTTCTTTTAAATCATTTATTTCTGTTTTTATGTCTTCAACTGGTACTGTGTGTGAATATTCTTTATCGTGATTGTCAAATATAATATGAACATCTTTTACTGATTTGCCAACCAATCCATTTTTTAACTTAACTTTCATTTAATCCTCCATTTCCTATAATTTTCTTCATATTGCTCTCGCTCTTTTATTACTGGGCAATTATCGTCTCCTTCAAAATCAGGATAACTTAATCTTTCACAACCGCAAGCATCTCTCTTGCTCAATATATTCTTTACATTTGCCTTTTAGTGATGGATATTTCATTGTCTTTCTCCTTAAATTCTATGTTCTTCTATTTCACAACATAATGTCCCATCTGTTCCGTCATAATATTTTTTTAAAAAATTAAATAAACAACTTTCACTGCAAATGTCTATATATTCATAACTGTCTTCATTCCCCCAATCATTATGATGTGTTGTAACTTCATAATAATGACTCATCTTTGTTCTAAAATCCCTTTTATAATCTTTTTCATTTAAAATTTCCTTTTTACACATATCGCAAGTTATTCCAATTTCTTTCTCTTTATATTTTCTCATCTTTCCTCCCTTTCTAATTTTCTCTCAATTTTTGCTCTGTTGTATTCACCTTTTCGCTTTTCTCTAGCTTGTACATAAAATGATGTTGCTCTTATTTCAAAATTATTTGGTTCATCTGTATATTCTATTTTACATTGTTTATATTTCATATTTTTGCTCCTTTTTTATTAGTATTCTGGCATTGCATATCTAGCTCTTCCCCTTTTTCTTTTGATAATACTTTTTCGAGTACGCCTTTATTTTATCGGGATTATTTTTTTTCCATTCTTTAGATTTTTCAAGAACTACTTCTTTATTATCTTTGTACCACTCTTTTTTATAATTAGATCTTGTTTCTTTGTTTTTTATATAATGATAATGTTGCTTACACTTTGAACTGCAAAACTTTTCGCTTCTAGTATTATTGATACCTCCGCAAACTATGCAATGTTTTTCCATTTTAAGCCTCCCAATAACTTAGTATTTTCAATTTCTTACTATATTTCATTTTGTTTAATGCATACTTCCAACTGTAATAACTTTCATAAAATTTAGAAAACACTTGACCAGTTTCTACATTCATTAATTTTATTTCAAACATATTTTAATCTCCTCTCTTGATTTACTAATATATTATCATAAATTTAATTTAATGTCAAGTATTTTTTAAAAATAATTAAATTTTTATTTGCAATAGTAAAATGCAGTTGGAACTAATCTATCATCATCGTCCTTTATTATCTTTATTTGCTTAAAATTCTTCTTTAATATCTCTTCTCTCTCTTTTGGAAGATATAATAAACTAGCAACAAAATCTTTTTTTAATGCTTTGCATTGTTTGTCAAATTCTTTTTCGTCTACATAACAATTCCAACCTATCGCTAAATTTGAAATTGCTAAACTATTATAATAATAAGTAGGAATGTAGCAAGGGTACTTTCCAACGATATATCCTCTATTTAATGTCTCTTTGTAAAAATCTACATTATCTTCATCAATTCCTATATATTTTATCCTATCTTTGCACAATTCTGACTGATGACCATAGGCACACCCAATATCTACAACTCTCTTAAAACCTTTTTTAATTGCAAAATCTATCATAAAATCGTAATTTTTCAAACTACATTCTAACACATGATCTAACGAATTTAATTCCATCAAACAATTACTTCTATATCTTTCTAGCACTTTATTTACTCTTTTTATATCATCTTTCATATTTTTATTCTCCTTTTAAATCTTCTCTAAATTTTTCTTTCAATACATTGTATTTTACTTCATCTAATATTCTCAATGCTTTAGGATTGATTTCGTCTATTTCTTTTAAATTTCTTTTCATAAAGTTTGCTGTATCAGTATCGGTCTTTTCTGCTAAAATTGTTGCTTTCTCTTCTGACAATATGCCTTTTTTTATATTTATTAAGTATTCTCTTTTTTGAGATACTAAACAATCTTTAAAAGGAACTCCTTGTGCATAATATTGTATAAAATCATTCATTCTTATAATATGGTGAAGTTGCTTTGGATCATACCCATATTTTTCAATTTTATCTTTAATTGTAGGATATGGATGTTTTAATGCTTTTAATTTTTGCATACTCATTCCAGCCATACAACGCAATGCCTGATTTGTATTAAAATGTGCAATTAGTTCAGCATTATCGAATATAGGTTGAACCAATTCTTTATATTTATCATTTATGATTTTAAAATCTGTAAATAAAGTTTCTAAAAAATTTATATTTTGTTTTTTATAATTTTCAAACATTACTCTAATATCTTTTACATCAATATGTTCTTCATTTTCTAAAATAAGTGTTTTACTTACAGGTGCTTTGTTATATACAAAATCTTCAAAAGATGGTAATACTATAGCTTTTGTATCAACATCTGACATATAATCTTCATCATAAACATCTAAACCATAATTTTGTGAACCTTGTAATGCTATAAATACAACTTCATACCCTTTATCTAATAAATATTCTAAGTGTTCTTGAACTCTTTTCATTATTTCTTCTTCTCTATTCATCTTATCCTCCTTGACAATCTGCATTATGTAATAACTCTAAATCTTTCCATGTATCTTCTCCTAGCAGATTCTTATATTTTTTTATTGTTTTTTCTGACAACTCATTGTGTAATAACATGTGCCATTGAATTAATTTGCAAACACGCAGCTTGTCATTGTTATTTAATTCTTCTCTTATTATTTCGTCAAATAAGCAATCATAAGCACTTACTTTTTCATGATTATAAAAATGAGCAATGTCAGTCGTTTCTCCTTTCATATTTATAAATGTTTTAGTTTTTAATTTTCCTATGTCATGTAACAAACCAGCTAAAGAAATCAATTCATTGTTAGTAGAATCGAGCAATAAGTTTGCGACTTTTCCACAATGTTTCAATACCGATAAAGTATGATGTGGATTGTCTTGTGGGATGTCTTTTAAATCTCCAAACGCAAAATTGTAATCACTATTATATTTTATTTGCACTTCATCAAAGCCTTCATAATATTGTGGAATGTAAAAATTAAAATACATTCTTCTTATGACTTCTTCTGGAACTTGTCTATCTCTTCTCTTATTTCTCTCTAAACATTCTTCGTAGGGAGTTGCTACTAAAACAGCTATCTTCTTTATTCTAAACTTATTAAGTTTATTAAGTAGTTCCATTCTTCTTTTATAATTTATATTCGTTGCATCAAATATTGTGTTCTTGTTTGCTCTCAAATTGTCTTCTAAACATTTCTCTGCTTCTTGAAATATAAGTTTATTACTTTCTTGCGAATTTATGTCATTCAGCAGTTCTTGCCTTAATTGGTCGGTGGAAATTATTATCGCATTTTCTTTTTCTGCTATTTCTTTTGCAATAGTCGATTTCCCTGAGCCTGGCAGTCCTATCATCATATAAAAATTTGTCATCTTAATTAAATACCTCCTTTTTGACTTCTTTTACCTTTTGTATTGTTAACGCATTTAATGTTTTAAAATTGATTTTTGGATTGTGGAATTCTTTTATAAAATGCCATGTTTCTTCATTAATCAATTCATAAAATACTCTACTTAAAAGCATTGGAATATATTGACTTCTCCATCCTTGTTTTTCATTTACAATCTTTTGATATTCTTTTTCAATAAAAGCTTCTGTACAATATTTTATAATAATTTTTTCTTCTATTATCTCGGCTTGATTCGTAATGCTCGCTCCCATAGCTTTTGCGTGTTTTTCTTTAAATTCATTACTTACTATTTTTGCCCAAGTTTGTCTTTCGTATTTATTATAAAAATCGTAGTTTTTAATAACAATTCCTTCTCCATTTCCTTTTCCGTCTTCAACTAAAAATTGCCCTGTCTTATCCAACAATTTAATTAATGTTTCTTCTGTCGGATTTTTTAATTCTGCTAATGGCGGAACATAATCCAAATCAAATTCATCTAATAAAGGTTTATATATTTCATAAGGCAAATACTCCTCTGTTTCATCGTCTTTATGCAATGCCACATCAAATATATAAAATTTTCTCCATGCATCTTGCCTATACGTTTTTATTGAATGTGGAACCAACCACTCTCCAAACAACCTATGAGTAGGATGCTTTTTTATATATTTCTTTATTTTTTCACTTTGCAATATATATGCGTAAAAATCTGCGTTATCTTTTTCTAGTGTTAGTTCTCTATTTCTACTACCTGCTTTTATATTTCCTTCATCATTTAGCCAAACAGATCCATTCGTCCCGTCTATTTTATAAAAAACAAAACATTTTCCAAATTCGATTCCTTCCACTTCATCATTCCCAAACCTCTCTATGTGTTGATATTTATTAAATTCCATCTTCTATTCCTCCATCATTTCATCTTTTATTTCAATATGATTTATCATTCGTTTACATTTGTAACACCATAACCATTTTTTATGCCCGAATTTCTTTTGCTTATTTTCTTTTCTAAATACTTCAACTTTGTTTCCACATTTAGGACAAATTAATTTAGTCTGCACTACTGCTCTATTGTTTCTCATTTTTAACACCTTCTATATCTTGTTTTATTTTTGTATAATAATTTTGTAAAGTCGCTAATAAATATTTGTAATCTTCATCGTCTTTACAAAATTCTATATATTCTAAGTCGCCCAAATCGCTTATAAAATGACCAAGTTTATACAAATCTTTCTTTAATTTTTCTTTTTCTTTTCTATCCATTATTTCTCCTCTCTCTTAAATCTCTTAAAACAAGTTCCGTTTAATTTATCTTCGTCTGCATATTTTTCTATATTTTTTATAAATATATCAACTATATCTTCTAACATATTTAAAGCTTCAAAAATATTGTAATCGTCTAATCCGCTTATACTGTCAATTTTAGCTTTTATTTCATTGCATTTCTTACTACATCTGCTCATTTTTTATCACCTCCTTTTCTTCGTAAATTAAACCAATTTCTTTACATTTTATATTTATTGCTTTTAACTCCTCTAAGCTTAAATCAGCTCTCACTTTTATTTTTTTTTCGTTTTTTAAAAATTCAATCCAATCCATCTTTTTACCTTTATTAAAAAAATACTCACTTTCTTTTAAATCATATTTTGTATAACCTAGTTTTGTTAGCATATCATCTCCTAAACTCATTTCATATCTCCTTTCTTAATTCCTAAAACTTCATAACTTTCTTTGAAATAATTACATATAAATTCTTTTTGCTTTCCATTTATCAATTTTAATTCTTTTTCGGTATCGTGTTTATAACTTCCATAAGGACATTCCATACAACCAGTTCTTTGAACATAATCATAAACTTTTGGGATCTCTATATTATATTTTTCATAAATACCGTTCAATAAATCGTCTCCTAAATCCCATATAGGAGTAAATTTCCCATTCTTTTGGAAACAACTACCATACTGTCTTTTTCTTAAAGAACTTTCATTAGCTCTAATTCCTAAAATAGGTTTTAATCTAGTTTGTTTTTCAAATCTTTTAGCTGGCTCTTTCTTTAGATAATAGCAACATAAATGTGTTATTTTATGTGCATTTTTACTTAATACATATTCCCTTGCATTTTTACTAATTCCAGAAAAACCTTTGTCATAAGTTCCCATTATTTTTTGTTCTATTGTTTTTGATGGTTTTTTACCTTTTCTTATCGCATTTTGATAATAATATATATAAAAATCCTGTTCTTTTGAAAAACAAGGTATTCCGTATTTTTCTTTTATTTCAAATGGCTTTAAAATCGGAAGTAATACAATATCTGAATTATCATAAATTCTTTTTCTTATTTCTGGATGCTCCATATATGTATTTATCCCAACAATTTTTATTTTATTATCTTTTAAATATTCTTTAATAAACCAATACAGGAGATGGCTGTCTTTTCCACCACTATAAGATAAATAATACTCCTCTGGGTTTATTTTTTCAAATTTCGTACTCAAATCGTATAAATAAAAATCAACACTTTTTTCATTCATCTTTTTATCACCTCCTCAACTATCATAAAATGTTATAAAACAACAAATCCAACCAGCCATAAAGTGTATTGTGTATATATACTCAATATCTACGTTTAGACTATTTAACCATGCAGACAAAAAGCCTTTACATAACACAATTAAAACAATTAATAATATTCTTTTCATTCATCATTTTCCTCCATTGATTTCTCTCTTGTAAAATCGTCCCAAAATTCTTCAATTTTACTCCATTCTTCTTTGCTTATAATTCCTCTATCGTATTTTTCTTCTAAGTTGTAAAGACATTGTTGTAAATAGCGATCGTTATGTTCGGGATAGTAAGGTATTTCGTCATATTTAGGAATAGTATAGTCCGATTTTTTACAAAAGTTTATTATTTCTATATAATAACCCGCCTTCCAATTAATTTTCCTTTTTCCCATTTCTTTGCAAATATCTGCAACATATTTTATAAATAAAGTTTTATCGTAATCCATTACATAACTAACCAACCTATGTTTTAATGTTCCTTTTTCCCATTGCCTTTTTATAGCAATACACTCTCGCCATTCTGCTATAATGAACCTATCAGGCAAAACAGGCAATAATTTGTAATGCCAAAGTCTCAACTTAATCATCTCCTTTTCAAATTATTATAAAAAGATTTTATTTCTTTTTCTTTATCTTCTAAAAATTCTATTATTTGCTCTGTATCTTTTGAATCTTCTTTCGTAAATTCATATTCAATTTTATTTAAAATTTTTCTAATGTCATTACTTTTTCTCATTATTTTTGCTTTTCTATTTCCTGCCGCTATCACCATATCAAGCATTAAATTTGCTAAGTCTATATTTTTATTTGATTCTTCATGCAATTCATCTTTATTCATATTGATATTCCTCCTATTAAATTGTATTTCATATATCTAAGCAACTTTGGATCAACTAAATTCAAATAATTAAAATACTCTTCTTTAATTTTATCAATTTCTTTTAATTCTTCTTTGGTTAGATTTTTAAACATCCATACAAAAACTTTAAAATTGTCACTTTCGCAAAAATTCGGTTCTTCTGATATTTTAGAAATAGCTTTTTCCAAAGTTTCAGTTGTTTTATCTTCAAGCATACAATATTCTAAAAAAGTATTGTCATTAAATATATTTGCATAATCAGTTGGTTTTATTATTTCACCATTATTAGTAGAAAGAGCTTCTGATATTTTATCCATTATATATAAATGCTCTTTCCAAGAAACACATTCCTCAACAACTATATTTTCTTTAGATGTTTTTGCAAATAAAGTGTATTCATCCTCATTGTCGCTCTGCATATTTCGCCTTAAATAAAAATACTCAATTTTATCTGTGTTTATATATCCAAAATTCCCTTTTTCGTAAAATCTTAATAACATATCTTTTCCTCCTAATAATTAATATCTAATATGTAATCTTCGTGTTTTAAATCTTGCCCTGTAAGATTATTTAAGTTTGTTGTAAAATTCTTTTTTTTAACTTCTTCTTCTTTTTGTTGTTTTTCCCTCAACCTAATCTCCTCTAAACTAGGGTGTCTTTCATAACATACTTGTGAACCATAATCGTGTCTTTCAGTACCATAATTTGTATTAACTATTACTGATATTCTTTTTCTGTGAGCGGCATTTCCTGAATAAGGTCTCCAACCTCCGATTTTCTCTATTGCACTAACAATTTTTTGACTATCTGTACGAGTATATTTATCTTTTTTTTGATGTCCAAATGCTTCACACCATATTTCAAAGGGGCAACAAAAATCCTTGTCTTCCAAATAACTTTCGATTATCCCGACTCTATGGTCTTCTTCTTTAGACCTTGATTGCAATAATTCCATTTCAGCTCTAAATTTGTAAGGTATTTCCAAAAACTTTTTTCCATTTTTATATTCATAAAAAGCTTCTGCTAATATTTGCTTAATATTTTCAGATTCTTCTTCTTTAAATAAATCTTTTTTTAATTTTCTTCTATCCATATCAAATGTTACTTCAACTATTGGAAAACGTCTTTCACCTGTATCATCAATTAAAAAACGTTTAGCATTAGTTGTTCCAATTAAAATAAACTTTCTAGGATAATCTTTTGAAAACTTTGCATAAGGTAATCTATAAGTTTCATTTCTAGTTGTTATATAAGCTTTTAATCTCTCTAAATCTACATTTTTCATTGCTCTAAGTTCTGACATTTCAACTATCCATTTACCACGAGTTTTATCAAAAACTTTATCATTATTAAGGCTACTTAAATCGTCTTGATAATATTTAGGATCTCCACATAATTTTTTAAAAAAAGTAGATTTCCCCAAGCCTTGTGCTCCTTTTATAATAAACATATAGTCGAACTGTGCTCCAGGATTATATATTCTCTCAATTGCTCCAAACAAAATCAATCTCATACACATTGCATTATATTCTGTGGGCTCTGCATTAAAATAATCAGCAAAAGCTGTGTCAATTCTTTTAACTCCATCCCATTTAAGACTTTCAAGGTATTCTTTAATTGGATTATAAGAATTATTATCTGCAATATCCCTTAATGCACTTTCAAATTTTTTTACATCATAGATATTATAATCTTTCTCAATTATTTTTTGCATCCTATCTGTATCTACATCTTGAATAGCTCTTTTATTTTTATTTTTATCTAAAATTTCTATTTGATTGCTCATTTCATTATATAAAATTTTCCCTTTAAATCGTTCATCATTTTCTAACAAGATATAAAAATTATTGATTGTTTGTTTAATTTTTCCATCTTCTTTTCTATCTAATCTATATGCCCATTGTTCATCCAACTGTATGATATTATTTTTTTTGTTTTGAGTGTCTTTTTTTTCTGCTTTTACCATTTCGTCTTTCCTTTCCTATATCTTTTCTTCAATCAAAGATATAATTATTCTTTTTCCTTTGAGCTCTACTTCGACTTCTTGATTCGCTTTTAATTTTAATTCTTCAACATAATATTTTGGTATCGTAAATAATAATGTGCCATAATCTGATGTTACTTGTCTTAATTTCCTTCTCATTCTTATTCTCCTTTCTTGTTTTATTGTGATAAATTTATATTAGCATTTTATTTTTAAAATGTCAATAGATTTTTTATAATTTTTTTAAAATTTTTTTATAATTATTATGTTAACTAATTATTGTGACTTCGTAACGCTTTTTTTGCCATCATTTTTCTTTTTAAAAATGTTCACATAAATGAATAAAAGCAATATTATGTATACTTTGCTGAGGGACATAAGTAACAAAGTAACATCTTAAGTAACAGCTTAACTCCAGTAATAGCAAGCAAAGTCGTCATTTTGTTACTTGTTACTTAGTGTTTCAAAACTTTTCCTTTTTATACCCCTATATACTACTATTACTCTCTCTTCTATACTCTTTTATATAATATATAAGTAACATAAGTAACATTATAGCATAAACCCTCTAAAATAAAGGAGTTTCATTGTTACTTAGGGTGTTACTTATATGTTACTTCTGTTACGATACCTTTGTTTTGTTTTGAATTGTTTTTTTTTATTTTTTTTATTTTTTTTATTTTCCAATTAAAAGTGGTTGCACCTTTTTCGACTTTGTGCTATAATTCTATTAGAGGTGATACGAATGAGTAAAGATGTTAATAATATTGGCAATCGTTCTAGCTTGCAAAAAGCTTTAAAAGATGTTGATAAAGAATATATTAAAAATACTTGGAAATTTGCTCTCGCAGTTAATGCTTTAAATGTTAAAAGAGTTTCTACTCCAGAAGAGATGGAAGATAGAATTCAACAACTTTTTGACCTTTGTTCCTCTACTGGTAATGTCCCTACTTATGAATCTATCGCTGTTGCTTGTGGTATCCCTTCTCGTACTTTTTATGATATGAGAGCTGGGCAATATGAAGGCTACAAGCAATACTCGCAAATCATCAAAAGGGCAAAGGAGGTTGTTGCCCTTATGGAGAGCTCTATGGTGCGTGATGGGAAAATTCCACCTGTGCTTTGGATCTTTAGAGCGAAGAACTATCTAGGAATGAAAGATGTGCAACAAATTGAGGCTGCGGTAACTCCAACTGGTGATGTTCCAACTAATGGTGATGATTTAATCTCAGCTTTACCAGAAGCACCAGAAGAAAAGCCAATTGAAGCAGAGGCAGAGGAATCCGCTTCTGATGAAAAATAATATTGCGACTTCGGTTGACTTTTAATTGGGAATGTGGTATATTATATTTAGTATTGCATACAACAAAAGCCTAGCGACTTTCAGAAGATTGTCGTTAGACTTTTATTTTTTTCCTAAAAGTGTCTGCGACTTTGAAGAGAAAAAATAAAAAAATTTTTTTTGAAAATTTTCCAAAAACCGATGCGACTTTGAGGCATTTTTGAACGAGTTCCCAAAATTCAAAAAATCTAAAAATTCGTAAAAATACATGAAATTCCAGAATAGTTTACATAAAATAAAAGTTGCGTGAAATACCTATTTTATGCATATTTTTAAAAAAATTATAATATAGTTTTATAATTAAAATCAATACAAACAAACAAAAAACGGGTAAATTTCAATTTTTATACTTAAATAATATAAGTATATATCTAAGAATAAAAACGCCTTAAAATCAATCCTAAAGCGTTTCAAAGGCATGACATTTTATTGTAATTTTACAATGTTTTATAGTTCCAAAAAACAACAAAAAAAGCGGTATTTAAACCGCTTTTAATAATATTAGGGTAATTGTATATATAATTTATTTTTTGCATAGTTCCCGTGTTTGTTGTCAAAACTGATTATATTATAATATTTAAAATTTTCCGCATGTTTTTTTAATGTGTTAAAAGTTATGTGATAATATGTAGCCCCATTATATTCTATTTTTTTATTGTTTCTTATTTTATTAATTAATTCATTCATTTTTTTAAAATCCTCCTATTTTTTATTTTTACAAATTCCATCTATAATACCCCATAAGATAAACAATGGAGCTATTGCAATATATCCGCATACTGTCAATATTTTTGACCAATTTATATTAATTTTGGTTTTTGCTTGTTTGCGTGATATTTCAACAATATTTGCATTTTCAAGCTCTTTTTTTAGCTCTTCCGCTTCTTTTTCTTCTTGTATCTTGTCAAAAGTTTTGGCAAGTCGTAAAGTTTTATTTGTTATGATATCGTATTTTTTAAGTAGATAAGCTTTTTGAAAGTCTGAATCCATATATTTGCTATTTTTTAATATCTTAGTGCTGTTTGTGTTTATTATTTCATTTATTAGATCATTTTTTGTTTTTGGCAATAGTAACATGTTTTTGTCATTTTTTGTAATATAGTCGAGTTGTAAAGCTTGCAAGCTTTCCAAAAGTTCCATTTCCAGTAATTCATCATGTAGTTTTATCTTTTGTCTTTCGATTTTTGATTGTTCCTTTTTGTTATATACTGCATTAAAGCTATCAGTTAAAGCCATTTTCTGTACCTCCTTATTTTTTATAACAAAAAGCGGTTTATAGTTCCGCTTCTTAAAATGGTATAGTTTCGCAATAGTTTATCAAAATTCTTTTAATTGAATTTTCCATGCTTTCGATTTCTTCATTTGTCAAACCTTCGTCCTGCAATTGGTAAAACAATGACATTATATATTCATCAACATGTTCTTGCATGTTATCATCCCAAAACATAATGTTGTGGTCGTCTAGCCATTCGTTGAAGTCGTCCATTATAACATCTGCTAAATTCCCAGTAATTAAAATGTGTCTGTCGTTTTTACTTGTATTTTTATAATTATTATATACTTGATTATTTCTTTGCATTTTTTTAGCCCTCCATTTTTATTTTATTTTTACTCTGTAACTTCTTTTATGAATTTTTGCAATAATTTTTCTACTTTCCCTCTTGCCTTTTCATAATCAGCTTCGTTTTTGTATATCTCAAAAGCTTCATTGTCGTATTTTTTTATAACATCTCTTTTTACTTTTATATTTCCAAAAGGTCTATAACCTGTACAAATTGCTGTGTCGTATGTTACGGCATAGATATCAGCATTCCAACCATAAACTCCTGAAGTAGTAAAGTCTGCGTTTTTGTATCTCAATAGATTTGATAATTCGCAATATTCTAATTCAATTATTTTTGGAAACTCCTTCTTTACATTTCTCATTGTTACATTCATTTCTTTTTCCTCCTAAAATATTATTTTTTTATTAATTGATTGAACATCAACGGGCTTTTTCTACTTTTCCAATAACACCATTTTGCGTTGCTTTTGTTCTCTCTCTTAACTTGATTATATTATACTATATTTTTATAGTTTGTCAACACTTTTGGGAAAGCTTTTTAAAGTTTTTTTAAAAATCTTCTGGATATTCTGAATTGTATTCTGAATAATATTGCTGACATTCTTCTGATGTATACCCTTTGAAATTTTCTGCCCCTCTCATTTGATATTCTGAAAAGCTGAAAATGCCCCCAGCTATTAATGCAATAGTTCCAAAGAATAAAATATTAATTAATAAGTTTTTCATCTTTTTTTTCTCCTCTCTCTTAACTTGATTATATTATACTATATTTTCTATAGTTTGTCAACACTTTTTTGGAAAGTTTTTCAAGTTTTTTTGGAAGACGATCCGCAGAGAATGAAAGAAGCGGAGACAATCCACTTAGAAGTTATAAGAATTCGCACCCTGACCCCTATTTTTGGAGCAGACCCCCTGGCAGGCGTATCTACCCCCCGAGCAAATAAAAAAACAAAAAGGCTTGTATGCCACCACTTTTTATGATATAATAGAGGTAAGGAGGGTAAAGAGATGGATATACGATTTGTAAACGGGAAAAACGAGATAATAAACGCAACGAAATTAAGTATAAAGGTAAACAACAGGTATTTAATTGGGGAGAGTGTAGAGGGAAAGACAACGATAATAGAGGATTATACAACATGGTTAGAAGCTAAGGATGTACTAAGGCAAATAGCAGACACACTATTAAATGAAAAGGATTTAAGCCAAGAGGAGATAATAATAGACTTAAGGAAGAAGGAGGATAAATAAATGATAGGTGATATATTAAGAATGATATTTTATACAGGGATATTTTACGGGGCATTAGGAACGATAATGATAGAGTTATTAATAATAGTAATGCAACATTTAATTGAAGGAAGGGGGAGCAATGGAAAATCCAGAGAAGAACATAAAAAGGAGTATAAGGATACCAAAGGAGATACACGAAGAATTGGAAGAGATAGCAAGGAATAATAATATAAGTGTAAACAAACTAATAATAATGATAATGGAGGAATATTTATGGGAGTAATGAGAGTAATATTAGCAATAATAATAGGAATAGGGATAATAGATGGAATAGAAGACTCATTTAGTGAAACAGGTGGAGATAAAGCATTAACAATGTTATTCACAACATTACTAATATGTTTTGAAGCATGGCTAATTGGAGGGTAAAAGTGGAAGAACAGCAAGATTACGAAAAAATAGAGAAAGACATAAAAAAAATAGAGTACAATTTAGAGAATACAGAGATGGAAGTAAGTAAGAGACTACTTTTATTGAATATATTGAGGTATGATAAGTCTTTAATTGAGGACAGGGATAAAGTTTGCAAAGTAGAGTACGATTACAGCACAAAGAATTTAAAGACGGCGGAGAGCATACAAATAGGAACAGCGATAAGTTTAAATATAAACAAAGCGATAAAGGAAGCGAAAGATTTAGAGGTACAGAGGCAATTATATCAAGCGATGAAAGAGACGTACTATTATTTAGCGAGGTACTTGTTTGAATATTATTTACCAGCGATGGAATTTGGGATAGCACCAGAGAAGCAATTTATAGCACCGAGGACGATGGTATTAAATGCGTTAGCGAGGGAATATACGAAATTTTATTACAGGACAGACAATCCAATAATGACAGTAAGTATGCCACAACGGGACTGGAAAGACGGAGATTGGCAAGAGGTTTTTAAGTTGGAGCATAGGAAAAGACCCAGAGCTACCATCAATGTTTGTAAGTTATTCAGCAGCGATAGCGAAAGACAAGGGGTACAATGGAATAGATGCGTTAATAAATGATGATATGGGGAACTTTAAAAAAATATTCCCGAAATTAAGGGAAATATATAGGAGTGCGGAGACACTAAGTTTAGATTATACAAATGAAGAAAATAGAAAAAGACCACATTCAGAGTATTCGTTATATTGTGTAGGATTTGATGGTTCAGTAACAGGAAGAACGAGAGCACATAACATACTTTTTTGTGATGACTTAGTAAAAGATATAGAAGAGGCAAGCAACAAAGACTTAATGGATAAGAAGTGGATAGAATTTACAGGAACATTAAGGAAGCGTATGCAAGGAAATTGCAAGTTGCTATTAAATGGAACAATATTCAGTATTAATGACCCATTATCGAGAACGATTGCGTATTATGAGGAGCACGAGCCAGAGAGACTAATAAGAATAAGACTGCCAGGATTAGATGAAAATGACGAGAGCAACTTCAACTATAAATATGGATTTGCGATAACAACAAAGATGTTTCATGAAGATAGAGATTTAATGGACCCAGTATCATTTAGTTGTCTAATACAGCAAGAGCCAATAGAAAGAGAAGGAATATTATTTTTTGAGAAAGAATTTAAAAAATTTGATTTACCGACATATGAAAGAGAAGAAGGATATGTAAGGACGGTAGCTTCGTGTGATGTTGCGTGGGGCGGAGAAGATTGGTTGTCAATGCCTATTGTAGACGAATACGAAAATGGGAATTGCAAATTAATTGCATGGTATTTTGTAAATAAGGCAGATAAAACGGTAACAAAACCGCAAGTAATAAGTTTTATAAAGAGCTATGGAATAACAAGAATATGTTTTGAAGCAAACAATGGTGGAGACGAATATGCAGATGATATTAAGGAAGAACTAAAGAAAGATGGAGTCGAGTGCTATGTAGATAGCAAGAAAGCTCCAACAACAAAGAGTAAAACAGATAGAATACTAAACCATCAAGCAGCGATAAGAGGAAGTGCAGCATCAAAGTATAGATTGGTTATTCCTATAAGAGAAGGTATAAGAGGAAACAAAATGTTCAATGATGCCTTAAATCAAGTATTTAAGTTCAATCAGACGAGTGCAAAAAATATAAAGAAAAAACAACATGATGATGCCCCAGACAGTCTAGCTGGGCTTTTTGCAAATGTTTTAGGAATGAAAGGTAATTATGGAAAAGCAGTAAGTAATATTTCAAGAAATATGTTAGGGATATAATTTGACATTTCTTAAAAAATATGCTATTATAAATATATAATAAATTATAGCGACAAAAAAACTTTCGTTTTGTTGCTTTCTCCTAAAATATTATTTTTTAAAAAAAGCTGTCTTGTGGGGATAAGGCGGTTTTTTTGTGGAAAAAAAGTTGACATTTTAAAATTAATATGTTATTCTTAATATAGGAGAAACTTATGATTAAACTAGATAGAATAAAAATAAATTGTCCTCAATGTAGGAAACTAATTTGCACCATGGAGTATTATGCGATACCAAAAGGGATATATTTTTGGTGTCCAAGGTGCAAAAAAGAATTTCAGGTTAAAACAGAGAATATAAAAAGAGCTCCAGAAGCCAATGATAGATAATAAATATCATTGGCTTTTATTTTTATAAAAGAGGTGGAACAAGTGGCTTTAGGAAAAGGAAGAAAATTAATAATTGTAGATGAAGAAATAAATAAAAATACAATTAAAGATGTAATACAAAAAGCTTGGACTACTCATTTATATAATAGAGCAGACATCTATAAACTAGTAGATTATTATAATGGAAAGCAAAATCAAAACACAAAAGGCAGTACAAGTAATTTTTACGGCAATGAAATAGAAAATCAAACAACAATAAATTATGCAAATTCGACAGTAAGAACAATTGTAGGATATACATATTCACAAGGTGCACAGATAACTCAAAGAAAAGGCAAACATTTAAGAGATATTGAAAAACTAACTGATGTATTAAATTATGAAAACTCAGAAACAAAAGACAATGAAACAGGTTTCTGGGCAAGTATAACTGGAATGGCTTATTTAGGGCTATTTCCATCAAAAAATCTGTATAGCGATTATATGCCAGATTATCCGTTAGTACCAATAGCCTTAAAACCAGACACAACATTTATTGTATGTTCACCAGAGTTGGATAATCCAGTAAAATTATCTGTAACATATTATGTGTCAAAAGAAAAGAATAAAACTGTATTTTATTGTTATTCAGATGATGAAATGTATAAAATAGAATGTGAAGGTCAAGACACATTTAATAATAGTGCCAAAATAGTTGATTATGACATAAACCCAATAGGATTAAACCCAATAGTATTAGTTAAGAACAATCAATTTATGCAAGGCGATTTTGAAATGGCAATACAGATAAGTGATGCTTTAAATTTACTTGCGAGTGACAGTATTAGTGATGTTGAAAATGTAATAAAAAGTTTATTGATTATCTTAAATGCAGAACTAGGCGAAGATGAAGCTAAAAAAGCGAGAAAAAATAGAATCTTACAATTAATAGGTCAACCAGGGCAAAATGTAGATGCTAAATTTATATATCAACAGTTAGATAGTTTAGGAATACAAAATTTGCGTGAATATTTTGAGGAAGCATACAAAACAATAGTAGGAATACCAGATAGGAAAACAAGGTCTGGCGGTGGCGGAGATACTGGAAATGCGGTAAAGCTTCGTGATGGTTGGGCTGACATAGAAATAGTTGCAAGAATAAAAGAAAGTTATTTCAAAATTGCAAAAAAGAAACAATTAGCGGTAGGAATTGAAGTTTTAAAATTATTAAATTTAGTTTCAAAAAATTTCAAGCTAGAAGATATAGATATTAAATTACCTAGAAACAAAAACGATGACATACAAACAAAAGCTCAAAGTTTCAACACATTAGTATCAACTGGAGAAATAGCTCCAGAAGATGCGTTAGCAATGGCGGATATGACAACAGACATTCAAGGAGTTATTGCAAGAGGTCAAAAGTACAAAAAAGAACAAGAAGGGCAACAAAAAAATAATGATATTAAGACTAAAAAGACAACTGAAAAAGAAGTTGTTTTGGAAAGTCAAAATATATAAATTGCCAGTTCTACAATGGCTATATTTGTAGATAGGTATTGCACAGAGAAGTGCCATAAAACACTACTGAAAGAAAGGTAAAAAAATGAATTTAGAAGAACTTATGAAACAAATCATGGGTGACCATTACAAAGATGGTTTAACACAAGAAGAAATAAATGATTTCTTCAAAAAACAAATTTTATCAACAGGTGAGTATACAAATAGTGGAAAAGCAAATAAAGAAAAAAAAGAGTTGAATGACAAGATTGCTGATTTACAGGCACAATTAGAATCTAAAATGACAGACGATGACAAAAAGAAAAAAGCTGATGAAGATACTAAAAAATTAATAGAAAGTTTACAAAAAGAATTAGCCGAAAGTAAAGTTTCTCAAAGTAGAAGCAATGCAAGTAGTTCTTTAGCAGAAGCAAGAATCAAAGCTGGCATTAAAGATAATGATAAAGAATACGATGAATTTCTTTCAAGTATTTCTTTTGAAGATAACGACAAGACTGATAAAATAAGCAAATATGTCTCAAAAATTGTTGCAAGTGCTTATGAAGTTGGTAAAAACGAAGCAATCAAAAATAAACTTGGAAAGATGGGTTCTTTTAAAGAAGGAGAAGATGGTGGCAACGGAGATGAAAAAGGCTCTTTTGGTAAGCAACTAGCTCAATCTACAAAGGTTGAGTCGAAAGTTGAAAAAGATTTTTTTAGAAAGGAATAGATAGAAAATGGCAAACAGAGTAATAACTGAGCAATATGGTGCTCCAGAAAAAAATATTTTAATAGCAAATGATAGTTATATGGTAACATTACCAGCACAAGTAACAAATACAGGAATTTCAGCAGATAGCGATGGGAAGAAAATCCTAAAAGCAGGAACTCCTTTATATGGAGATATTGAAAAGAGAGATACGGCTTTTGTAAAAGCTACTCAAACAGAAGCAGCTGGAGATAGCCCAGCTTCAAATAATGCAACTGCTGTATTACTACATGATGTAGATGTAACAGCAGGAGCAGAAAATGCAACAATAATTCTTGCAGGTTGTGTTGATTTGCTTAAATTAGATTCAAGTGTAAAATCAATGATAACAACAGAAGCAAAGGCTGCATTACCTAGAATAATATTTGTAGAAGGGAGTGCTATATAATGAATATATTTGATTTAGTAACAAGCTCAAACATGGTAGCTTATTGGATTGAAAAAGATTTAAACGATGTAACAGTAGGAGACCAATTATTTCCTTTCAAAAAGGAAATTGGTGTTGAATTAGATTGGATAAAAGGTGCTAATAATCAAGTTGTAGGACTAAGATTAAGTGCTTATGACTCAAAAGCTATTAGAAGAGATAGACAAGGAATTGAAAAAGTAAAAACAGATATGCCATTCTTTAAAGAATCAATGGTTATCGACGAAAAAATGAGACAACAATTAAATACTTTAATACAAACACAAAATGAAAATATGATAAGAGCAATAGTTGCAAGAATATTTGATGATGAAATTAAATTAATAAAAGCAGCTTATGAAACAGTTGAAAGAGTAAGGATGCAATTACTTACAACAGGAACAATTACATTAGCAAGCAATGGTCAAGCTTATACTTATGATTATGGTATGCCACAAGAAAATAAAATTACAGTTCAAACATCTTGGACTGATGCTGGAGCTGATATAATTAAAGATATCACAGATGCTCAAAATGTGGCTAGGAAAAAAGGCTACAAATTAACAAGAGCTATGTGTAATTCAAATCTATTAAGTGCTCTAGTAAATAATACTGCTATAAAAAACAGAATTTATGTTTTAGCAAATGGTAATGTAACTATTACAGCAAAAGAAGTTCAAAGATACATAGAAAATGAGACTGGTCTTTCTATTTATGCTAATGATAATGGATATGTAAATGAGCAAGGACAATTTACAAACTATTTTGCAGATGATGTTTTTGTAATGTTCCCAGAAGGACCTCTAGGAGAAACTCATTATGGAACGACTCCAGAAGAGAGTGACTTAATGACTGGAGCAACAGATGCAGAGGTTTCATTAGTAAACAATTCAGTAGCGGTAACAACTTCTAAAATTATAGATCCTGTAAATGTAGAAACAAAAGTTTCAATGGTAATGTTACCATCTTTTGAACAAGCAGATGGCGTATTTATCTTTGATACAAGTGCATCTTAATAAGAAAGGGGAGCAAGAATGATAACGATAGTTAAAGGAAGTTCAAAATTAATTGTTACAAAAGGAACTTTTGAACAACAATATAAACAACTTGGTTATCAAATAGCTTCTGATAAAAAGGAGGCTACAAAAAAAGTAGCCTCTATTATTGAAGAAGCAAAAGACCAAGAGAACCAAAAAATAAAAGAAGAACAAATAAAAGAAGAACAAAAAGAAGAAACCAAAGAGTTGAAGGACTTAAAAGAAGAACAAAAAGAAGAGAATGAAAAAATTAATCAAAAATATGGTTTAGAAACCAAGAAAGGGAAAAAATAATGTTATACAAATATGAAAACAAAGTATATATTAAACCTTTTGGCGACAAGCTTGTAGAAGTAAAGGTTACAAAAAAAGGTGATGAATACAATGTTGAAGCAACAAAAACAATTATTGTAATAGATTCAAAAGTAAGCGAAAAAATGTATTCTATTTCTCTTGAAGAGGCTTATAAAATGCAAAACAAAGCGTCATTCAATAAAGAGAATTAAAAAAAGGAGTAAAAAATGGATTTTGAAAACAATGAGAAAGTAATGATTTTAGTAGAAAAATTAAAAAAAAGAATAGAATCAAAAGGGCTTTCTGCGACAGAGGAAGATGCAATAGAAGAAATCCAAAATGCTTTACTAGAGTATTACAATGATAGACATTATACTCCTACCGAAGAAAAACCTTATGAAGAAATTTATGCAGGAATAATAATTCAACTTGCTATAAGTGCTATTTCTAAATATGGTGCAGAAGGCGAAACTTCACATTCAGAAGGTGGTATTAGTAGAGGTTATGACAATGCTTCTGATTATCCACTATCGTTAACAAGGAAGATAATACCCTTAGCTAAAGGAGTTGATATGTAATGAACCATTTAACTAGGAATAAAAGAAAAATTTATTTATGCAATCAACAAGAACAAAATAATAGAATAATATTTTTAGAACCAGTAGAGTATAAGTTAAATTATCAACCACTTTCAACTGATGGAGAAATAATCGTAGCAGGCAATGAATACAATAAAAGATTAGCTGTTTATACATCTCCTAATATTGCTCAAAATTTCCATAACAATGATAGATGTTATGTATTTAAAGAACCACCAAAAGAACATAGTATAATATGTGACGATGCAGATTATTATGTAGATGGAGAACCATTAACATTTTTAAATGAATCTCGTTTTTATTTACAAAGAATGACAGGTGATGACAATGAGTAAAAAAGTTACAGTAGATTTAAGTGAAGAAGGAATAGATAAGCTTTTATCAAAACTAAAAAATGTTGATAAAAAACTTGAAGAAGCTCAAAAAAAAGTAATAGATGATTTAGCTAAATATAGTGTAAAAAAAATGAAATCCGTATACAATAAATCAGGAGTTAAAGATAGTACACCAATGAATTTTGAAGTGCAAGGTGATGATAAAAAAAAAGAAGCTTTAATGTATGGTTATCAAGCATTGTATGATGAATTTGGAACAGGTACAGTCGGAGCTGAAAATCCACACCCAATGAAAGAGCAATTTGAACTTAATGATTACAATAGTGGAAAGACTATTAGAACTAATAAAAATGAAAATAGTAACGCCTCAAAACATGATATTCCAGTTGGTGGCTTATATTGGACTTATACAGATGGAAGGGGACAAAAACAATACACACAAGGTATTGCAGCACAACAAGAAGGATATACAGCTTTTGAAAAAGCAAAAAAGAAAGTTAATACATATGTAAGAAAAAGAATAGGAGAGGTTTTAGATGACTTTAATTAAACAGCTAGAGGCTCAATTAAAAGAACTATTTGAGAATAGAAATGATAGTTATAAAGATACTGTTGTAAAAGAAGCGTATAAAAATCTACCCAAAACAAAATACCCAATGGTAACGATACAAGAAATAGACAATAGCGAAGTTGAAGATAGAACAACCGCAGATGGGGAACAAACTACTTTATTAACTTATCAAATAGTATGCTATAGTAGAGATACAGAAGAATATGAATATGTTGAAAGTGCAAGATTTATGGGCAATATAGTAAATGATTATATTATGGAAAACTATAAAATGAGAAGATTAGGAACACCAGTCTCTCAACCATATATTCAAGATAACACTGTAATGACTTGCATACAGAGATATAGTTGTGTTTATGATAAAGAAACAAATTTAATATATAAAAATTAAAAAAGGAGGATAAATAAATGCCAAACGCAATTTATTTAAGTACAATTGGTGTACATTTAAAATTTGCTGTTGAATCAACAGCAGGAACAAGACCAACAACAGGATATACAGACATACCAGGGGTTAAATCAATACCTTCACTAAATCCAACACCAGACAATCTTGAAACAACAACTTTAAATGAAACAGAATATAAAACTTATATTCCTGGATTAAAAGATTTAGGAGGAGCATTACCATTTACTTTTAATCTATCACAAGCTTTAAAAGATGCTTGGGATGCTTTAGTTACAGCTGATACAGCGGCTAGGGCAGCTGGGAAGAAAACATGGTTTTTAATTGAAGTACCTGGTTTGACAGAGGGATTATTTTTCCCAGGGCAACCAACAGCAATGGGATTACCAGAATTAGGTGTAAATGAAGTTGCTGAGGTTGAAAATTCAATAACACCTACTGGAGAACCAATATGGGCTGATAAACCATCAGCATAAATTTTAAAATATAAGGAGTAAAAATATGAGCAAGAAAATTGAATTTGAATATGAAGATAAAAAATATGTGCTAGAGTATAGTAGAGATGCTATAAGAATTATGGAGAAACAAGGGTTTGATTTAAACCAATTTGTTGAAAAACCAATGATGATGATGGATTTAGCTTTTCAAGGAGCTTTTATAAAAAATCATAGAAATACTAAAGCAGTAAAAGTTGAAGAAATTTATGAAATTATAGATGACAAACAAGGATTAGCTCAAAATTTAATTGAGATGATACAAGAAACATACAACGAATTATTTGAAACAAAAGAGACAAAAGAAGGAAAAAAAGTATCTTGGAAGATAGTTTAGTATTAGAAGATACTGAACAAGTAGAGCATATCTTCCTAACTGAAAAATTTGAAGAAATATGTCCTTATTTTATTTCAATAGGAATGACTTATGAACAATTTTGGTATGGAGATGTGTCAATGCCAAAATATTATCAAAAAGCATTTGAAATAAAAGAAAAAAGAAATGCAAAAAATAAAAAGTGGACTATATGGGAACAAGGCTTGTATATATATGAGGCATTATGTGATGTATCTCCTATATTACGAGCCTTTTCTAAAGCAAAAAAGCCTCTACCATACACATCAAAACCTTATAACATAGAAGAATTAGATACAATTGGAAACGATAAAAAAGCAGAGAAAAAAGAAGAAGAAAAGAAAAAAGTAGATATAATGCGAGCTCAAATTTTCTTCCAAAATTGGGCTAGGGCAACAAAAGAAAAATTTAAGAAAGGAGGATAATATGGCAGAAGGTAACAAAGCAACAATAGGTGTGATTGGAATAACAATACAAGGAAATGCAGATAATGCCAGCAAGTCAATAAAAAAACTTACAGGTCATTTAGATGGACTTAAAAGTGCTTTGAATACTGTTAAAAATGCTGCTTTTGCATTAGGATTAAAAAAAATAGGTACAACTATTTATGATTTAATGCAAAAGCAAAGTAGTTTTATGCAATCAATGCAAAATTTTAAAAATATAATGCACGATACCACAGGCGAAACACAAAAATTTATAGATACAACGGAACAAATTTTAGGCTTTGACCCAAAACAAACAATGGATACAATGTCAACCTTTCAAAGACTTGCAGAAGGTTTTGGAATTTCAAGTGATAATGCAAGTTTGATGAGTAGAAATTTAACCCAATTAGCAATGGATATGACAACAACAGGATTAACATTTGAAGCAGCAGGTCAAAAGCTAAGGTCAGGATTTGCTGGAGAAATTGAACCTATGAGAGCTTTTGGTGTAGCTTTAGACAAAGTTACATTACAACAAACATTATATAAGCTAGGAATAGATAGAACTTTTGATAGTTTATCAAGGGCTCAAAAAACAGAATTGATATATTATCAAATAATGACACAAACCGCAAATTTACAAGGAACGATAGCACAACAAGCAATATCGCCAGCTACAGCATTTAGATTAGTTCAAACATCAATGGAAAGATTGGCAAGGTCAGCAGGAAGTGTATTTATACCAATATTTATGAAAATAATACCTGTGGTCTTAGCAGTTACAAAAGTATTAGATAGATTGGCTCAAAGATTAGCAGAACTAGAATTATTTGGCTTTAAAATTGGAGATTATGTTCAAGACTTTAATGGCGTATCTAGCAGTTTAGGTGGAATTTCAGATGGATTAGATGATGTAGGCGGAAGTGCAAAAAAAGCAAATAAAGAGTTACAAAAAATGCTAATGCCTTTTGATGAATTAAATAATGTAAATTTTGAAACAGGCAAAAGTTCTGGAATTGGTAGTGGATTAGAAAATATAGGCGGAAGCCTAGGAATAGATTTACCTAATTATGACTTGTTAAGCATGCTAGACGAAAATGGATATTTTGGCAATATTGACGATTTAGCTGATAGGTTGATGAGAAGTTTGCCAAACATTGCAGATGCAATTGCAGGGTTTTTCCTTATTTTAGGAAAGGCTAAAATAGCTGGTGGAATAGAAGTAATCACTGGATTGTCTCAAATAATAACAAGCATAAAAGATATAGTAGATAATGGACCAAACTTCAACAATGTAACAGAAATAATTGAAGGCTTAGGTAGAGTAGCAGGCGGAATTGGACTAATGACAGGAAAGTGGAAGCTCGCAGTAGCTGGTATGTCATTAGCTTGGTTAACTGATGCAATACAAGAAATAGTAAGATGCTGGGATGCTATAAAACAAGGAGACTGGGACGGAGTAGACAAACATAAACTGGTATTAGGTGCAATAGGTGCAATTACATTAATAGGTATGACTGTATGGGAAGGATATCAAACATGGAAAAAATTTAAAGGATTAAAAGACACAAAAAAGACATTAGACAATGTAACAAATGCAACAAAAGCGGTTTCAGATGTTGATGGAAAGATAGCGCAAGCATCACCCACATTAAAATCTCTTGTTAAAAATCTAGGAATAGGAATATTAATAATAGGTGAAGTCATAATAGCTGGTGCATTAATAGTAGGAGCAATATGGGGCTTAGGCAAAGCATTAGAGCAAATAGGAATAGCATGGCAACCTGTAATAGATAATGAACAAATGATATTAGAAGCTTTAGGAAGAGGTATTGTAATAATTGCACTTGTAGGAGTAGCAACTTATGGTTTAGGACAAGTAGGAACAGAATTAATAAAAAATCTAGGTTTAGGTATAGCCGTTTTAGCTTTAGTAGAAGCATCAACAGCATTGTTTATAGGAGGAATATGGGCTATTGGCTGGGGATTAGGAAAAGTTTTAGAAGCTTGGATTCCTGTACTAGCAAATGGAGACCTTGTTTTAACCTCGATAGTAGCAGGGACAGCCATATTGATTGCAATAGGGGCAGCAACAGCATTATTAGGAATAGCAACAGTAGGAACAGGGGCGTTATTACCACTAGCAATATTAGCAGGAGCATTAATGCTAGCAGAGTTGGAATTAGTAGCATTAGAATTTATTATTGGAATACAGGCAATAGGTGTAGGATTAGGACAAATTTTAATTGCATGGGCACCAGTATTAGCAAATGGGAACACAGTTGCACAAGCAATATTATGGGGAACTGCGTTGTTAGTATCAATAGGTGGAGCTTCGGCAGCATTAGGTGTAGCTTCAATTGCTTCCGTAGGATTACTTCCATTAGCAATAGCATTAGGTACAAAAATGTTGCAACAATTAACAAATGCAGTCATTGATTTTATCAGACACCTTTCAAATATTTCAAGAGAATTAACAGAAAACTTAGCTCCACAATTAAAGAGACTAAATTCGCATTTACCAGAAACAAATGAAAATTTAAAAAGATACATTGATTTTATGAAAGAGTTTGCTGGATATACAGTAGACTTTACAAAGGCAAGTGCAGTTTCGGGCTTTGCAAATGCAGTAAAAACAATTATAGGATGGTTCGCAGGTAATCCTATTCAAAATTTTGCAAATGATGTAAATAAAAATTACAGAGAAGTTGTAAACCTAAACAATAAATTGAGACTAGCAAATGCAGAATTAGCAACAGCAATATTACTATTAAGAGATTATTTTACATTTTTGGCTGAGTTAGATAGATTAACTGGTCGAAACAATACATATAAAATTTCAAGTAATATGTTTATTAATATGAAAGAAGTTGGTAGAAACTTAGTTTTAGGTTTTGTTGATGGAATGAGAGCTGAATCGTGGCAATTAAATAATACTATAGATTATGTTTTGCAAGTGAATTTCAATGGAGCAACAGGTTATTATTATGGCTTACAATTTGGTTATAATATAGCAAGAGGGATAGCTAATGCAATGAGGTCATCTTACTATCCAACATTAATAAGCTCGATGCGTTCAAGTTATGGAAGCATGAGTATTAGTTTCAGAGCTTATGCTGATGGTGGATTCCCAGAGAATGGTCAACTATTCTTGGCTAATGAAAATGGTCCTGAACTTATAGGAAATATAGGAAATAGAACAGCAGTAGCAAATAACGACCAGATTGTTGAAAGTCTTGAAAGTGGAACTTATAACGCAGTATCAAGAGCATTTAGAGAAAATCAATCAAACAACAATACTACACCACCTCATATAGATATTCATATCGGCAATGATAAAGTATATAGTGGATATGGAAAATATAAAAATCAAGCAAGCAATATGTATGGTGTAAGAATTTAGGAGGCTAAAATGAGTAATTTTAGAGGATATTATATAAAGATTGGCGATTGCACTTTTACAAACCCAGCAATAAAGAGGGAGGGGCTATTAATAATGCCCCACCTTGTACAAACTTCTGATAGTGGTGTATTAGCAAGCGGTGAACTTTCTATAAAAGTATTACCACATACTAGAACAAAAATACAAATGCAATTACCAATTATGACACCAGCTCAGTATCAATATTATTATTCTATAATAATGTCAAGCATGTTTTTACAAGTAGAATATTATAATCAAGGAATAGATCAATATGAAACTGGAATATTTTATCATAATGATATGCAATATAAACCTATAAAATGGAATGGAGAAGAGATGATAGATATGCAAGAAATACATTTTATAGAACATTAATGGAGGAATATAAATGTATAAATTAGAAAATAATGTAGAGTGGACTGACGAATTAAAAAATGCCTTTAAACATAATATAACAAGGGCTCAGGTAATACAAGACTCAATATTATTAGCTGAAAATAGCGAAGAAATTTTGACTGAAAATGGTGAAACATTAGGTATTCAAATATTAAACAATGAAGAAAATAGCTTAAAAGAAATTGAACTTCAAGATAATAGATATGTTCCAGACTATGGTTTTATAGGACAAGCAACATCAAAACAATTGACAGTAACTTTATTTAATAAGAATACAGAACAAAATCTTGAAAACGAAGAATTTACACTAAAAATTGGTGCGGAATACAACGGACAAATTTATTACATTAATTATGGTAATTTTATTGTTAATGCACCACCAGAAAATGATGATACAAACGATACAACAAAACTTGTAGCTTATGATTATATGATAAAATTTAATCAAGACTATGTTGATAGAGTTACATATCCTTGCAATTTATATACATTATTAAATGATATATGCGACCAAGCAGGCGTAGAACTCGCCACACAAGAATTTATTAATTATGATTTTATTGTTGATAACAATCAATTTGAAGGTAAAAAATTAAGAGAAGTATTGCAAAACATTGCAAAATGTGCTTTTAGTTGGGCAAGAATAGGACAAGATAATAAATTATATTTAGATTTTGAAATAGGAAATGAACCAACAGAAATAATAACTATGAATGAGTACAAAAGAGATTCTTTTAAAAAAGCCAATGAAATGTACGGACCAATAAACAAAGTTATATACAACGAAACTGACATTCAAGGCTTAGAAGAATATGTACAAGATTATGTATCAATTAAAACAAGTGGTGAAAGAGCTTTAACAATTTCAAACAATTTATTTGCATACACTACTTCTAAGCGTGAAGAATTGATACAAAAAGGCACTCATTTACTTGGATTAGAATATTTACCAATCCAACAAATTGATATGATAGGGTTGGCATATTTGGATTGTAATGATATAATAGAAGTAAGAGATATGCAAAATAAAGCATATATAAGTAGAGTATTTAATCACACTATAACTTATAACGGTGCATTAAATGATAGCGTTTCAACAGAAGCTAACAGTATAAATCAAGATATATATTCAAATGAAAATAACGAAGTCTTTAAAAGTCAAAAAATTGATTTTATTGTTGATAGAGCAAACAAAAGAATAACTGGACTTATAGAAGAAGTTGATGAAATGAGTAGGCAAACATCATTGATAACACAAGAATTAAGCAAAATAACACAAGTAGTTGAAGCAACTGCAAATTATAAAAGAAGTGTTACAAGTAATTCGGTAATAATTACTGAAAGTGATACAGCACCAACAAGGATTCATCGTTTTATGCTAGAAGGTCAAAAAGAATACAACAGTTATTTATATGCAGGAGAAGATACTTGCAGTCAGATAACATTATGTAATGGTTAGGAGTTTTAAATAATGAAATATGTTTTATGCGTAGATAAACAGTCACAATTAAATCCTAGTGAAGAAATAAGAAAATATACTTTTGAAATTGAAGAATTAAGAAAAAAAAATGATACAAGCGATACTATGGTTATAGATAATCAAGGTCAGATTACTGTAACTAGAAGAATTGAATTAAGAGATGGCAAGACTTATAAGTTAGACAACGAAATTACAGAAAATTTATATAATGTAGACATAGAACTTTTTCAAGGTGTGAATTATATATATTTAGAAAATTCAAGTGGCATACCTATGACTTTAGATTATGTTTTAAGTAACAATACTACTGACGGGTATCCTACTTTAATACAAATGCGTAGTGAAATAAAACAAATGGCAGATTCTATTGAAATTAGTGTTAGTCAAACATTAGAAGGATATTCTACAAAAGAAGATTTAGATAATCTTAAAACAGATATTATAAAAGAAGTAGATGTTGAATATGCTTTAGGTGATTCAAACACAACAGCACCTACAACAGGGTGGTCAACAACAGCTCCAGTATGGCAAAGTGGAAAATATATGTGGCAAAGGACTAAAACAACTTACGCAGACAACTCAACCGAAACAAGCAATCCTACTTGTATTTCTGGAGCAAAAGGTGACAAAGGCGACAAAGGAGATACTGGAGATACTGGAAAAAGCATAAGTTCTATTACAGAATATTATGCAGTTAGCAGTTCAAATTCGTCCGCACCTACTGATAGTTCATTCTCAACATCATTACAAACAATGACTACAACCAATAAATATTTGTGGAATTATGAGCTTATAACTTATAGTAATAATTCAACAACAAAAACTAGTAAAAGAGTAATAGGCGTTTATGGTGACAAAGGAAACAAAGGCGACAAAGGAGATACTGGAGATACTGGAGCAAAAGGCGACAAAGGCGACAAAGGAGATACTGGAGATACTGGAGCAAAAGGTGACAAAGGTGATAAAGGAGATACTGGGGACACTGGTTTAGGCATTAGTTCTATTAATAACAAATATCAAGTTTCAACTTCTAACACAACAGCACCTACTAATTGGTTAAACAACCCTCCTACAATGACAAATACGAATAAATATTTATGGAATTATGAAATTATAACTTATACAGATAATACTACATATTCTTCAACGCCATCTGTAATTGGAGTATATGGAGATAAAGGTACTGATGGAACAAATGGAACAAACGGACAAGATGGAAATGATGGAATTGGCGTATCTGCAATAGTTGAACAATATTATCTATCAACCTCTGATACAACACAAACTGGAGGCAGTTGGAAAACTACACAAGATACATGGGTAAGTGGTAAATATATTTGGACTAGAAACAAAATAACTTGGACGGACAATACAACAACTTATACTACACCGATATTAGCAACAGGAATAAACAACGCTAACAAAGTTGCGAATGATACTAGTACAAATTTAGCAGACAATTATTCAACAACAGTTCAAATGAACGCAGCAATAACAACAAAAGCTGATGAAATAAATAGTGTAGTATCAACAAAAGTTGGCAAGAACGAAATAATTTCAGAAATAAATCAAACATCAGAACTTATTAAAATTTTGGCAAGCAAATTAGCTTTAGAAGGATATACTACCATTAACGGTGGTTTTGTCATTGATAATAATGGTAATGCAAGTATAGCTAATGGAGCTGTAAATATAAACAATAATGGGATTCAAATGGCAGATGGAACAAGTATTATTGGAGGCAATGGATTGATGACAAACTTACAATTTATTGGTAAAATGTTAAATTTTAATCAAAACAATCTTTTTGGACAATATTGGCTTTGGAATCCTTCGACAAGTGGTTTTACTTTTGCAAGTGATTTTATTGTAATAGAAGCAAATATCCCAGACAATTTCACAATTGTAGATGCAAAAATAAAACTTGCAGAGCATCCTGTTTATTGGAATACATATTCAAAATATGGCTATGTTAAAGAATTGGGATTATATCAATTAGATTCTACATCTCAAATAAGTTCAGCTTATCAAACGACAGAAAATATTTATGAAAATATAACCACAAGATTATCTAATTGTTGGGGGACTAATAAAACTACTACATGGACACCTTCAACACCTAGCAATAGTAATTATTCAGCACAAACTGTTAAAAGTATAGATTTAAAAAATTATTTAAGTAATGATTCAAATAGTACCTTTGTAATAAAAAGTGTTCATTCAGAAACATACAATTCAAGCACCGAAAGTCAAATTGCAGCTCAAAATACTTGTTTCTTAACAGCAGTTTTAAATGTTTATGGCTTTATGGCTTTTGAATAAAATATAGAAAGGAGAAAATATGAATTGGCAAGATACAACTAGAACAGAACCTACTTTAAGACGCATTACGAAAAAAAATGGAGATTATGAAGATGTTTATATTACAGATATTCCCAGCAATGTAACAAGACAGGGAACACCTTTAAATTCAGTTAATATGCAATACTTAGACGATGGAATGACTGGAAATAAAGCAAATATTGGAACAAGTGAATATACAGCGTTTTCAACAACTTCCCAATATGCAGTAGGAGATATTGTAATTTATGATAATATTATTTATAAATGTATTGTAGCAGTAACAACACCACGGAAGTTTTAAAACAGCAAATTGGACGACATATTCTATAAAGCAAATGATAGGAGAAATAAAAACTGCAATAAATAATATAGAAACAAATTTTTTGAATAGAGTATATCCAATAGGAAGTTTATATATTAGCATTAATAATACAAACCCAGCGACAACTTTAGGTGGAACTTGGACTAGATTAAAAAAAGTATTTCCTTTTGCTGCTGATGATGAAGATTATCCTTTAGGAACAACTGGAGGAGAAGAAACACATACTTTGACAATAAATGAAATGCCAGAACATGACCATAATATACCTTCTTTATCTGGTAGAACTAACAATGCAGGTAAACACTCTCATACTGTACCAGGAACTTCCGCTATATATGGTGGTGAAGGAACATTAGTTGAAACTTGGGACAGTAGGAGTAATGATAGGAATGGAGGAACTGAGGGGGCTGGTGAACACTCTCACAGCGTTACAATAGACAGTAGTAAAACTCAAAAAACTGGTGGGGGAGAAAGTATGAACAATATGCCACCATTTATGGCAATGTATATGTGGATAAGAACTGCATAATGAGAAAGGAAAAATAAATGGATATTAAAGTAAATATTAATGATGTCAAAATAAAAAAAATAGACAAGCTTAATTCTGGTGAATACAATATACATTTTTGTAATTTTACATTTAGCCAAGAATATGAAAATCTTGTATTAGTAGCAATTTTTTCAAAAGAAAATGAAAAGTACAAAATGTTTATTGAAAACAACACTTGTACGATTCCTAATGAACTACTAAAAAAAACAGGGTACATTAAAATAGGAGTATATGCTTATAAATCAGAAGATGAAGACTTGATATTAAGGTATAGCCCTAAGCCTACCGTATTTTTTATAGAAGAAGGCTCGTATGACGAGGCAAACGAAAGTGAAGAACCAACTCCAAGTCAAATTGAGCAATTAGGACAATTAATACAAAACTTACAAACAAGTTTAAATAGTCTTAATAATGATATAGAAAACATACAAGAAGATTTACAAGCAAATATAAATAGTCTTAGCACTCAAATAGAAGGTTTACAACAAAATTTATCAAATTTAAGCAATTCTTTTGATGAATTAAATCAAGTATCTATAATAAAGGAGGAAAATGATGGGAATTAAAATAAGTGAATTGCCAGCGGCACAAAATTCAACAAATGGAGATTATTTTATAATAGTTCAAGGTAATACAACAAAAAAAATAACAAAAGAATTAATTTTACAAGCGATAACAACTAGCCTTTCTAATATTTATACTAAAGCCGAAGTTGATAATTTGTTAAATGGAAAAGCAGATGAAGTAGATTTAGAAATATTAGAAGAAAAAATTGCAGAAGATATTGTATTAGACATACAAACTAATGGAAAGATTGAAACATTATGGGTATATTTAAAAAACTCTGATGGTGATGTAATTGCTTCAAGTTCAATAGAATTGCAAACAGCTTTATATGAAAGAGTAGCAAACTTAGAAGAAACAATAAATACTGAATTAGAAGATGGTACAGCAACAGGAGAGAGTATAACAGTAAACGATAGCACAAATGCCTATGCTAGATTAGATATAGAAGGGAATACAAGCCAGAAACAGTATCGAGGAATAAATTTTTTACCAATAAGATTAAATAAGGAAACAACAAAAAATGGAATTACTGTAAAATATGATGAATTAAGCGGAACGATTTCAATTAATGGAACTGCTACAGAAAATGCAAATTTTGCATGGAGCTTTGATGATGTTCAATTACCTGCTACAACTTATGTTCAATACAACAACAATTTCCAATCTTCAAATGTCCAAATAGGCTTTATGAATGGAAATACAACAATAGGTACTTTGACTTTTGGAGAAACAAATAGGTTATATAATCATTCTGCAACTTTAGGCAATAAAACTATCAATCAATGTTATTTGTTGGTTATAAAAGGAACAACAGTAAATCGGAACATGTAAACCTATGATACATCAATATAACACCCTACAAGAGTGGGAGCCTTTTGTAGGAGGACAAAGTTCACCAAATACTGAATATCCACAACAAGTTCATGTACTTAAAGGAAGTAATACTATTAAAGTCAGCTCTAAGAACCTATATCTCCCAACACTAACTAATAAAGGTACTAATATTTTTAAAGCAAATTGTACAGTGGTTATAAACGATGAAACTTTGATTTTTACAGCTACAGGAACAGATATGTATTTAGGAAATGTAACAGGAGAGGGTAAAGCATATACAAAATTTTTGGGACCTTTAATAGATGTATCTAATGCAGAAAGACTTTACTTAAAATGTACTAATGAAGAATTTACAGCTAACTATATATGCTTTTTTGATGAAAATAAAATTTCTTTAGGGTTTGTTCAAATAGCTTCTTCAACAGGTTCAAGATTAATTCCTAGCAATGCAAGATATTGTACTGTAAGAATTGGAAAGGCGAATGCAGTATCTGGAACGGTTTATAGTACAAAAGTTATGTTATCAACGGAAGATACAGAATATGAACCCCACAGAGAACAAATCAAAACACTAACACTTCCAGAAGGAATGGAAATGTGTGGATTAGGGGATTCAAGAGATGGATTTTTAAAAGATTTAAGTAGTGGTAAGTGGTATAAGAATGAAAAAATTTCGTATATAAACAAGATTATTATAGCAGCAGGACCTGTTGCTCAAGGATATTATTTTACTGCACAAAACTATAAGATAAAGATTAATACATCATTATTTTCTACACATCAAACTATTGGGCAATACGAAACAGACGAGTGGAAAAAGTTTGATGGAAGCAAAATGGGGCAACTGTATCCTTCACAAAATGCAGGTGTATATATAAATTATAAGCCAGAAACAGGAACAGAATTTTTAAATTGGTGGAATAGTTTGAATATTAAGCTTTATTATGAAAGGTCAGAATCAAAACTAGTAGAAATCACAAACACAACACTAATAGCAGAATTAGAGGATTTATACGAGAATTTACGCACATACTACGGACAAACTAATATAACAGTAGAGGCGGAAGACTTACCACCAATTATGACATTAAGCTACAAGAAGTCAAACAGAGCTTTAAGAAGTGAAATAGATTCAATAAAGGCTAGACTAGATTTATTAGAAGAATAGAAAGAAGTCAATTATGACTATATTAGAAAAGAAATCGCAAAGAAAGAAAATAGCATTAATGAATTTAGCAAAAACGGGAGAATACTCAATAAGTTATGCAATGATAGAAGCAGAGAGATTAAACGATGAAGGGAAATTGCTAGACAATGACTATGAAGATTTGATGGAATATCTTGAAAGCTTATTGGAACCAATTGAAAAAACTGAACAGCTTGATACAGAAATGGACAGTAATGAACAGATAGAAACAGAATAAAATTAAGAAAAAGTTATAAAATAACTTTACAAAATCAACCTTTTTATGCTATAATTAATTTAGAGGTAACAGAATATGACAAATGAAGTTGTAAGTAGAAAAGAATTTGAAAATTTGGAAAAAAAAGTCAGCGAACTTGAAGATACAATGATTAAAAATTCAAGCCTTTTAAATCAAATAGATAAAAAGGTTGATGGTATTTTAATTAAATTAGAAGATGGTAATACTATAGATAATTTAAAGTTGCAACCTTTAATTGCTAGAGTAACTAAAGTTGAAGAAAATCAAGCTTGGCTTTGGAGAACTAGTGGTGCAGCGATAATTGGCATTGTGATAAAATTAATATTTGATATTACCAAAATGATAAAATAATATAGGGAGATAAAAATATGGAATTGAATAAATCAATCTTTAAATGGCTTTTAATAATGAATTTAATTACATTGATTTTGTTATTCGCTACAAATATAGCTTGGTTCATTTATGAAAGTCAATTCGAAACAGTAAATTCACAAAATATACAAACACAAACAGTCGAAAATATTGAAACAGTACACGATATAACTCAATATTAAAAGGAGTTAACAAATGGGAAGAATAACACAGACAAAAATAACTAAAACTACTAGACGACAAAAGAAAGTGCCAAGTGGTTATCACAAATGTCCTAACTGTGGAGGGGACGGTGTATGCAAGAACAAAATAAAACGAACAAGAAAAAATTAAAAGTTAATTTTGATATGATACAATCTGATAAAGACTTTTATTTGAAAAATTGCAATTTCAATGAAATTCAAGAAAAGATATTTAATGATTTGACTGGGAAATATCCTATGTCTATAATACAAATTGCTATGAAAGAAAATGTATCAGATAGAACAGTATGCAGAATTATACGAAGTATAAAATTAAAAATGTTGCAAGCTATCATAACTAAATAAATCTCTTTAATATACTTTTTAAGAGCTATACAAATGTATAGTTCTTTTTTTATGCAAAAAAAATATGGCGATAATGTGGCGAAAACATGGCGTTTTATTTTTGTTTTTTAAGGTTATAATATAAACAGAAAGTGAGGTGGTTAAAAATGAAGAAAATTTATGTAAAAAATAAAAAATCTGAAATTTTTAGTCGCCTTTTTTCAATTTTAAAGAAACTACAAAAAATCGAGCAAAAATTATGCATTAAATAGGCATTTAAGTTTTAAAGTAATATAATTAATCGTTTAAAAGGCAAAACCTCTTAAAAACGATTTTAGAAAGGAATATGAAAAAATGCTAAATTATAGCCCAAATTTCAACCCATATTTACAAAATAATGCGTATTATGCACAGACTTTGGAAGGATTACAGCAACAAAGAAGTGCATTAGATAATCAAATTAGACAAATGCAACAAAATCAACAACAAACTCAGCCAACTAATTTAACTCAAAACTTTCAATTAGCACCACAACAAAGCATTGGAGAATTAGAAGGGCAATTTGCAGAAAATATTGAAGATGTAAAAAATAAATTTGTTACTAAAACAGCCTTGTTTATTACAAGAGATTTTTCAAAATTATGGATTAAAGATACATCAGGGAATATAAGAATATTTAATGTAGATGAAGAAATACAACTAGATGATAAAGACAAAGAAATTTTAATGCTACAAAAACAAATAAATGATTTAAAGGAGGTAATAGAACATGCCAATACCAATGCCAATGTCAATACAATCAATGCTACAAGCAACAATGAACCAAATGAAAGCAAAACTACCAAGAAAGTATCAAGAAGTAAATAATTGGATGCAGGAGAATAAAAATCCAAAAGACATAATAACGCAACAGATAAAGAAGATGACACCAGAACAAAAACAAGCATTTTTAAATGGAGCTAACAATATGGGAGTTCCACAAAATATATTGAGTGAATTACAAAATCTTAAATAGGTAATAATGCTTAATTAAGCAATATTATAAATATTTTATAGAAAGGAGAAAAACAATGGGAGATAATTTATCACCATCAGATGTGCGAGCAGTAATGGATGCAAGCAATGGTTCAAATGCGTACCCAGTATATGTAAATGGTAACAACGGAATGGGTGGCTTTGGTGGAGACGCAGGTTGGCTATGGCTACTTGTAATCTTGGCGATGACAGGAGGATTTGGTTACGGCGGATTCGGCGGATTCGGTGGCTTTGGAATGGGCATGGATTTCATGTACCCTTGGCTAGCTAATGGACAACAAGACATAATGCAAAACACAAATAACGGATTTGACACACTACATTTGAGCAATCAAATTGAAGGTGTAAGAGACGGAGTTTATGGACTTTCAAATCAAATTTGTAGTTCAACAGGAGACATTGTTGGTGCAATAAACAACGGTTTCTCAAGTGCTGAAATATCTGCTAATAGCAGACAAATGGCTAATATGCAACAAGCATTTAACAACCAAATTTCTACATTGCAAGGCTTTAATGGATTAAGTTCACAATTTGCTGATTGTTGCTGCGAAAACAGACTAGCTAATTGCCAAACACAAAACATAATTCAAAATGAAGGCAATGCTACAAGATTTGCAGATGCAAACAATACAAGAGACATCATAACAAATGCAACATCTAATACACAAGCTATACTTGATAAGTTATGCCAATTAGAACTAGACGGAGTTAAGGCTCAATTAGATGCTAAAAATGACAAGATTAGCGAACTACAAAGAGAAAGTCTAATGAAAGATTTACAAGCAAGCCAAACAGCTCAAAATGCCTTTATTTCACAAGGATTTGCAAATGAAGTAGACCAGTTGTATAACAGATTAAACAACTGCCCAGTTCCAACAACGCCAGTTTTTGGACGCACCCCAATATTCACTTGCAATGGAAACAATGGTTGCGGATGCAACGGAAATTTTTAATTTAATAACAGCAAATTTCTGATTGCAGAAAACTCGATTACGAGAACTTGCTAAAAAAATAAGAGAATAGGCAAGGGCTTATTCTCTTTTATATTAAGAAAGGAGAAATTATGATACAAACAACAATAAATAAACCTTTAGCATTAACAAGCAATTCAGATAAAATCGTATTTGATACAACAGATATAAGAACAAGATGTTCATATTGTTGTAATGGCGGTTGGCTTGAATATCAAAATGGAAACCCAAATTTTAAAGTTTTTGGAAATGGATATACTGGATATTATAATGCTAAATTTAGTGGTACAATAAGCTCGGCAACTGCGGGAGTTGTGGCAGTCGGACTTTACGAGGACGGAGTGCTATTGCCAGATACGATTAGAGCAGTTACATTGGCAACAGCAGGAGATGTAGCAACAGTATCATTTGACAAAAAAATACAAATCTGCCCAAAGGGAACAACTAACTTAACTGTTGGAAGTGTGCCCGCTATACCTACACCAACCGATCCAACAACACCAATTGAAACACAAATTCCAATAATTGTGGCGGGAACATATAGTTTAGCGAGAAATAATAATTAATGAATAATTTTATTAATAATTTAGGATTTATTTCTAATATAGCTCAACTTAAGAGCTATGGAATATTGCTAAACGACTTTAATAATACTGACCTTATGAAATATCTAGCACATCAAGACAATTTGCTAGATACAATTATTAAGCAAAACAACGAAATTTTAAATCTTCTAAAAAGGAGGAAAAAGATGGATATAGAAGATATTATACAAAGAGTTGTAGATAATGGTAAAGTAGAAGATATGCACAAATTGTCCGACATTTTAGAAGATACACTCGAAACAATAGAAAAATACGACGAAGAGTGCTATAAAGAATACAAAATGGAATTATATAAAATGGCGTATGGTTCTGTATTAAATGAAAAAATGGCACATGAAATTGTGTCAAAAATGAAACCTTATAGAATGAGATGGAGTATTGAAGAAACGCAAGAGATACAAAGCCAATTTGGTTTAGATAATATTAGACCTATTGATTTCTTCGTGGTTATGAATCAAGCTTACAATGACTATAAAGACTTATTTAATGAAAACATAGAGATGTACGCTAGATATACAAATGATTTCATAAATGATGAGGATGCAAAACCTAATAAAGTATTTTTATATTTTATGAATATACCAGAAAATTAGAAAGGAGTAAATATTATGAATGATATGAACGAATACGATAACAGAAATCGTAATGAAAGATATTACGATAATAGGGACTATGGCTATAGAGATGATGAATATGATTATAGAAATTATAGAAACTATAGAGACGATTACAGAAGGCGTGATTACGACCGTAGAGGCGGAAGAATAAATAATAGAGATTATCGCAATTACAGAAATTACAGAAATTATCGTGAAGACTACTATGAAGACCTAGAAATGACAATTGAAGATATGAAAGAAACATCACGCATGCTTGAAGACATTGCTGAGATGGCTAGCAACATGAATGAAAAAAACATGATAAATAAAGTAGCACAAAAAGAAAAAGAGCACTCAACAATGTTAAAACAAATGCTAGATAAGAATATCTAACATGAAAGAAATATGTAAATTCACTATCAATGGAAGAATATACACGATATATAATGTAGATAAAATAACAGGTAAAGAAAGCTATGTCGGAAGATCACGCTACAATGAAAGAGATTTATATGTCGAAAAAGGTCCAAAAGAACAAATGCTACTGACATTAAAACACGAATTAATGCACATTTGGTTATACGAAAATGGTCACACAAATCAAGACGGGCAAGAAGTATTTGACTATGAAGATTTGTGTGAGTATGTAGCATTATCCAATGACTCAATAAATAGAATAGTTGATATATATTTGAAAAGTGATGGCTTGAAATAATTGTATTTATATGGTATAATAAGCATTATAGAACTTATTAAAACGGTTACCTATGTGGAGTTCGTAAAAGGCAAAAGTCTTATGAAAAATATAAGATACTTTGCCTTTATTTTTTTTGCATTATATGTTATAATAAATTTGGGAGGTAAAGAGATATGAAATTAAATAACAAATTATACGATGTACTAAAATGGATTTGCTTAATTGTGCTACCTGCAATAGGCACACTATATTACGCATTAGCAGGAATTTGGGGTTTTCCTTTTGGTGAGCAAGTTGTTGGAACAATAACTGCAATAGACACATTTTTAGGTGCATTAATTGGGATTTCAACCCTTAATTATAACAAGGAGGAAAAAAATAATGAGTAAAAGAGATGAAATTATTGAAATAGCTAAAAGTCAATTGGACTATAGAGAAGGTCCGAATAACGATACAAAATATGGAGATTGGTATGGTATGCCAAATCAACCTTGGTGTGCAATGTTTGTATCGTGGTGTGCTAATCAAGTAGGAATATCGAGTGAGGTAATTCAACCATTCGCATATTGTCCTACTGGTTACAACTGGTTTAGAAACAAAGGAGAAGGAACAAGAGACCATATTAGACCAGAAAAAGGTGATATTATTTTCTTTATTTGGTCTGGCAATTCTACTCCCGACCATGTTGGATTAGTCGAATATGTCGAAGGTGACACAGTACACACAATTGAAGGTAATAGAAGTGATAGAGTTGGACGATTTACATATAATATAAATGCAAGAGAAATCTTTGGATATGGAAAACCTAATTATGGCGAATCAAGTGAATCAGATCCTCAACAACAAAATGCAATTGAGCAAGTAGAAGTTAGAGTAAATACTTCATTAAATATTCGAGAAGGTGCAGGAACTGAATATCCTGTTGTAGGATCTTTGTATAATGGAGATGTAGTAGACATCTATGAAAAACAAGGAAACTGGGGTAGATGCAACAGAGGTTGGATTTGTTTAGATTATACTAAACAATATTCGAATGAATCTCATTCAGATGGTTATGTTTTAGGATTGTATAAGGTAGACACACCTAGTGGCTTGAATGTAAGAAAAGGTGCTGGAACTAATTATGGAATAATAAAAACATATCCAAACGGGACACGCTTTGACACTTATGAAATAAAAGGAAACTGGGCTAGAACTCCTAGCGGTTGGGTATGCTTAGACTATTGTAAATTAATAAACGCATATTAATATATTGCAAAATTATTTGAATAATGGTATAATATAAATAGCTTTTATCTTAAATCCTATTAGATTATAAAGAAAGTAGTGATTTTAGCCCATCACTACTTTTTATTTACTTTTTGATTTTTATATGCTATAATAAAAATAGATGATATATTATATCATTTTGCATATTTTTATCTTTATATTAAGCAGTAGTTTTAACTACTGCTCAATATTTTATCTATTTCATCTAATTTTAACTCTATCAATTCACATTTCATTTGAATATCAGATGTTTTTTTTACTACATCTTCCCAATTTTTAAAATTT
>JAZSBZ010000041.1:0-4219 GCA_045602645.1 Candidatus Scatovivens sp. | reverse complement strand
AAAGACATTGTTGAATATATAGAATATTATAATAACAGAAGAATTAAGAGCAAACTAAAAGGAATGTCTCCTGTAAATTACAGAAAACATTCCTGCTTAGTAGCCTAATTTATACTGTCCAACTTTTTGGGTTCAGTACATTTGTAAGTGCCATCTTAATTATATTCTTATTATTTTATTTCTGTTCCATAGTAAGCATCTAATAAGATTTGTTTAATTTCTGAAACAAGTGGAACTCTTGGGTTTACACTTGTACATTGATCTTCAAATGCTCTTTCTGCTAACACATCAACTTTAGCTAAGAATTCAGCTTCATCAATACCAAATTCTTGTAATGATTTTTCTTCACAAATTTTAGCATTTAATTCTTGTACAGCTTTTACAAGTGAGTTTACACCTTCTTGTGGTGTAGATGCTGGAAGACCAAGTCTTTTTGCAATCTCAGCATATCTTGTATCTGCAACATAATGTTCATATTTAGGGAATGAAACCATCTTTGTTGGAGCAGTTCCATTATATTTAATAACATATGGAAGTAAAATTGCATTTGCTTTTCCATGTGGAATATGGAATTCTCCTCCAAGTTTATGAGCAATTGAATGGTTAACTCCTAAGAAAGCATTTGTAAATGCCATACCAGCTATACAACTTGCATTATGCATTTTTTCTCTTGCTAATCTGTTTGTTCCATCTTCATATGCTTGTGGTAAAAATTCAAATACTAACTCAATAGCTTTTTCTGCTAAACCATCTGTATAATCAGAAGCCATTACAGAAACATAAGCTTCAATAGCATGTGTTAAAACATCCATACCAGTATCTGCTGTTAATTTTTTAGGTAATGTCATTACTAAATCTGGATCTACAATTGCAACATCTGGTGTTAACTCATAATCAGCTAGTGGATACTTAATATTTTTCTCTTTATCAGAAATTACAGCAAATGATGTTACTTCTGAACCTGTTCCTGATGTAGTTGGTATAGCTACCATTTTACATTTTGTTCCAAGTTTAGGGAATTTATAAGTTCTTTTTCTAATATCCATAAATTTAAGTTTTAAACCTTCAACATCAGCATCTGGATGCTCATAGAATAACCACATTCCTTTTGCAGCATCTATTGCACTACCACCACCTAATGCGATAATAACATCTGGTTCAAATACTTGCATTGCATTTACACCTTTTCTAATTGTTGTAAATGATGGATCTGGTTCTACTTCTGAGAATATTTCTGCATGTACATATGCCATTCTCTTTCTTAAGTAATATAGTATTTTATCTACATATCCTAAATCAACCATCGATGGATCTGTTACGATAAACGCTTTTTTAATGTCTGGCATTTTTTCTAAATAAGAAATTGATCCTGCCTCAAAGAATATTTTCTCTGGGATTTTAAACCATTGCATATTTACTCTCCTTTTAGCAACTCTTTTTAAGTTAATTAAATTTACTGAAGATACATTTGATGTTGTTGAGTTTCCTCCAAATGTACCACAACCTAATGTTAATGAAGGTACATTTGTATTGTAAATATCACCAATAGCTCCATGTGTTGATGGAGAGTTAACAATTATTCTTCCTGTTTTTACTGTTTTAGAGAATTGTAAAACTGTTTCTTTATTTTCTGAATGGATAACAGCAGAATGTCCCATTCCTCCAAATTTTATTAATCTATCAGCTAAATCAATTCCATCTTCTGTTGTTTTAACTGTATAATATGCTAATACTGGACTTAATTTTTCTTTAGAGAATGGAAATTCTTCGCCAACTCCAGTTTCTTTTACAACTAATATTTTAGTTGTTTCTGGAACTTTAAATCCTGCCCATTCAGCTATTGTAGCTGGACTTTGTCCAACAACAGCTCCATTTAATTTATTTCCATTTGCAGCATCAAACATTACTTGACAAAGTTTTGCTTTTTCTTCTTCATTAACAAAATAGCAATTTAAAGTTTTCATTTCTCTTTCAAATTCTTTTGAAATTTCTTTGTCAACTATTGCTGCTTGTTCTGATGCACAGATCATACCATTATCAAATGATTTTGATAATACTAAATCTGTAACAGCTCTTTTAATATTAACTGTTTTATCTATATAACATGGTACGTTTCCAGGTCCTACTCCAAGTGCAGGTTTTCCACTTGAATATGCAGCTTTAACCATTCCTGAACCACCTGTTGCTAAAATCAAATCAACTCCTGGATGATTCATTAATAAACTTGTAGCTAAAACTGATGGTTTTTCAATCCAAAGAATACAATCTTCTGGAGCACCTTCTGATACAGCTGCTTGTCTTAATATTTCTGCAGCTTCTCTACTACATTGTTGTGCAGATGGATGGAATCCAAAAATTATAACATTTCTTGTTTTAGCTGAAATTAATGATTTAAACATAACTGTAGATGTTGGATTTGTAACAGGTGTAACACCAGCAATAACTCCAACTGGTTCAGCTATTAAAGAATATCCTTCTTCTTCATTTTTTGAAACTACACCAACTGTTTGCTCTTTCTTAATATTATGATAAACATATTCTGTAGCAAACATATTCTTTGTAATTTTATCTTCGTAAATTCCTCTTCCTGTCTCTTCAATAGCCATTTTTGCAAGTCTCATGTGTTCATCAAGTCCTGCCATAGACATTTTCTTTACAATCCTATCAACTTGTTCTTGATCTAAAAGTTTATACTCCTCAGAAGCTTTTTTAGCTCTTTCTATTAAGTCATTAACCATTTGCTCAACAGCAAGTCTTTCTTCATCCGTTATTTCTGCCATAACGTACCTCCTTTTTATTTTATACTTTATCCATAATAGTATATCTAATAATCAAATTTTATTCAATATATTTTTTTAAAATTATCGACAAGAAAAACACTTGACAAGTTAAATTTTTTTAATGTTGAAAATATGCTTTTTGTGTTGAATTTTAGGCAAAAAAATAACTTACTCAAAACGAGTAAGTTATTAATTATTTCTAATATAAATAGTTTTGTGGGTTAACTGGTGAACCATTAATTCTGATCTCTAAATGTAAGTGTGGTCCAGTAGAGTTACCTGTTGAACCAACAGCTCCTACTGTTGTACCAGCACCAATTGTTTGACCAGCTGATACATATATTGCACTACAGTGTGCATAATATGATTGAACACCATTTCCATGATCTACTATTATTAAATTTCCATATGAACCTTTATAAGCAGCATATGTTACTGTACCAGGAGCTATTGTAGTAATAGGTGTTCCTGATGATGTAGCAACGTCAACTCCTGTATGTATAGATGATCTTGAATATCCTCTTGAACCAAATCTTGAAGATACGCTACCATGTACTGGAACTGTTAATGCTATTCCATCTAAACTTCCTGATCCTGTTGAAGTAGCAATTTTTGTTGTATTAGCCGCAGCTAATGCTTTTCTTTTTGCTTCAGCAGCTTTTTTCTTCTCTTCTGCTTTTTTTGTTTCATACTCTGTTACTTTTGCAGTTTTAATTTCAGATATAGTTTCTTTAGCTGTATCTTTAGATACTATGTTGTTGTCAGTTGTATAAACTTCTACAACACCAAGTTTTAAATCTACACCTTTCTTTAAATCTGCATTTATTTCATTAATTATACTTTCAGCTTCTTCTCTAGTTCCTACAGCAACTTTTTGTTCTCCATCTGATGTTACTGCATAAGTTCTGTAAGTTGTTGTTACGTTTTCTTTAACCGCAAGCATAACTTTACTTTCTTCTGTCTCTTTATCCCTACTAATAAGTTTTAGTTCATACTCTGGCATTGCAGGTATTTCTCTAAAAGCTATATTACCTTTTGTGTCATTTATATATTTTTCAATTTTTGCTTCAATTACATTTCTGTTTGTAATGTATCCAATTGATTCCCCTGATATTGTGACATCATATACAGGTTTGTATTTAATACTTGCTACAGTTAATACCATAGCTGAACCAATAGTTACGATTTTTAGGGTTTTCACAGCTTCTTTTGTATAATATTTAACCCAATTTTTTAAAATAAAATTCACTCTCCTTTTAAGCTTTTAAAAATTCGCCACTATCCACTATTATACACTAATTTTTGACCCATTTCAAACACTTTTTTCTTTATTAACCTTTTTTAAACTGTTTTAACTCAAATTTTCTAAGTCCATTCCATTCAAAAGCAAAATTTTCTAAACCAACCTCTTTTTTTCTCTTTTTTTCTTCTTTTTTCTA
>JAZSBZ010000040.1:0-2520 GCA_045602645.1 Candidatus Scatovivens sp. | reverse complement strand
CATGGTATGCCTATGGCTGGGATTTGACGAAGAATATCTGCGAAATCTTCGGACAAAACGGCTACATCCGTAGCACCTATGCCTACACACCATTCGGCAGCGTCACCGCCAACGGAGACGTTACCCAACCCATCCAATGGAGTAGCGAATACTACGATAGCGAATTAGCCTTAGTCTATTACAACTACCGACACTACAACCCGACCGATGGTCGCTGGATAAACTGCGACCCCATCGCCGAACAAGGCGGCTGGAATTTGTATGGGTTTGAATTCGCTGATTATTTAGGATTAACAGGTGATTACAAACCTGCATTATTTGACGATTTAGAAGGGGCACAAAAAGCTCTAAAAAATGTTGCTGTTCCTGCATTAATAAGAAAACTAAATGAACGTGTCAATGAAGAAATAAATAAATTATATAAAAAAATAGATGCAGGCGAAAATATCACAGGAAAAAGAATAGATACTCGCAATACTTTTGAAATAGGGGGATGGGTATTTAGAACAAAAATTAATAATAAATATATTTATGATATTAATGTACAAGATGGCGATTTTGAAGAATTTAAATTAGACAAAGAAAATATAACTCTTCCCAAACAAGGATATTGTCGTGTCGCTATATGGCATGCACACCCAATAGGCTTGGTAAGTGAATCTATAAAAAAAATTAAAACTGATCAGAGAGATGAAATTGGTAGGCCTGTAAAGATATATGAAGTAGTCAATTCAAGAATAAAGGGATTAATTGATGATGATTCAATTACTAATAATGATAAAAGAGCGGCTTTTGGCTTCGCATTTAAACGAGAAGGAAAAATTATAAAAGTTGTGCAGAAATCTACAAAAACAGCAAATCCTTTTAAATTGCCTTCATTTATTCTTACAGGTAAAGAATATTCATATAAGACTGTATATAGAATTCCACTGGTAAAAAATATCGATTTAAATAATTACTTTAGTGTTAACGATTTCGATTTATATCTACTTAGTAGGATACATGAAAAGCCTATTCATCATTCACAAGCAATCCTTCGAATATATAAAAATGGGATATATCATGGTAGAAAGTCAATAATAAATGTTCCACTGGATTAAAATATTTATTTTAAAACAAGTGATTTCTTGTTGTTATGCTTGTTTAATTGTACCCACTGGGTATTTTAATATGTCTCAATCTGAAACATGTGCAGTATTTTTGTCTATTTATGGACTATCTGAATCAGAACAAGGAATATTGCATAATGTATTTAAAGGACAATATCGCAATTCCGAAGTTCTATATGTAGAATATCCTGAAAGAGGTGATGGTTATTTGGGTGATAGAAAACATTATAATGGCATAAAAGCATGGAAAATAAAAAATTCAAAAATAGTTTCTTGTAATTATTGTCACTTTACATCTAGTTTAGGAGCTCAATTTAAGCTTACGGTTTCTAATAAGGTGTTACCTGAATCTAGGTTTATTATGAAATTTTTGAATCATTGCTTTATTCCTGAAAATAGTTCTATTCGCCTTCTTCCATGTTTAGAAAAAGCAATCAAAAAATCACATAAATTTTTTTCTAAATCATATTTGAGAAATTATGAAAAAACAGAATTAACGTACTTTGATTTAGTAACTCAATGTTATGATACGCCAATGTTTTTTTATTTAGGCATCAACAATAATATTGTTGGTATAATTCAGCATTTATCACATCATTTTGATAGAGCATGTAAGGCATTAAGTTGCAAAAAAACAAGTTATAATTCTTTTTATAATGTTTATTACCTTTTCAATGTAATTCTCAAGAAAGCAGAAGATATAAAAATAATATACAGAAATTTATATGATGAAATGGTTTTTGATAACTTAACAGATTATGAACAGCTGTGGTTAGCCATTAGATTATGTCATCCAGAATATGAACCTAGTATTTATTTAAAAAAAGAAATAGAGAAATGGCGAGAATTTGAATTTGTTTTACCTCATGCTATATGGGACAATTTCTCAATTTCAAGTGGTAAAAAAAATGTTTGGAAATTTATTTCAACAAGCGATATTGTAAGAAAGAACTTTTACGATGAAAAATATATTTTGATGGAAATAGATGATAAAAAAATTCGATATAGCATCAGTAAATTGAACATAATTGACATAAATGCTCTTTGTAGTATGCTATCCAATAATCCTCCACTTATTCCGACAAAGTTTAATGAAATGTGTAGGAAATATAATTTACAAGAATTAAATAAGAAAGAATTTTGGAGGATGGTCATTAAAATGGAATTATTTCATAAGGGACATTCCTATTTATGTGATAATATGGAATTTGATGAAAATATAAATTCCTTAGATTTTAGCTTTATTTGTAAAAATCCTGCGTTTCGTTTATTAAAGATAAAGCCATATCATTTAGTTGTTTGTGATATCTTTTCAGATGGTGTTAAATCCCTTGAGCATAATATTTTTTGTTATAGTGCTGCTACAGAGGGATGGGGTATATGTGCTTTATCTATCTTAAGAAGTCAAGTG
>JAZSBZ010000039.1:0-7565 GCA_045602645.1 Candidatus Scatovivens sp. | reverse complement strand
GTTGATTTTCTTTTTTATAATTTAAATCTTCTTCTATTATTTCCCAACGACTTTTTGGTTGATTATGCTCCCACATTTTCTATCCTGTCATGTCAATTTTTTTGCCCATAAAATCATCCCCATATATTATTTAATTCATTTAGGAATGATTTGATATGATTTTCAATACTTTCTTCCATTCTACTAGAAATTTGTGAAGTTCCATTTAACCATTTAGAAATAGAAGAAGAATGACAATTACAAATTTTTGCGATTTGCCCGCAGGTAAAACCTTTATCAATTAAAAATTGAATTTTTTCTTTTAAAATCATATTCTTCACTCCTTTCATAGAATAAGTAATATTATAAGAATTATTTACTTATATTTTCTTCTTTTTCTAGAAAAAATATTCATTTCCTTTCTTTTTCTAAAATTATTATACTATAAAATTAAAAAGAAGTCAAATATTATGATTTCTTATATTTAAATCCATACTTTTCCCAAGTAATAAGGGCGCTTTCAATTGCATTATCTAAAACATAACATCGTATTGTACAATCAGCCCAACGAGCCAAATTTTTTTCTTTATAGTGTTTATAAAGATTATCTAATAATGATTCTTTTAATTCTCCAAACTCAAATAAAGCATCAAATAAAAGATCTAAATTATGACAAAGAAATTCTTCGCATTCTTCTTCACTAGCATACCCATCTGAACCATTACCAGTAATATCATCTTCAAACCAAAGTTCGTCTCGTAAAAATTCTGCGGCTTTTTCTCTATCTTCAAATTGAGATAGGTCAAATGGGTCTTCATCTTTATCCATCCAACATTCTACATCATTTGCTACTTCAATATAATAATCATATTTGTCCATTAGCTATTTACCACCTATTTTCTTCGTCTGGAAAAAGTTCCAAAAAAGGTCTTTATAACAAATCATTTAAACCAATTTCCATTCTCCATAATAGTTGCAGAAACATGATCATTAGCAAGATGGACTGAATTCTTCGTAATAAAAATTTCAGTAGGCCAAATTTCATATGGCCCCAAACTTCTAATACCACAAGCGCACCAATCAGGTTTAATTTTATCAGTTTGAGCAAGAAGTTCTTTTAAGGTAATGTCCTCAGGTGCTTCTGCGATAAATTGAATATCACAGCCATTTAGTAAAAATTTAATATTTGCCATATAATTTTTCCTTATTTATTATTCGTTGTATTTATTTCTTCCTCATCTATAGGTATCCAACCATCCCAAGTTTGAATAGCTGGATACCAATATTCTCCATCAAAAAGATAACCTTCAACTTTATATTCTGTTTTCTCTTCACACCATATCACTCCATTATCATTTAAATGAAAGTTACGAATATTAGGATGCTCTTGCTTAAAGATATAAACATCTGTAGGCGTGGGACACCATTTGCGAATGTTATTCCAACAGATTCTGCAAATAGAACCAATGGGATGTTCTTCTCGAAGTTGCTTTAAAGTGTAATACATAATAAAAATATCCTTTCTTTTTTCTATTTTTATTATAGGATATTTTTTATTTATTGTCAACTATTCGTTGAATGAAAACCCTTGCGAACTTCTTTTTTCCGTTTACAAAAACCTCATATTCTTTTCGATCATTATCTATCATCGGCACACCTTGCATATCTTTTTTTGTTGTACCTAAAATTTTAAATTGTGCGGCACAATGTTTTTTCATGTATGTAATTGGTACCGCAATTGGGCCATAGTAGTTATAAGGAATATCAGCAAGCTTATCGACATTGATACAATCGTAATTATCTGCATGAAGATGTGTATTTGGAGAGTAAGATAGTATCAAAGGTAACGGATCGTTATCTTTTCGTGAAAGGGAAGTCAACCAACATACATTATTTAATTTTCTAACGTCTCCATCAGGTGTTAAAAAATTATGAGGCATCGTAAAACCATAGCGTATTTGTGAATTCTTAAAATAATTGAAACAATTTTTTCTTGAAACTAGTGTTTCTGGCCCAAGAATTAAAAATTGAATGTTATTTTCTACCAACATCGGCAATAATTCCATTTCAATTGAAAATGGTGGATTTGTTATACAAAGATGCGCGCGCATAATGCTTAGAATCTCATCACTTCTACAATCGCCATTGCCTTGTAATTCTTTTTCTGTGATATTAGTCCCATCTAAAGTAGAATAATATTTTCCATTCAAAGATGTTGCTATTAACTCTTTGAGTTCTAGAGTCTTAAAATTATTATAAAAATACTTCCAAAAATTAGATTCTAGAGTATCTGTAAACAGGTAGATGGATTGTCCTTTTAGGGCATCCATCCAATATTGCATTTCTTTTTCTATATCTTCATAAAGAGTATAAAATTCATCATTTTTTACTTGACGTGCTTTGTCAAGATTTGATTTGTCGCTCATGGAGCTCCTCCTTGATAAGTAAAATTAAAAACAAAATTGATAAAGTAATTCTTGTGTAGCTTTTATAAAGTTTACTACACAATTGGCTATCTTTTTTTTAAATAGGTATAGTATAATTTTAATTTAAAGTCAAATTATCCCACTGTTCTGCAATCGCTTTTGCAATACCAGGAAAAGTTTTACTTCTCATTTTACTGTGCTCTTTTTTAGATTTTCCAATATATTGCATATCCATATGCCATGAACTATAGCCGCTATGTCCTGTAGTACTGTTTGTAATATTAGGATTTACAATATCAGTTGGAATTAATTTAGGAAGATTTTTAAGCCACAAGCACGTCGTTTTTCTTTCTGGATCACCGAATTGATATGGTTGAATAATTTGATCAGGTTTACGATAATGAGTATTCATATACCCAACCGGATTTTCTATTGCTATTCGTACACACTTTGCATTAACAAATTTCATAAAGAAATCATAAGCTTCCTCACGCAAACACATACGCTCACGAGCTTTATCACCATATTTTTCTACATTGAACCACCTATTGCCAGAGACTGTAAGATATGTGCATGGAGGGTGAACAATAATTAAATCCCACTCTCCTTCTATTTTATGAAACACACCATCCATTGTGGTAAATTCACAATTGCCGTTTAGTAGCGGTAAAACATCTTGATTTATATGCCATTCTGGATGACCACCGCTAGGCTCATCTATATCACATGAATAACACTCATTTCCTAATTTTCTCATTTCAATTGTAATGCGCTGAGATTCTTCACAAGCAATTAATACTTTCATAATATCTCCAACAGAATAAGAAGATAGTCATACTATCTTCTCTTTCTTTAAAATCATATTTAATACGATGCCTACAATCATCGCAAGCGCAGTAGTTCCGATACTTACCACACCAAAATTACACACAACACCAGATACACCAAGAGTCAGAACAGAAGCGAGAATTGTAATATTTTTATTATCATTTAAATCAATATTACTATCTTTAATTGTACGAATACCAGACAAAGTAATATACCCATAAAGAACCGCTGCGCAACCACCAAAAATGCAAGCTGGAATTGATACTAGAAAAGCTTGAAGTGGGCCGAAGAAACCAGCAATAGCCATAATCACCGCAGCCAAACTAATTACATAACGAGAACAAATTTTACTAAAGCCAGTTGTGCCAACACTTTCTCCGTAAGAAGTGTTCATTAAGCCGCAGATAAAACCGCCAAATGTAGAAGCAATACCATCTCCAATTAAAGTATTACCGACACCCGGATTTTGAGTTAAATCAGTCCCAATAACAGCACTTAAAGCCTTGTGATCTGAAATGTGCTCTGCAATACATACTAGTGATAGCGGAGCAAATAATAATAAAATTTGTGGCAGGTAAGACCAATTAAAGTATGAGAAATTCATGTGGAAGAATGAAAAATCAGGAAGCTGAATTAACCTCATATTTTGGAAGGCAGAAAAATCAATAATCGGAATACCGCAAGCGGTTAGTAAAGCGGAAAACGCATATACAATTAAAATCGCAAATAGAAAAGGTAGATTCTTAATAAAACCTTTCCCATAATGCGAAATTAGCGCGGTAATTAATAGTGTTAACATTCCAAGACCAAAACCAATTAGGCTATATTGACCATTTACTTGGAAATAGGTTGGAATAAAAGTTGCAAGATTGAGTCCGATCACAGCAACAATTGGGCCAATAACCACGGGTGGCAAAAGTTTGTTAATCCATGCGGTGCCGCTTTTGTTAATTATTAGTCCAACTGTACAGTAAATTATTCCTACGATAATACCGCCAATTGCTACAGCAGTAAAATTTGGTGTCGAACCTAATGCAAGCGCGCCTATAGTTGCTGCAACAAAAGCTCCTGATGAAGAAATGAACATTGGACTTTGTGCTCTAGTAAACAGTTGATAAATAAGTGTCCCAAGCGCGGCGCCAACCATTGCGGGGGCAATAGGTAGGCCGCAAATTTGTGGAATAAGAATTGTTGCAACAAAGCACGCAACTACTTGTTGTAGTGCGGCGACAACTAGTCGCTTTGCTGGAAGTTTGTCATTAATACCATATAGCATATTATTCATTTATATTCTCCTTATATTGTTCTTTATGTTCATACTGTTCTGGTGTCATTAATGTGAATCCTTCAAAATTGTAAGCGGGGGCTTTCTTTGTATTTTTAACATAACTGCAATGTTGAGCAGTGATCCCATATTGGTTTCTAGCCATAGAACTATTTAAAAATATAACTTCTTTAGTATTATAATTATAAAGTATCATTTTTTGAAAGAAAGGTGGAGAATAATCACCATTAAAGGCTTTATTTAAAACCGTATCAATTAATCGAGGATCATTTACAATAATATAACGATGGCCCAAGTCACAAGTGATGTCAATATTATTAATACGTTTATTTAAATAATTTGGTAAAATATTAATTTGATCGCTTAATTTTAAAATATCAGTATATTCTAAAACAACCCCTGTTTTTATATCAATACACCAGATAGGTTGCGGTATAATTTTTGTATTTAATTTACGATAATTATCTGGTGCTTTATCACCAAAATCAATATAACTCCAAATATATCCATGCGCAAAATTACTATTACCATGTAAAGCAGAACTAATTTGTGTTTTATTAAAATTCGTTTCCTTAATTAATGTTGCATAATTATCATATTCATTAATTTTTTGATGAGTAATATAATCATAACAATAAATTTTTGAATGTTTTCTTACCGATAAATTTGATAAATTTAAAATTGGTTCGTGTCCTTTTGCCCAATACATCCCTCCTGCCATATTTTTATTTGGGATTGCTTCGGAAGAAATTCGACTAGGATATTTAAGATTATAATATTCAGCTGCTTCCGTCGCGCTAGAAAAAGTTTTAATTATATTGCCGTCGCCATCATAACAACTTACTTCTTTAGCGGTAGAACATGGTTTTTCTCCGCCTGGAGTTCGATTATATCCGTTTGGCACTTCTGTTTGTTCTTTTGCTATCCAATAAATTTCTTTTTCAGAAAGGTTTTCTTCGGAGCATTTTTCCAAGATTTTTACTGAAAAATTTTCGATCCCATATTTATTTATAGCTTTATCTATTAAACTACCATGTACTAAATTTGCACCTGAAATATGTTGTTTATTTCTTTTCCAAATGTCACGACTTAATCCTATATATTTTTTACCGTTTAAATTATTAGTCCATTCATAAATACCACAAATTTTTTCCTTACTATCTTCATTATACCATTGTTCTAGAACTTCAAATAAAGCTAATTCATCGGGTACAATTATTCCATATTTTTTAATCGTTCCAACTAATAATAAATTTAAATAAGGAGTACTATTTTCTCCGATATGTGTTTTTTCATATATATATTTTTCTTCAGTTAAAGTCATATCGCGAGTATCATCATAGATACAGATCATACGACGTTTTCTGGTTGGCTCCTGTTCTATTAATTGAGAAAAAAGAGAACATTCTACTGTGGTACCTATACCTGGAGTATCACCGGAAATTACAGCAATTAATAAATCACTTTTTTTAAGTCTACTTATATCTCCATCATAAATAGCTTCACTCGGAGCGAAATTATCTTTATTATTTATGCTAGCATTATTTTGTGCCATATACAAGTCGATTCCGGGATAAGCTAGTCGAACCCCCTTACCTATTTTTTCATTATATAATTGACTTCCACGATCAAAAATTTTAGCTGCCAAATAAGCTTTAATCATATTATTCTTTCTCCTTACCCTCCTTTGTTAGGTTCCAAAAAATATCATACATTTCTAACTTAAAACCTTCTGGCTGCTCTTCTGGTGGAAGCTGCCACCAAGCAAGTCCAGCATCAGGATGGCGGCGAAAATATTCATCAATCATGCGTCTCCAAAGAGTGTGGTAGGTATTTTTATTTAGATTGTCATTCATATTTCTTTTCCTCCTGCAATTTTAATATTATTTTTGCTTGAAATTCAAGCGGATGTTCGATAAAATTTTTTATTTCTTTGTAACAATTAGGACAAATGTCATAGTATTTATCTAAATCTTCGTCCATGTATAGTTTTATATAATTCCAATGAATAAAGCTATGTCGTTCTTTTATTAGTTGGCCGCAACGGTCGCAAAAAATTTTATTCATAATTCGTCACCACAATCTCCTTAGTTGGTGCAGCGTCTTGACTTACAGTATGTGTGCAATGTGAATAACCATCATTTGTAATTTCATAAACATTGAGATTCCCTTCATATCCATCTATCCACTCTTGAAGAATAGTATTGGTGTTTCCACGATGTTGGATTACATTGGACAGTGCAAATTTAAAACCAAGATTGTGCGCACGATCAATATAATCTAAAAGTTGATGCTCTTTGTGCGCGTCCCAACGTTGCCATGCCGCGTCGACCCCATTATTATACACATTGTTTGTTATTAGGTAGGGTGGATCGAAATAAAGAAAGTGTGCTTCTGGATTAAATTGTTCTAAATCTACATCTAAAAAATTCTTATTCCATAGCTCTACTTCTTGCAAGCGCTCATAAAACGGCCCAATAGTTGCGCGCTGACGTGCAGAAAAATTTGAATATGCGCGGCCAAATCCAGCATTAAATTGCATCTGCCGATTGAAGCGCATGGTGAAATGAAAGCTAAAGCGAGTTAGTGTAAAAAGGTCTAGTGGAGTGTGATATTGAGGTTGCGTGTTATAGGCTTCCCGGTATTTTAGAAAACCTTTTTCATTCTCCTTGGATAATTCAAATTCTTCAATACGTGCTTCAATGAATGTAAGAATGTTGCTTAAACTATATTCTTGAAAACACTTCAATATTTCCATTAGATATTGATTAACATCTATAGCAATTACATGGCGCGCAGGCGTATTGATTGCGACATCACAACCACCGCAAAAGAAATCTACAAGAGTATCAAGGTCTTGTGGGAATATTGATTGAAGCTGCGGCATTATCTTATTTTTATTGCCTATCCAGTTGAGGCAACTCTTGATATAAAGTGAGTTTTTCATATCATCCTCCTTATTCTTTTATTTTATTATAGCATAGGTTTTTGAAAAAGTCAAGCACTTTTGCGCGTAGCGCCATATTTTTATTTTATTTTTATTTATA
>JAZSBZ010000038.1:0-12110 GCA_045602645.1 Candidatus Scatovivens sp. | reverse complement strand
TTCATATAATTCTTTTATCTTAAATTTTAAATCTATTTCATCATCAATACACATTTCTTCTTTTTCAATAACATCTAAAAGTGTAATTTCATTATCATCTTTATCTTTCCCTATTGGTTCATTTAAGTATACATCACCATTTCTTTTCTTATTACTCCTTAAATACATTAGAATTTCATTTTCTATACATTTAGCTGTATATGTAGCAAGCTTAATACTTTTTTCTGGATTAAAACTATTAATTCCTTTTATTAACCCTATACTTCCTATTGAAATTAAATCATCTAATTCTACATTAGTAGATGCATACTTTTTTGCTACATGAGCTACTAATCTCAAGTTTCTTTCTATAAGAATATTTCTTGCATTTACATCGCCATTTCTCATTAATTCTAAATACTTTTTTTCTTCTATTTGTGATAAAGGTTCAGGAAATAAATTACTACTTTGTATGTATCCAACGCCTATAATAATACTACTTAGTATTACTAAAAATTCAGACATTATTCTACCTCCCATAGTTAAATCTATAATTTAGTATATGTAGTAATATTCTTTTCGTGCCTGACCAAAAAGAAAAAAACGGTATAGCCAGTTGGCTTAACCGTTTTTCTCTTTTCTTGGAATTAGTTGCACTTATTGTTGAAATCAACGTGGAAATTGTGGTTTCCGATCGTAAGAGTCAACACGCCTTCACGGCACTTCATAGCCTCCGCAGAAATGTTCTTAGGAGAGTAGAAGAAAAGTGCACCGTCCTCGAATGTCGTGCGAGTAGGATCCCATCCCTTGCAGGCTGCCTCAACGGCTTCCATACATTCAGGATTAGCATCCAACATACCCTTAGTGACGTTCGAAATGTCTGCGAACTGACCAGACTGGGTTACGATGTGGTAAATAGAGCGGCGATCAAAGCGGGAATCATCGGAATAGTATCTGTTAAGCGCAACGGCTACAACTGCTACTTTGCCTTCAAACGATTCACCACGTGCTTCCTTGTAAACCATCATAGCTAAATACATCTTTTCACTTTCGTTCAAGTCGTAATAGTAGCGGTTACCAGGTCCATATGCAGAGATTTCAGGAACAAGTACGATTGGAATTGTTTCCTCAGAAACGGTTTCCTTGACTTCTTCATCACTCTTAATAACTTCAGTTGCCTGATGTCCTAAGAGAACGTAGTAGTCAGACGCACTGCCATCGGTTTCGCTAGAATAGCCTGTCGTATTAACGACGTCACTATTTTCTACAACCTGATACTGACTTTCGGGAGAACCCTTGGCCGTATCCATAGGCAAGCTTGCTGCAAAAGCAGTGATACTTACCGTAGCCAAAGCTACAAAGCTGCAAATAGCGATAAATCTATTCCGAACGGCGTCCTTAGTCTTTTGCATTTTAGCTGCACTGACACTTTGACGATGTCTCATTTTTACACATTCACCATAGTTGGGGCAGTTCCGGCAGTCAGAATCGAAATTCGACTCAAAGTAAACCTCGTAGGGGCATTCGCGGAACATCTGATGCTGTTTTTTCATTTTGTCTTTCCTCTTTCCTCACAAATTTTACATTTGTTGATAATTTGATGATGCAAACTTCTTCAAAAAAGAAGCCAAGTATATTATAACAATAAATATACTTGGCGACAATTTTTTTACTAATATTTAACACAAACTTAATATTATGCAGTTTCTTTTAATCCAATACCTCTTAATTCTTTTGCATGTTTAATTGATATTTCTGATATATTTCCTGTTGAAATTCTAGCGATTTCTTCTAACACTTCATCTTCTGATAATTGTTTTACTCTTGTTTTAGTTTTTCCATCCTCTATTTCCTTACAAATAAAATAATTATAATCTCCTTTTGCTGCAATACTTGCTAAATGAGTTACACATATAACTTGATGTGATTTTGATATTTGTTTTATTTTTTCACCAGTAACATTTGCAGCAACACCACTAATTCCTGTATCAATCTCGTCAAAAATTATTACTGGAATCTTATCTACATCTGCTAAAACATTTTTTATAGCTAGCATAAATCTTGACATCTCTCCACCAGAAGCAATTTTAACAAGTGGTTTTTCTTCTTCTCCAACGTTAGTTGCAATCAAGAATTCTACTTTATCAAGACCATTTTTATTAAATTCATTATTTTCAGAAAAATCAATTTTAATATTAAATTTTGCATTCTTCATTTCTAATTCTTTTAATTCATTATTGATCTTTTGAATTAATTCTTTAGAATATTTATTTCTTATTTTATTCATCTTATTTGATAAATCTGCAAGGATTTCTTCTTTTTTTATAAGTGAATTTTTTAAAGATTTTATATAACCTTCTAAATTTTCTATTTCAAAGATTTCTTTATTCACTTCTTCTTTATATTCTAGAATTTCCTTTATATCATTACCATATTTTCTTTTTAATGAATTAATTAAATCTAATCTTTCTTCAACATTTGCTTGTTCTTCTTCATCAAAATATAAATCTTCATTTAAGTATGCTAAATCTCTTGCTGCTTCTTGAACTTCATAATATGCTTCTTTTAATCTTGATGCAATTTCTGAATATTCACTGTTATATGATTCTATCTTTTCTAAAGACTTAATTGCAACATTCATAGCATCTATTGCATTAGAATTTATTTGATTCTCTGCTTCTGATAAATTGCTTGCTATTTTCTCTGCAGCTAGCATACTTTTTCTTCTATTTTCAAGTTCATCTTCTTCACCAATTTTTAATTTAGCATCTTCTATTTCATTTACTTGATAATTTAAAAGATCTAACTTTCTTTGCTTTTCTTTATCATCTCCATAATTTTTGTTAAGTTCTGATTTAATTTCTAAATATTCCTCATATTCTTTTTTGTATTTGTTTTTTATTTCTTTAAGTTCTTTATCTGCATATTCATCTAAAAGTTCAATATGAGTACTTACATCTAAAATAGATTGATTATCATTTTGACCATGAATATCTATAACATTATTCATAAATGTTTTTAATTCGTTAACAGTTACTAATCTACCATTTATTTTACATGTATTTTTACCTTTAATATTAATTTCTCTAGATACAATTACATTATCTTCTTCATATTCAGAATCAGGTAAATAAATAGACATTTCAACAAATGAATTACACTCCCCGTGTCTAATCATTTCTTTAGAGAATCTTCCTCCAGCTAATATTTGTAATGATCCAATTATTAAAGTTTTTCCAGCTCCTGTTTCACCTGTTAAAACATTAAATCCTTCATTTAAATTAATAGTAATATCATCTATAATTCCAATATTTTTTATGTGTAAAGTATTAATCATTTTTTAATCCTTCTTTCAAAATACAAATAAATGTTCGTATAATAATTATATCTAATATTATATTTTTGTCAATACATTTGTTCGCTTTTTGTTTTAATTTTTATAAAAGAAAAAAAGCCATCCACGAAAGATGACTCCCCGCTTCGGCTTTTAATCTCACTACTTTTTATTCTACATACTGTCTAATTTTGCAGTCTTTCTTTTTGCAGGCAGTGCAGTTTTTGTAACCGAAGTTACACTCTACTTTAAGCATTTTCTGCTGCAGGTAGAATCGTCTAATTTCCTCCATATTCATATTGTTGTTTTCTTCCTGTCTATTCATGGCAATACCCCCTAGTAGTATATATAAAGTTAAATGGTTACTATTACATTATAACACACTTTACATAAAATAACAATGTAAAACGAAAAGTGGCGCACCCGAAGGCACGCCACAATCGTTGTGTTTTGGATTTTACTTAGCCAACAAGTCGAATTCTCTCCCTATCGGTTTTCTTGGAAACAGAGCGTTCAGTGGTGGTATTCTGATAATGCTGGCGCTGCTTGATCTCATCTTTGTCGAGAAGATTGAGTGCATTGTATTCATACAACACATTAAGCAGGATGCCGATGCAAAGATTCTGAGATACCTTAACGATTTCCACATCACCGTAGATGCACTTTTCGCCGACAGGCAGCTGACCCAGATAGGTACGCATGCTCTTAGGCAAACCCTTGTAGGTCACAAAGGCATCAATGGAAAAAACCACCTTGTACTCATCGCTGACAGACTCAAGTTCCTCCATAAGGGATTTCACACTCCTGAGCGGAGCATCCTCCTCAACCACAAGTCTATCCTCGATAATCATCCAGTTCCTCATGAAAGTGTCAAAGTTGTACATTGTTTTTCTTCCTCCTGTTTATGTAAAATCTTTCAATGGACTACCACTTTAATTATATCACATTTTACATAATATTTCAAATTTGCAACCTTTTAGGAACTTTATAGCCCTTTTTCTTTAAACACTTTCATCAATTCATTCATTGCTAAATCTCTATGATTATGTACTGAAATATACTCAGATTCTTCCATATCACCCATTGGTTTATCAAATCCTTTTGGAATAAATACAGGTCCAAAAGTTAATCCTCCAAGTTTCCCATGTTCAAAAGCAATTGTTCCTGTACACTCCCCTCTTGCTGCTATAACTTCACCATCTGGCATAATTGCTGTTAGTACACAAACTAATTTACATGATCTATCTTCTAATTTAGTACAGTCTTTCATGTTATTTAATAACTTATTAATACAATCTATTTGTGGAGCGTGATCACCTGCATATCTTCCTGTATATATACCAGGTTCACCATTTAAATAGTCAACACAAAGTCCTGCATCATCAGTTAATATAATTTTATCTGTAATTTTATTTTTTTCGCAAAAATCTTTTATTGCATTAGCTTTGATTAAAGAATTTTCTTCAAATGTTGTTCCATCTTCTATAATTTCATCAGTAAATCCTATGTCTTTTAATGTAAAAAGTTCTGCATCAAAACCATATGATTTTATAATTCCATACATAGCTTCTAATTTTGATTTATTAGTTGTTCCATAAATTATTTTCATTTTATTCTCCTTCTCATAAAAAAAGAGTAGTTTTTCACTACTCTTCATCTATTATAATTCAAGTGATATTTTCTTTCCAGTTGATTTATAAGGTGTATATTTAACACCACAAGAGTCAAGCATAGATTTTGATACAATTACATTATCAGCATTAGCATATTTATCTTCTTTGTATATAACTTCTTTAATTCCTGCTTGAATAATTGCTTTAGCACATTCATTGCATGGGAATAATTTTACATATAGTTTTGATCCCTCTAAGTTCCCTCTATAATTTAATATTGCATTTAACTCTGCATGACATACATATGCATATTTTGTTTCAATAAATGAACCTTCCCTATTCCAATGCATTTTATCATCATGTAATCCTCTTGGTGCTCCATTATATCCCATTGATAAAATTCTATTATCTTGGCTAACTATACAAGCTCCAACTCCTGTATTTGGGTCTTTACTTCTTTCTGCAGAAAGCATTGCAACTCCCATGAAATATTCATCCCAAGAAATATAATCATCTCTTTTTGATACTTTTTTCTCTTCCATATGATACTCCTATCAATTAAATTTTATCTACAAATGTTATATCACACTTAAACGTATTTTTCAATAATTTAGATACTCTTATTGCATATAAAACAAAAAGGCAAAAACCTTTCAGTTTCAGCCTTTTTATTCTCTTTCATTATCAATTTTATCTCTTTCATAGTCAAAATATTTTTTTGCAGTATTCATATATGTATTATTAAATGTATAACTCTCTGATAATCCACCTTGAACATCTGCAAGTGCTACTTTTGGAATAAAACTATTAGCAGCAAATAATCTATTTCCTATTTCTATTGCACCTTCTTTTAATGCTCCTAACATCTTATTTATTGCATTAGCACAGTTTCCTAAGAAACTTCCTTTTGCAGCAAATCTTTCTGCCCATTTTTCGCTTGCAAAATCTATAGATTTATCATTATTTATCTCTAATATCTTTTCAAATATCCAGTCTGTTGCAGCAAAAATTTCTGTAGTTACAAATTCTGGAACTATTTTATCTATTGTTTTAGAAACCGCACTTAAAGCTTTAGAAACAATATCTTGTTTACCTCTTTTAGCTTTTCCGTTTTCATCAAACATTAAACTTTTGGTATCGTGTCTTGTAATTGCTTGATATTTAATTTGCTCTTTCAAGTTCTCTTTATGTAAGTCATCATTAATATCAAGATACTCTGTTTTTTCACCTGGAATATCAAATAGTAATGTTCCTACCGCACTCCATCTTAATCTAGTCATTTTACTAGATGCTTTTTCTATTTCTTTTTCATGTTCTTTTAAATACTCATCAGATACGCCTGGACCATCAAAGTTAATTGATTGTTTTATTTTATCAAATACCTTTTCTCTTCCATCTTTAGCCATACTAATTGTAAAATGTGATGCAAGATTTCCTCCTAATGAATGACCTGTTACTGCTAAAGATTCATATTTATCAATTAATCCCTTTTCACTTAAAAAGTCGCCATATTTTTCAGCCTCTTCTTGTTGTCTTGTACTACGTGAATTTAAAAGACCAAAATCTGCTCTAGCCCAGTCATTAATCATGTTAGTATATCTTTTCATATTCTCGCTTCCTCTAAATGCAACAATTGCATCTTTTTCAGAAGTTTGAATTAAACAACCATAAAAACCATTATGAGCATTTAAATCTTGAATATCTACAATTTTCCATTCAAGCATATCCTTAGAAAGTCTTTCTATAATAGATTTGTCTGAAGCGCTTAAATCTGTATACTTCACAAGTTCATGCAAAGTGATGTTTTTAGTATCTTTACCATCTGCTTCAGCAAGTTGTAATGCTCCCACAGTATTTATAGAAGATCTAATTAACTCTCCTATTGAATAAGGACCATTTAAACCATCAGCTTTTAAATTTTCTTCAGCCTTAGATAAAAAACTTAAATATGCAATTTGAGTAGCTTCTTTTAATTCTTTTTCTGTATACAACCTACTTCTCCTTACTTAAATAATTTGAGTAACTTTATTCTCATAAAGTTTAAAATTATATTCACTTTCTACATTATATGTCTTAATTATTGAACTATTAACACTTGGTAATAATTTTGAATATTCTTCAAAACTTTTATAACTTTCATTTTCTAAAACATACACAAAACTTTTAATATGAATACCATTATAACTTTCTGCAAGTTTATTATAAATAGGCTCAATATTATTCTTTATAGCTTCATTATCTCCTACTACATACACAAGAAAATTAAATCCTTCATATTCATTAATAAAATCTTGTAATGAGTACTTTTCTTCTACTTTATTTATTCCAACAATATCTGCTTTTACAATAGATGAAATTCCACATTCTTTAAACAATCTATTTAATTCTTGTTCTACATCAAATGTAACACTTTTTAAATAAAAATCATCCTCTAATATTGTTTGATCTTTATTAAGGATAGATGTAAATACTACTCCCTCTTTTGACGTGCAATATGTTGTAACTGAATCTTGAGCAGCACCATATCTATTTCCAATCATAACAACTGAAAAATCTTCATCATACTTTTCTTTTAACTTTTCTTCAACAATTTTAGCAATGTCACTATTACCAACTCCATCGCCAATTAAATCAAACATTGATAGTTCTTCCATCAATAATCCCCTTTTTGTATTTTTCTAATTAGATCAAATATCTTATTTAAAATTTTCTTTAAAAAAGATTCATCTCTAACAATTAAACCTTTATCTTCTGTTGTTTTTATATTAGCTTCGTTTTTACTTTTTTTAACTTTTTTAGGCTTATTTCCGAATACATCTGTATTATATTTTTTCTTAAGCTCATCTTGAAATTTGATTTCATTAGCATTTAGAGTATCCATTATTTCTTTTCTCTCAGCATCATTTTCGCACCAGAAATTATAACAGATAAAACAAATAATACCTTTTGTTTCATTCATAAGATCATACTCTAATTCATTTAAAGGTTTTCTATAGTCAAATGTACAAACATAATCTTTTGATGCATGTTTTGCCATAAATTTCAAAAATGACATAGGAATTTTCATAAGATCTTCTTCTCTTATTCCTCTTAAATATTCAATTGTTTCTCTCATTGCTTTTTCAAATCTTGTGTCAGTCATAATTACTCCAATACTAAATTTATATATATAATATTTTTTCATAAATATAATTTTTAGTCAAGTATAATTCCATGACTTAAATTTATTTTTTTAACTCCATCAATATTTAGAACTTACAATAAATTTAATTAAAATGACACAATTTTGTTATTGTAGTATTTCCAAGTTATATGTACAATTATAATGTATTATTTTATATTGAAAGAAGGATTTAATATGTCTTCACAAGTATCAGCAGAGCAAGCATATGCTTTTGCCGAACTATTAGAGATTCTTTCGTTTTTGAATAAAAGTTTAATCGATAAAATCCCTTCAAAAATGATGAATGTCTTTACTGAAAATGCATTAACTACATATGAAAATCATTTGGATAAAAATGTTCCAATACATGAGCAAACAATTTCTAAAAAAACATCTTCTCTTATTGCAATAATTGCTTTAAGATATTGGTGTAAATCCGATAAAGAAGTATCTGCTCTAAAAAGAATCATTGCTAATAATGATAAAAAAGTAGAAGAAGAAAAAAGAAAACAATTTAATCCTGAAAATATATTTAACAAACCTGAAAGTATTGAACCTATTAAAGAATCTGAACCAGTTCAATTAGTAGATTATCAATCTTTACCATGGTACAAAAAAATATTTACACCACTTAAAAAATTAACATATAATTTATTTAAAAAAACCAATAATCAAACTTAATTGTTAGATTATTGGTTTTTTTATTAATCTCTTTGACTTATATCTACTTGTTTCTCATCTTGACTTCTTGCAATTCTATTTAATTCTGTAATTTCTCCTGCTATATCTTGTGATGTTGTGCTATTTTCTTGTAAAACTTTAACAACATTTAGTGGATTAATTCCAACTTTTTTATCTGTTAAATCACCTATTTGAGAATCATCATCTCTCGTTCCTCCACTTTTATCTAAAGCATTTGAATATAATTTTTTATCTGCTACGGCCTCTACATGTAATTCTGCTCTTCTTTTTTCCTCTCTATCTAATACAATTTCATTTATTTTTATATTTTCCGTATCTCCTTTACGTTTTGCAGTTTCTAATGCAGCTTTACATGCTTGAATTCTTAACTCGGCTGTTAATAAATCATATTCTCTTTTGGCAATTCTCTCACCTGATCCTGGTACCAAACTATCAAATCTCTTTGATAGTTTTTCAACAAATTCATCAAAATCTATTGTTTTTCTATTATCATCTTTATATTTCTCAAACTTTTCTATTGTAGTATTTGCACTATTTCCTCGAAAAATATAATCTGTAAACATTTCTTCAAAATCATCTTTTCTTCTTTGCTTAAATTCTTCTGAATTTTCTCCTACTGTCTCTGCTATATTTCTTGATTTTCTTAATTCATTTTTCTTTTGCCAATATGATATAAGTGAAGACTCAGCCGATTTATAAGTAACATTTTGATATAACGACACATCTACGTATTGATTTCTTGCAGCTTCATATTCATCTTGTTTATTTCGATATACTAATGTATTTTGATAAGCTATAACTTCATCAAGCATTGATACATCAAATGTTCTAGTTGGATCATCTCCATTAATTATCTTAACCATTGCTTCTGAATAATTACTTAATGCGTTTTCATTTATTTTAAAATATTGTAGTGCAGCATCTTGTTTAGAAATTCCTTGGTTTTTTTGAATTTTTGCAATAGCATTTCTATCTTCTATTAATTTATTTAAATGTCTTAACCTATCTTCATCAGACTTACCATTTTTAGCATCATCTAAAATACCAATATAATCTTTATCATCTTTAACCTGTTCTATAAAACTATCAAATTGATTATCAGGAATTTTCTTTAATATATATGTACTTAAATCTTCTCTTTGAATATTTAAACTATCATAACTAACTTTTGCTAAAGATTCTGCTTTATCAAAATTATCTTTATTTTCAATTGGAAGCGACTTTTTAAAAGCTAAATATTCTTCTTCAGACATATTACGTATCTCATCATATGTTTTACCAGTTATTTTTTTTAATGTTATTTCTGCAACTTGTAAATTTAATCTATTTTTAAATATTTTCTTTTCTTTATCTAAATACGGTGCTATTGTTTTTCTATATATTTCTTGGTTATCACCACTTAATTGTATAATACCTTTATATAAATCATCTATCGAAACATCATTAGAATCCATTATATCTTTCATTTCAAAATAATGATCACATATACTTTCACCACTTGCTAAACAATTTAATATAACATTTTTTACTAATACATTTCTTTTTTCATTTAAAGTTTTTTCTTCATTAGTATTTGAATATTCACTATTATCAATTGTACAATTAAGAGATTCTCTTGCATTATACATTTCTTTTCGAAAATTCAAATCATTTTTTACCAAGTAAGCTATTCTATCTAAACTTGTTTCATCACCGCTCATAGCCTTATTAAAATCAAGTTGATTAGAATATATTTTTTTTCCTACCTCCTCAACTCTTTCCCTTTTTGAATCTACATTTTTCGGTTCCATCATTTCCCTAAATGCATCTTTGGCTTTTCCAAACATTGTAGCCCAAAATGGAGCTGAATACTGTGATTTGTCCGCGATCTTGCCAACTTTTTTCATATTATACACTTGTTTTTTTTCACCAAAAGCTTTAGTTGGAGAACTTGTTTCATCAATGCAATTAGATTCAGTTTTTTCAAAAATTCTTATAGCAGCTTCTCTAATATCTATTGATACGGGCATTTCTAAACTATCAAAAAAATCATTGATTAATCCTTCTCTGTCGATGCTCAAAATATCTACAGGTCCATTAAATTGTCTCTTTTTTATTTCATTAAAGAAACTTTTGATTAATTGCGATGCAACAATTGAAGCATTTAAGCATTTTTCATCCTGATTTTGGGCAGGAGCATTTATATTTACAATTTTTAAAATATCTTTAAGATTTCTACCTGCATTTAAAAGTTTAACCGCTTGATAGAAAAATCTTTTTTTATCCGCCATTGATGTAGAAACTCTCTTTATATCCTCACTAGACATACCTTCAGATACTTTTTTAAAAGATGCTGCATTTTTAGCTGCTTCTTCATTGTCAATATTTACTAACCCTTTATTTGCTATATATTCATCGATTTCAGCTCTTGTTGCTTCATCAACTTCTATATCTACATCATCACCATATAAATCTTCAAAATCATTATCAGGAATTTTATCATTCTCTATTTTTTCATCATAATCCGCAAGCATACTATTAATTGCATCTTCACGTTCAATTTCTCTTTTTTGCACTTCTTCTTGATTTTTTTGAATAGACTCTTCTTCCTTAGAAACCATTTCTTTTGTCATCGATGTAATAGCAGCAATATCAAGCCCACCTTTAGATGTCATTTCAGCAGTCTCAATTTCAAGCATTCCTTTTAGTCTCTTTAAAAAATCATTAGATTGTTTCACTAATTCTACTGGAATATTTTGCATTAAAACTGTTTTAAGATCCCCAGAATCTTTAGGCTCTAGCATTCCACCAACAACTAAATCTATTAATAAATTATTAATTTGTTCTTCCATAAATTACTCCCAAATCCTATTTATCACTTCTATTATATCACTTAAATTGTTATTCTCAACAATATTAGTATTTTGTAAACAAAAAGTAATCTAAATTTAATTACAAAATTGTCATTTAAAACTTTTAGCTTTAAAATTATTGACTATAATTTAAAAATATGTTATAAATAAATAGCTGACTAATATTGGCCCCTTGGTCAAGCGGCTAAGACGCCACCCTCTCAAGGTGGAATCATGGGTTCGATTCCCGTAGGGGTCACCAATAAAAAAACAAGTATAACCAAAGTTATACTTGTTTTTTTATTGATAATTTGATGAATATAATCGAATATAAAGTTTTATTAATTTGCACAAAGTGTATTAGTTATTTCTTTAAAAAATTCACTTGACCATAAATTTAAAGATTCTTTATCTTCAATAAAAACAATTACATCTTCTTTTGCATCATTGTAATTTATTTGATTAAATTTATTTTTTAACATTTCTTT
>JAZSBZ010000037.1:0-26882 GCA_045602645.1 Candidatus Scatovivens sp. | reverse complement strand
TTATTTACTGTCCTTTTACTAATACCAAATATTTCTGCTTGTTTTTCTTGATTCCAACCAGCCCATCTTGTTCTAGTTATACCTTCAAGTATTATAGCTTTTTCATCCCCTAATTCAATTCTTTTATTTATTCCTGATTCTTCTAAAAATGTTTCTAATATTAATTTAGTCCAACCAAACTTCTTCATATATTCACCTCAAAACATTTTTAATTATATACCTATATTTTTAATATTACAACATAAATTGGAGGGTGTAATCGGATTTGAACCAATAATCAAGGAGTTGCAGTCCTTTGCCTTACCCTTTGGCTATACACCCATAAGAGAGTTTATTCAACTCTCCAAATATATTCCACTGATTTATATGAACTATCCCATGTATCATAAATTATACCAAATTTTGAGCATACTATATGACCTGGAGTAGTCACAAGTATTATACTATCATTATAATAATCACTTGCTTCTTCAATAGTTCCATAAAACTTTGGCATTCTTTTATAATGTCTATCTAAATATTCAATAATAAATTCAGCATTGTCCATTGTAGTTCCATTCCATTGTGCCATATCACTTATTTTATTATATGTATAATCCCAACTTTTGCCAGTTGCACAGCTTAAACTTCTTATGAAACAGTCTGTAATATTATTATTTAATGGATTAGCATTGTAATATCTATAACTCATTATTGTTCTAATTCTTGCATTATTTCTTGCATTGCTTTTTTAAACATCATTTTTTCATTTGGTTCTAATTCTTCAGCAATTGTAAAACCAATTTCCTTAAATGCCTCAGCCATTTTGTATGCACTATCTTCTTTAGCACTATAGTTTCCATTATTATAACTTTCTTGGTAGTTTCCATAATGATATTTCATTTCATCTATCATTTCTTCTCCACGGTATCTTCCTCTACCACTTCCTGGAACTCCTCTTCTTCCATAAATTCCTTCTTTATATCTTCCTCTTCCAGTACCAGGTACACCTCTTCTACCATAAGAACTTTCTGAATATTCTCCGTAGTTTCCATAATTTCCATACATAATATCTATTTTCTCCTTCCAATATTTTTCATTTGATAAGTCTTTGTGAATATCAACTAATTCAGATAAGTATTCTATATTTTCTACTCCAATTTCATTGATACTCTTTATCTCTTCTTCTAATTTATTAATGATGTTTTCACACCATTCTAATTCTTGTTTTTCTTCTTCCATATAACTCACCTACCCACATATTCTAGTAATTGAAAAGTTGGCATTTGTAATAATAGGAACTTGAGTGTCTGTTATTACTGGTGTTGCTGCAGAATAAACAGGAACACTAGGTATAGATGCAATACTTAATGAAGCATTAGATTTGCAACATACTCTTATTTTTTTGTCAAAAGAAATGTTTTCATAATCTCCTGCAGCTGCAATAGTTGAAATCATTGTTGTTCCATTTACTACTGCACCATCTTCTAATAATGCTAGTGCTACAACACCTGGAGTTAAAGAAGTTACATTAGAATTAAAACTAATCTCGTATACTCCACCTTCAATTATTTTAAATATAGGTGAACCTTCTTCGTGTTGTAAAAATCCACAACAAGTAGCAGATTTTGTTCTTAAATCATCATTATTAAATGTAACTTGACTTGTATTACTTGTTAAAAACAATGCTTGTTCTTGTGTACTTTGTATCATAATATCTTCCTTTCTAAATAAATAAAGAGATAGCACTTGCTATCTCTTATTGTTTGCAAGTTCTCTTACGAGGTTCCCAAAAGGGCATTTGCATTAAATAAATTGTCCGTTACCACAACTATTTTGGGTAACTGTGTAGTTGTAGCAACAATTTGGGTTTGGCACTATATATGCTGGGTCTGGGCATGGTCTTAATTTACTAATTAAGAAATTGTTTTGTGCTTCTTGACTTGCTCTTAATCTTAAAGCATTAATTTCATTTTGTTGTTCTGCAATTCTATCGTTTTTCATTTCTAATTTGTTAGCAACTATTTCATCATGTAATGCACGATAATTAGCATTAACTGTGTCAACTATATCTCTTGTATTCATATTCATTGTATTTTGTAAATTACATGTATTAGTTGCTAAATTATAGTTAACTCCTTGAATACCCTCACGAATATCGCAACAACAACTTGCTAATTGGTTAGATACATTATTAATAGAGTTTCTAGTTTCGTAACCATTAGTCATAATTGAATTATTAACACCAGCAAATCCATTTAATAGGCTTGTATTCATGGCATAGAAACCATCACAAATTCCATTTTGAATATATCTACTTTGTGATGTTAAATCACCAAAACCATCGCTTAATTGTCTTTGAATTGTGGCAAAATCAGAAGCAAGTACATAATTATTAGCAGCACCTGAACCATTACCACCAAATCCACCAAAGCCATTGTTCATAAAACCAAAAATTAAGAATAATACAATAATCCAAGACCAGTCATTATTGTTACCAAAACCTGAACCATTATTTCCATTTACTTCCATTACTGGAACTATTCCATCTCTCATATAAAAATCTCCTTTCAATAATCAAATTAGGAACTGCAGTATTATATTAAAAACCATCATTGATTATTTTTTATTTATAAAAGGTGCTAATTGTTTATCAAAGTCTATTCCTCGTTCTTTACATAAATTTCTAGCAATATTTTCAACTTCTTGTGTATTACCTTTTTCTATTTGTTCTACTATGTTTGATATAATTGGGTTATTGTTTTGCTTTATATAATTCATTACATATTGTTTTGGGTTAGATATATTTCTCATAAAATCAAAAAAATTCATATTAGTCCTCTTTCTTTTTCTTTCTTAAATCTTTTAATTCTTGCTTAATATCTTTTAGTTCATCCTTAATGTCTTCTATTTCATTAAAATCAAGTTCTTTTAGAGCCTTTTCCATATCTTCTCTTGTAATGTATCTAATTTCTTCTTTTTGCTCTGAAACGGGCTTAAAAATAGTTAATTTGGTAGTGCCATCAGGATTTAATTGTTTTGACACAATTGCACTATTATCAGTTAGTGGAAAATAAAAAATTTCTCCTGATAGTCCAATGTCAGTTGCTTTGACTACATCTATTGAATCTACTTGTTTACCACTTATCATTGGTTTAGTTTGTTGTGGCATATATTGTTGTTCCATATATCTTGGAATGTATTGTGGGGTATACCCATAATTGTTTGAGTTATACATTTTATTCATCTCCTTTAAAAGAGGACTACTTAATAGGGTTCTCCTTTGTTCCTCTTCTGATTTAATTATCTCTTATAATTAAAGAAAAAAAGTGGCAGAAAAGTGACTAAAAAGTGACAAAAAAGTAACAAAAAAAGACTACCATTTGGTAGCCTTAATTATTTTATTTTTAATTTTACTTGTTATACGAGATACCTGTTCTTCACACATACATAAGTCCATAGATATTTCTACTCTACTTTCTCCATTGCATTTTCTTTTAAAGACTTCTAATTCTTCATCAGTAAAATTACATTCATTAATATAATATTCTATTTCTTTTTTTATTAGTTCTTTGAATTTCATATATAGTTATCCTTTCAATAACTACATACCTCTAACTACTTAACTAATTTACCTTTTTTTAATAAGTCTAATAATTTAATATTTTGACTTGATGTACCAACATATAGTTTAATACCATTTTTGTTTGCTATTTTAAATCTATTAGCAAATGAACTATTTACTTTAATACTCTTTAAAGCATCTACAAGACTTGTATATTTACTAGCACATTTTGGATAATAAGTTTTAGTTGGTTGAAGTGTTATATCTTTTTCATTCATCCAACCTAAATCACCAGTAGTGTTATAAGGGTGTTTTGTTCCTTTTTCATATCTTGTTATAGTTGTTTTCTTATTCTTAACTTTTCCACTTGGTTTTTCTGCATTAGCACTTTTATATAAATCACCATTAATTATTACCTTATCACCTATTTTAAACTTTTGAATTGGTTCAGGTTGTGGTTCTGGTGTTGGTTCAGGTTTTGGCATATTTATAAATTTTAATCCTGCACTTGATTTAATTTTAGTAAATTCAGTATCTACATAAAATGCTTGTTCTGGTTTCATTGAGTTTGGGCTTGTTACCCATGCACCTTTATTATTTTGTACCCATCCATTACCACTTAATTTTTTAAATTCACAATTGTTTACTTCTATGTGGAAATGGTTACCTGTTGCTTGTCCATCTTTACCTTCTCTAAACATTTTAGCACCTTGTTTAAATGTTTGTCCTACTTTATAATTTTTTAAATCATCATCATTTGGATGTGTGACTCTTATTGTAACAATACTTTCTTTTCCATTAGCAAGTTTTACTTTGCTATTACTTTGCATCCATATAGTATTAGTACCTTTATTTCCTACTCCATATATTCTTTTAATTGTTAAATCACAAGGAGCATAAAAGTAATCTCTTCCACTTGTTCCACAAGCTTCATCAATTGGATATGCTTTTGGTGAACCTGTGCTTTCATCCTTATGTGAATATGCTCCATTATAGTTTTGTGATATTTGCATTGTTTTAGTTGGATATTTTAAATATTGCATTATTCTTCACCTTCTTCTGATTCATCATTATAATACTTATTTGAACTTAACTTTAATAAAGCCCCTAAAAATGTATCTATTGCTGTAATTGTTCCCACAATTTCAATTCCAAATGGTAATCCCCAAATTTCTGCTAAAGCATAATATAAAGTTGCAATAGCTGGTAATACAATTTGTTGTATATATTTTAAAATGTCATAAGTTTTGTTTGATAATTTCATATAAATAACCTCATTTCCTTTTAACCTTTACAGGTTCTAATTTAAAATTCCAATAATAATTGTCATTTGTCCATATTTCAAATGTATTATTAAAGGCATCATATTTGATTCTACTTATTTGTGGAGAAGTATCACATATTTTGCAATACTCCTCTACTTCTAATAAGCAATTTTTAATTTTCATTAATGTATCAATTTCCCACGAGTACATTAAAGTTTTCCCTCTTTTTCTAATTTCATTTTTCTTTTGTGTATGTAAGAATTACCACCTAACCCTTCATAGCTATCTAAAGCATCATATAATCTTTCTTTTGTAGTTTCTCCTATTTCTACTCCATTTTCTATGTCATCAAATACTAAAACTATAAAATTTTTAAGATTATCTAATCTATTTTGGGTAACTGTGTGTTTAATAGGTTCTATTTCCTCATTTAATGCTGTTTTAAAGGATTTTTTTAATGATTTAGATAAATACCCTATTCCACTAAATAATCCTACTAAAAATGCCACATATTCGCCTATTTGCATCAATGTTATATTTTCCATACTACTTACTTCTCACCACCTAACTAATACTCTATAATTTCAGACAATACATAAAGACTATTATTATAAGTAACTCCATTTAATGACTGAGACCCTGTATTCTTTGCGTTTCCTACTACTTTGTCATCATAAACATATACATATTTATAACCACGCATACCACCTGAATAACCCATTACATGAAAACAACCTGTACCATTACAATTTATAACATGATGTTTTGGTATGTATTGATAAGTATGTTCATAGTTTTGTAATCCACTTGACCAACCTTGCCAATGCAAGATAATACCATTTCTACACTCACTTACTTTTTTTGATAAAGTACAGGTTTGTGTATCTAGAGGCCAGTAAGAACCACTCCATAATACTTCAGCAGTTGGTTTTAATTGTGTATCAGTATATGATTTAGCATCACTCAATGTAGTTGTTGCTTGATTATCAACATATTGTTTATTAGTAGCATCAGTTGTTGCAGTTGGTGTTGCTACATTTTTAATTTGTTTATTATTCATATATAAATCAGTATTTATACCAAAGTAATCATCACCTATATCAAAAATTGATATTGATTTTGTTACACTACTTTTTTGTGTAAATGTACTTGCTTTATCACTTATAGATAATTCAAATGTTGCATCTACTGTAGTTGATAAAGTAAATGTTGTTGAACCACTAAATGTTGCACCACTATAACTTGGTGTAATTGTTTTAGTAGTAGCATTACCACTACTTGGTATCATTTTTACTGAAATAGTTTGAATAGTATTTGATACGCTACCAAATGACTTATTCCAATATGTACCACCTACACTAACATTAATTGTTGTACTTGTAGTATCTGCTCTACTTGTAGTAAATGTTGTTACTTTTGGTTGTGAATAATCTTTAGTAGTGTAATCAGTATAGTTTTTACTTCCAATAGTGTATTCATTACCTCTATTAGTTACTACTACACCACTAAAACCATCATTTGCTAAAGATACTTTATTCTTAAATGTATAACTATTGCCAGTTTGTGTTATTGTTTCACCATTACCATTAAATATATAGTTTTTGATAGTAGCAGTGCTATCAAAATCAATACTATTAAATGTCATTTTTACATTTGATACACCATTAATAAATGTTGTTGTATTTCCACTTAATGTACTTGAAAGCGTATCAGTTGTTGCTAATCCTATACTACCTGTTGGTATTGCTTCACCTATGTTATAAACATAATCATAAGTGAATGTATTACCTACTTGTGTAGTACCATTATATGTTGTTAGTATTAATTGTATTGTTGTAGTCTTTGCACTTGGTAAAGCACTTGCTATTTGTTTAAATGTATATGGGAATGTAATACATTGATAATTTGTATCAGTTATAGCACCATTAAATGATAATGCTAAATCTTTAGTTAAGTTATCAGTTAATACACCATTATGTCCATTCCAACTATATTCTAGTTTAGTTGTGTAATCACTTGAACCTATTGCAGTTTTAAAGTTAGTTCTTATAACACAATTTGTATAATTTCCACTACCTAACACATCATTTTTCAATGATAATGTAGTATTTCTTGGAATATTTGTTAAAGCAGTTGAACTTGTTGATACACTACCACTACTTGGAGCATAAGTTGAACTACCCCTAACCCATCTTGCTCTTGCATAACCACTTAATGTTCCATCTTCATTATGTTCTACATTAAATGTTGCACTTGTACTTATAGAACCACTTTGTAGAGTAGTAATTGCTTTACTAGACTTTTGTGTAATTGTTTTTGTTTTATTATCATACCAGTCTATGTATAAAGTACCACCACTACCTACAAATGTTCCTGTTCCTTTAGAAAGTGTACCAGTAACAGTTACATTAGAAGTATTATCTACTATGCTTACACTATTTTCAGTTAATTTAGCATTTAAAACAAATGTACCACCTGTAGCAGTTGCTTTTAATGTAACACTTTTATTAGTTGTTATTGCCATAATTAATCACTCTCCAAATCTGTTAAGTTTTCAATTAATGATTTATTAAAGAAGAACGATATTACTTCCATATTATTTGCTTTTGGTGTATTAATAACTCTCTTTTGTATTAATAAATTTTGTAGTTGTATACTTTCAGTTGCGATTAATTTTTTAAAACCACTACCATTTTGGTTAAATATTGCTATCAATGTACTAGCATTGTAGATTTTTAAACCTTTGTTATCTAATTTAGAATTGATTTCACTTCCACTTGTTCCAATAGTTAAACCATCAGTTTTAAATGAAAAGTTCATATCAGTTATTTTTCCATTTAAAGTATTATATTTGTTGTTTAAATCATTGTAGTTGTTTTCACTATTAGTTATTCTATTATCTAAACTTTCATTTTTACTATCAGTGTAATTTTTAGAACTTTGAATTGCTAAATCAATAGCACCACCTGTTTGAGTGATGCTTGTCATTTGTCTTTCTAAACTATTAAATTCATTTGTTATAGTAGTTTGGAATTGTTCATTTGTTAATTCAAGTTCACCTTTAGTTGCATAAGTTCCATTCATTACATTATTTATTAGGTATTTAACTCTAGTATCAGTTTCAATATCATCTACTAAATTAATATGGTTTATATTTTCAAATAGTGATATATCTACTTGTCCTAAATCTATGGTGTATGGTTCTGCTAATTCGTATTGAATAGTTGGTTTGTTTTCACTTAACCAAGTTTTAAATTCATCAACCGACATACTATCTAATTCACTGCTTCTTATTATTATGTCATAATAATATGTAGAACCTACCGAACCATAACATATTCCATCTACAAAACCATTATATAAACCATCTCTAGTTTGTTTAATAAATTTATTACTTAATATATTTGGTATTGCAGTACCAGATGTTCTAGAACAATTAGGTACTGATATACAATGTAATATTGCTCCGTTATTTCCTGTTACATTTTTTATTGTTTCACTGCCATCTAAAACAATTTCAACTATTTTCTTTTCTATTGTTGTAGTTCCATTTTCACTAACTTTTAAATTATCTTTAGCATTTATACTACATAGTTCATAATAATTATTAAAACCCTCTATTATTATTAAATTACCAACATTTGTAGGGTAACTTTTAGGTATTACTTTAAGTTTTATATAATAACAATATACACCTATTGTAATAATTTTATTTTCAGTTAATGATAATGCACCTAAATATGAACCACCAGAACTATAATACATTAATTGAATATTAGATACATTAGTCCAATTATCTAAAAGAACACTATATTGTGTACTAGGTTTAACTGGAACTCTATATGTCATATTATCATATGCTCTACCATCTGCTTTTAAAATAGTTATTCCTTTTGTTTCATCATAACTTACATAACCATTATTAGTTTCATCATTTATATATTCTATTACATTAAATTCATTAGGTTTATTCATATCTATTAATGATATGTTTTCTTTGTATGGTTCGTAGTCAGTTGATGCACCTTGTTCAAATTGAACTAAACTATCAATTAAATCATCAATAGTTAATGTAGCCCAAGTTGTTCTATAAAAACAAACTCGTATATAACATTCATCATCTATTGTTATTGAAATATTTTTTGATAAAGGGTCACTTGAAGAAATGAAATTTCTATTTATATCATATAAAGCATATCTAAAAATTTTAAATGTGCTTTCATTGTCATTTACTTTCAATGAATAAGTACCTTTTTTTAATTTTATATATTTGCTCCTAATAACTATATTAGATATGCTATCAGTCCCATCAGTAGTATTTATATTTCCTATTTCACAATCTTGTGGATTTAATATATTCTTACCAGTTGTTTGAACCCTTAACCAACTACCATAAGGTACATTAGGATGTGCTATCGGACCTTTTTCTAATTGAATTTTTACATTTTTTAAATCAACTGTTCCACCACTTACAACTTGAATTATATATCTATATTGAGTAACATTACTTGGTCTTTCTATTTCTAAAGATTTGTTATATGTATTACCACTAATAGTTAATAAAGAACTTAACCAAGTGGCTTCATTATATGCTTCAATTCTAACATTGGTACTTGGTAATGCTTGATTAGAATGTAAACAATAATATTCTCCATCTATTAAATCAACTTCTGATATAGGAACAAACCATATAAAATTAGCATTTGCTGTAGCAGTACCTCTCAAATCAAAACTACCATCTTCATAAGAAGTTAATGTTATTCCATTTAATGTAGTTGTACTTCTGTATGGTTTCCATAAATTCCTAATACCATCTACATTTTTAATTTCTACTGGTGTATCTGGTGTTGGTGTTCCATCTTGTTCACTCTTACCATCTATACCATATTCTAATACTCTACTTTCTAATGCATCTTCTATGTATAAAGAATTGTTGCCGTTTGTTTCTTTTATTGTCGTTACTTCTTTTTCTAGGTCTTCTGTTTTTGTTACTAAACCATTTATTTTCCCTTCTTGTTTGTTTACTATTAATTGTGTATTTTTTATTACTTCTTTTAATGAAACATCGTTTTTTATTTGTGTTTCTTGCTTTGTTAAGGCTGGAGATTCAATTATACTTGTAAATGTTCCATCATATTTGAATGTATGTATTAAAGCATATGTGTCATAAGTCTTACCTTCATAGATAACTCTTATTTTTGATCCTACTTTTATAAATGGTTTCCCTGTATATGTTGTTAGTTTTAAGTCAACATATGTTAAACCTTTTAATCTGTTGTATATATTTGTTATAGCTTTTTGCCTTAGTGTAGCATTATATAAGAAATAATCTTCGTTTATTACTACTTCATTATCTCCTGTTCCCATTGATACATTTTCACTTGGAACTTCACTATTTGCTATTGTTACTACATTTACTGGACCAAATGTTGTTATTCCACCTTCTAATGTTGAAAAGTCATCTCCATCATTAAATATATAATCAGGTTCTGCACTTGTACTTAACCATTTTAAATCTATCTTTCCAGTAGATTCATCTAATTCTACATATGAACATGATACTTTACAAATTGCTTGTAATACTGCTCTATTTGTATCATTTTCAGTAAATGGATTCCCTACTACTTCTATGTCACTATTTAAAAATGTTGTTGTAACTGGTGTTAAACCTAAATTGTTACATACATCTACATAAACATCTTTTATTGTTTTTGAAGTTGAAAAGTCTATATTGCAAACATATTTTTTATCTAATTTGTTCATTAGTCTATCAAATGCTTCAATTGATGTTGGTATGTCTGTTTGTGAATTTTTTATTGTTGTTATATCATAGTTACCTAAATTTACATATTCTGTTGTGTCATCATCAAATTTAACACCAGCTTGAACATTTAATTGCTTGTTTTCTATTTCAATTGTGTCTGGTAATTCTAAAAAGTTACCATTAAATGCTTTTACATATACAGAACCAATTATTGAACCATTTACAAAACAACCATCATTTACTTCAAATTCACTTAAATAATTGTCTTGATTTATTTCATTGTTACCTATAGTTATTTTCCCTAATCTATTTGAATTTGCATATTCCTTGCATTCATTAATAAAATTATTACTTGCCATTTTGCACCTATAATTCTATTATTGCTATTTGTTGTCTATCAAATATTTCGAATGTTCTATTTTCTGTACTATATGGTAATAATGTCTTTGCAGATCTATCTCCTCTATAACATTGAATTGTTTTCCATGTATTTGTAAATGGGTTTTTAAATTCAACTGTCATTGTTGGTTTTTTTACTATTTCTTGATAAAATTCAACCATTTCATCTTCAGTTAATGATCTTGTTGCTAAATCTAATCTATATTTAGTTGCTATGACATTTAATATCATTTTTCCACTTGCTGTGCTTGTTTCTCTACCACTATTTCGTGATACATCATACCATGATACTGTAGATTCATCAGTTAGGAATTTTGATATGTCTTGACCATTAATTTTTACCTTTGATAAAACCAAACTTGGAGATGCTAGAGTATATAAATATACTCCATTGGTAAAAGTTTCTATCATTTTTTCACCTCTTTTATATTTCCCTTATAAAAGAAGTGCTACACATTTTTTTATTATCCTAAAGGCATTTCTATTGGACATACCCCTGTTTGCTTTGTTTTTCTATTTATTCTATCTATTACTACACCTTCATCAGTGTGTGCATATATTTCAATAGCATCTTTGCCACCTGTTTCACTCATAGCACTTTTAACTGCACTATATATTGCACTTGCTATTTGACTCTTATTTAATACTTCAGTTCTTCCATTTATGTTTCCTACAATTTCAGCACCTGCTTCTCCTGCAATAAACATTGAACCTCTATTTGGAATACCACCACTTGCATATTGTGGAATACTTGACCATGAACCATTGTTGTATACTCCACCCATTGCTTTACCACTTAAACCTTTTAATAAACTTTGTAAAGAATTTAAAGCATCAGTGGCACCTTTAGTTATATTAACTGAAGAAACTGTTATTGTTCTTTTTTTATTAAATATGCTATCAATTTTTGTAGTTAAATCATTTAATTTAGAATTATCTACATTAATAGAAATTTTAGGATCTAAATTATTTATTGTGTCCCTCATTATTTCTCCATCTGTTTTTGTGTTTTCAAATGTTTTAGAAATATGTGAACCTATGTTTTCAATAAAGTTTTCAGTTTCTTCTCCACTTGTTTTATAAAAATCAGTAATTACTTGTTGATATGTTTGAGTTTCTTTTGCACTATTTTCTATTTCTAAATCAAATTCATCAATTTTTTGTTTTTTAGCATCTATTCCAGCTAGGAACATTTTAGCTTCAACTGAATTTTGATCCATACCATTTTGTACTTTTTCATTATATTCTTTTTGTAAATCAGCTAATTCTCTTTGTGCTTTACTTTTTTTGTAAGTAAGTTCTATTTGATTATTTAATGATGCTTCTATTTGTTTATATAAAGCATTTGCAATTATTTCTTTTTTTCTTTCTGCAACAGTTTGTTTTATACTTTCTTGTATTTTTTTTCTTGATGTAATTTCTTTACCATTTATAGAAATTACATTTTCTTGTAAAGTATAATTAGTTCCTAATGATTTGTTTAATTTATTAATTATAACTTGTGCTTGTTCTTCATATCCTTTTTTTACTTTACCATTTGAATCTAATAACATTAATAATTGTTTTTCAAGTATTCCTGCTTCAATTGTTAATTTTTTATGTGATTCTATATTTGTATTAATTTCTTTGTTTAATTCTTGATATGAATTTTTCATGTTACTTAATGAACCACCAGTTCCACCTTTCCCATCTTGATTTAAAGTTGAACCTGTTTTACCTTCACCTGTAGCATAATCTTTTAATTTATCTTTATATATATCTCCAAATGATTCACCAATATCTATACCAAACATTTTTGCTATCCATCCTGCTGGATGTGATTTTTGAAGAATTGAAAGTGCTCCTTCCACACCACTCAAGACAATAGAAGTTATTGCTAAACCAACAGAATCTAATAATTCTATCCAGTCTACTCCTGTTATCCATCCTCTAAAGAATGATTCAATAGTAGCAAATACTTCACTCCATTTTATATCATTAAATAATAATGCAATATTTTTCCATAAGGTGCTCATCATATCACTAATTTTTTTAGCAATTTCTTTATATTCAATATTTTTAAGTATTTTTCCTAATCCACCAACAGCTGTTCTAAATGTTGTAAGTATTCCATTTAATAAACCTGAATAATCAATATTTTCAAAAATATCTGATATTTTACTTCCTAATGTATCAAAATCTATTTCTTGAAATTTTTTGTTAAAATCTTCTATACCTTTTGATATTCCTTTTGTAAATCCTTTAACAAATTCTGCCCAGTCAATATTATTGAATACTTCTGTCATAGCTAATAATAAACCACCACTAATTGAACCAATTTTAGAAATTATTTTTTTATAATCGATATTAGTTAATATCTCACTTATACCTTCTCCTATTTTATCCCAATTAGTATTTGAAATAAATTTATCTATTTTTGTTAAACTGCTAGATATAAAATCACTAAATAATCTTGTTATTTCACCAATTGAGTGTTTTAAACCAGTATACGCAAATTCTATATCACCTGTTTCACTATCAACTAATTTAGTAAATCCTAACCATTCCATAATTGTATCTCTAATTTGAGTTGCTTTCATACGAACTTTAGACATACCATTATCATAACTATAAATAGCATCTAGTAATCTTTGATCTATACCACCAGATATAGCACCACCAGCACCACCACTGTCTTTATTTTCATTTATGTTGTGTACTTGGTCAAAACTCAAAAATTGCCTTTTTAATTCTTTTGCTTTGTCTGATGCGTCATCAATACTATCACCAAAATCTTCCATAGCATCTTGACCACCTGATATTGAAGTATTGTAATCTGTTAATTCAATCCCAAACATATCTGCTATTGCATATGATACTTCTTTTATAATCATTAATAATGCGTTTGCATATGGTAAAATATTTGCAAATGATCCCATAAATAAACTTGATAATGCTACTTTTGCTTCAACTAATTGTTGTCTAAATACTTTCAATTGGTTACTTGGTGATTCAATTGTATCTGCTAAGTCTCCCATAGCAACTTTACCTTGTCTTAGTACTGCTATGTATCTTAGTATTTGCTTTTCGCCTTGTGATAGTTCTTTTACTGTTCTATCATTAATTCCAATACTTTGAAGAATTGGTTGCATTGTATTTTGAGTAACATCTATTCCGTATGCTCTAAGAGGTTTTGTTTGCATTATATTCAATATAGTTCGTTACGCTATACCAGTTCTCTTATGAACTTCTATATATTTCTATATAGATTAGACTATATCTTCAACCTATAAGGTTGCTTACCGTTTCCACTCACTTGAGTGTACTCTCATGCCTGAGATAGTCGTTAGAGGTTTTAACAATACTTCCAAATACAATTTTTATATGTTTTCATTTCACCACGACATACTTCTGATATATGCCCTTGTGAATAACCTAATTGTCTTTTTGCTTCATTTGCTGATGGATATATTTTTATCAAATTCATATTCAAATCATATTGTGCTACTTTTTTTGAACAACCATCATTTTTCATGTTTCTTAAATTATTTTTTAAAGCATGAATATTTTGTTCTTTTATTGTAGCCCATTCTAAATTATTAATATTATTATTTTTTTTATTACCATCTATATGATTTACTGTTGGTTTATTATATTTATTATCAATATATGTTTGTGCTACAAGTCTATGAACAAATCTATATTTTCTTCTATTATTTTCACATAAACATACTTTTAAATATCCATCTTTATCTTCAAATGGTTTTAATAACCTTTTATAAGGTAATTTTCTTATTTCACCATTTTCTGATATTTCATAACTTTTCATTTCATCTATTATTTTCCACATTTTATCACCTATTAAAAATGTATCAAAGTAATAACTGAAAAATCACTGAAGTTTTGTTAATTTCCTACGGTATTGTCTTCAACTTTACTTGCTAAGATGTTCACCGTTTTGGTAAGTTGTTTTTGTATATTATTGCTAATATACCGAGCCATTTTGTTAACCCGCATACACACCTGCTCTTATTGCTTCAGCAACATCACTTTCACTTTTGTTATATAATGATGCCAAATCATAAGTCATATTTGTCATTGTTCTTGCCATTATTGCTGAATATTTGTCTTTAATACCTGAAGTAGTACCCATACTTTGGAATATACCTTGCATGTATAAAGTTTCAGTCATATTAGTTCCAAATGCTTCGTTTAATTGGTGTTGATATTTTAATGCTGCTTTTCCTAATTCACTATATGTTTTTTTGCCATTCTTTTCTATGTTTCCATATACTACATTGAATAAGTTTAATTGTTCGGTATAGTCCATTCCTTCTTTCATAATTTCAAGACCAGCCATACCTATTCTTTTTGCTGCAGCAAGAGTAAATACATTTTTAAATAAAGAATTAAATTTTCCTAAACTTAAATTATTTCTAGCATTGAATACATTTTTAAACAATGAACCAAATTTTGATATTTTAGAATTACTTGTAGTCAAATTGTTATTAAATTGTTTAATACCAGTATTTAATTGTTTTACACTTGAAGATACTGTTTTTAAATTACCATTTTTATCTACTCTTTGAACAGTTTTATAAAGTTTATCTCCATATTTTTGACTTGTTGAGAAACTTTGAGAAATAACTTTGCCATCTTTATCTAATTTAGTTGTTACTCTATCTAAAGTTGTACCCATAGAAGTTAATTTGGATCTTAATTTTTCTACACTAGTAATAGCTTCTTCTGCTCTTGCTTTGACTTGCAGTTCAAGAGTTCTATTATCCATTTTGTTTTTCACCTACTCTCTTTTTCCCTTGAGTAGTGCTACTTTTTATCCCATTTACTTGTTTTATTCTTGCTTTTAAATCTATTACTTGTTGTTTTATTATTTCTTGTTTTTCTTCTTCAGTAATTTCTTTTGGTGGTTCTAAATTATATGGTTGTTTAGAATATTCTAATTTTTGACTATTTTTACCACCAAAACTATTTGATAATGCAATTGATATTGCTTCATAAAAATATGCCCCTTGCAACCATGCTATTGTATTAGCATTTTTTTGCTCAGTTTCTACTCTCTCATAATAAGAAAAACGGTATGCCCAAAATAAGTCGGGTTCATCTTCCCAAAACTCCTTTATGGACATACCGTATGTTATTGCCATAGGAAGTAAATCATAAAACCAGTCAGTTAAATTTTTATAATTTTTACTATCCTCATCTTTCTCTATTCTTCCACTATCTCTAAGTCTTCCATTATCTCTGAGTCTATATCTGCTAGGGCAATTATAAAAGCTGTATATTCTTCTATAGCAAATTTAATTACTTTTCCTAACATTCCAGCACCCTTTTCTTTTTCATAGGAGTCCATTAGTTTAATAGCTAAGTTAGGGTTAACTTCTTTATGATTTGCTACAAATAAACTAGCAAATAATATTTCATAATAAGTTATTGGTTTTTCTTCAAATTTATCTAAGACAAAACCATTTCCTTCTAAGTATTTAATACTTTCTCTTGTCATAGATAATTTGTAATCTTTATCTTTGATTTTTAATTTTAATGTTCTCATTTAACTTTCCCTCTTTTCTATTTTATTAAGCACCAATTAAAGCAGTTACTTCTTCAGAAGTTTTATCTTCAATTTGTGTACTTGGAACTGTATGTAATGTACATTCAATTACACCACCAACAGAAACTTCATTTTTCCATGTTTGGCAAATTCCTGTATACATTGAACCTGTTCCATCTGGATATTTTATTAAAATTGATTTTGCAGTATTATCACAAACTGCTTTTACAGCTGTGTAATTTTCTTCACTGTAGTTGTAAGTGTAATCCATGTCTCCTGTATCTGGTCTATCTGGTATATACACTTTAACTGGATCACTTGAAGTTGTTATTTCAACTGTTCCACCTGCTTGTCCTGTAGCAGGAGCACCTTTTACTGCAACTAATTTAGTAGCTGCAAATCTTTCAGCGTCTGTTTCCTTTACATATAGTTCTATTCCTAAATCTAACATTTATATTTCACCTCTCATTAATTTATTCCCTTTTAATGAGTGCTACTATATTATTATCTTGGATAAACAATTAATTTATCTTTACCCAACTTCGTATCTAAAACTCCAGTAAGTCTTATGCTACTTCTATGTACACTTGAATCAATATTTGCTTTATCTAATTCAATTGTTAAATTTACTCTATAATTTTTATTTAGATAATCTACAATTTTTTCAGCTATCTCATGACATATTGCTTTTTTCGAAACTTTTTGACCATTTATTGTTTTGTCTTGTGAATATATTTCAATTTCTATATTAAAATCATATCTCGTTTCGTCATATGATAATGTAGTAAATTGATTTGTACTCTTTAACAATTTAATTGGTATTATTGGGAATACATCACTTACTAAAGTTTCTGATTTTATTACTAATGGTTTATATATTGATTCATTTTCAATATATTGTTTTATATTTGAATAAAATGTTTCTTCATAAAATTTTTCAACTACCATTATTAATCACCTATTTTTCCTATTCTTCCCTCTATTTCAATTTTTACAATATCACCAAATTGATTTGATACTGTTTGTAAAGCGTCATAGAACATTCTTTTACTTGCTATTCCCTTTGTCCAACCTTTTAACTCTCCAGTGTCTTTTTTACGCCATTTATATGGGTTTGGATCGTTTTCATCTGTTGGGTACCACCAACCTTGTTCTCCGTGGTTATTGCTATCATATTCCCAACCACTAAAGAAATCATCAACATTTGGGTGTGGATTATTTTTACCAGTTATTCCAGTTCCCATTTCATTAAATATAATTACCATATTATTAGTATGCACTCTTCCAACATTTTCATTTGAATCATAATCAATATAAATGTCTCCTGCATAATTTGATAATTTATGGTCACTACAATTTTTTAAAATTTCTTCATACAATAATTGAGTAGCTTTATAAACAGAACTTTTAGAACTGTCTTCTATTGCTTTTTTAAAATTATCTAATTGTCTTAAAGCTAGGTCTACACTCTTTCGACTCAAATTCAATTCTATCTTTGACATTCTTTATCTCTTTATCTTTAGATTCTTTTTTAGTTTCTTTTACTAAAACCATACCTGCTTTTTGATATTCTTTTGCTTGTTCTTCTGTATAAACAACTATACCATTTGTAAATTTGTATACCATATAGCACCTACTTTCCTGTTAGTCTGTTAAAATAAACGATTATTACATGATTTCCCTCTTTAGGTGGGTCTAGTACATAATTGGCATTATCACCATTTAGTATCTCACCTTCAGGAGTTGCACCATTTAAATACGCTAAATCAAATTCTTTAAATTCACCTTTATATTTGTCTAAGTCAATTATTGCTTTTTGTGTTGTACTTGCTTTACTACCAAACGCCATAACTTCAGCACTAGAACTAATTGGTTGATAATTAAATTCATATTTAACTGGTGTATCATATTCGTTTAAAACATTACCATAATCATCATATTTTAAAATAGGTCTACCATCTTCATCGTATTGAACTGGTTTTAATTTTGCTATCCACAATTCTTTTACCCATTGATTTGGGCTAGTTCTTGTAGGAACTATCATTTAATAGCACCTGCTTTTGGAACTAACTCATTCATCAATGAAGTCGATATTAAACCACTCATATATGTTACAGATAATCCATTTTCACTATATGATGATACATTTGCAGAACCTATTTTGTTATATAATTCTATAGCACATCTTACTTGCCAATTGGCAAGTCTTTTATTGCTTATATCTAATACACTTTTTTCTAAATCATAAGGAAAAAGTGTATTTAAAGCAACAATTTCAGCATCATCTAGTTTTAAATTAAATATTTGATCTTTACTATCGTTAGATATATCATTTAATATTTCTAATCTCATCATTTCGATTTGCTCTTGTCTTGTCATAAATACACTTCCTTATTATTATTTACTATGCACTTGTAACTGAAACAACTTTTTGTCCTACTGGAGCAGTAAAGTCAGTTGATAAACCAGTGATTTTTCCGTGGAACCATTCTGGTCCATGATCTAAACCAATTTGACCAAAGATTTGATATTTAGTTCCTGCACCAGTTTTAGCTAATTCTTCTAAGAAGAAGTTTCCTTTTCCTGGAACTGGTTGTTCTACTGGAGCACATACAGATGGATTAATTACTAATGCAGTTCCTTCTGGAATAAATGCACCTAATCCAACTTTAATAGTTGTTCCAACTGGTAAAATTAAATCTCTTACTTGGATACCAAATGCACCAGTATATGATTCACCAATTGGCATTCCCATTTCAATTGCATTTCCATGTAATTGTAATAAGTTTGCACTGTTCATTAAAATTACTAATTCTGATATATTACCACCAGCATTTGCTATTTTAGTTACTATATCATTTACTAACCACATATCTAATGCTTTACCAGCAGCAGCTGTGATATTTGATGTAATTGCATTAGCAATACCTCTAGTTTTATTTACTTCACTATCTGAAGTAGCTTTATTGTATTCTCCAGCAATAAATGCTTTTTCAATACTTCTTTTAATTTTGTTCATTTTGTTAGCAATTTGGAAATCTAATTCATCTTGTGGATTAGCAGTTTGTCCTGCAATATTGATTCCACTTAATGTTGCCATATTGCTTTGTTTTGCATAAGAAATTGCAACTGATTCATGGAAGATTTGAGTAACATTGCTCATTTGATTTCTTGTTACGAATGTTGCAGCTGGAGCTGTTAATGAAGCAGTTTCACTTACTTCTGGAATTTCTCCTTCTTCACTTGTATAATATTGTCCACATACAAATTCAACTGAGTTTGTATATTTTACATTCCCACTAATCATGTTTAAAAAAGGAGTGTCTGTAGCAGCCTTGTTATATAATAAACCTGAATAGTTTGGAACATTGAAAGATTGTACTGTTTCTGTACCTGTCATAATTTATTCACCTCTAATATTTTCTATTTCCCTTTATTATTAGAAGTGCTATTTGTTATTATCTATATTGTTTGTTTTTTCTTTTGGTTTTCAATAAAAATCTTATTTAATATTTGAGCTTGTTTTACTACATCTTTTTTTTCTATTGCATTTGCTAATTCTTTATTTAATTCTTCAATTTTATCAACATTTGCTGAACTTTCAACACCACCTATTGGTTTTGGTGTATCATTTAACAATTGAGTAGTAGTTTCTTTAACTGTATTCTCTTTTGTTTTATTTAATAAAGATATAAAACTATTTGCTAAATTAATAGATTTATCTAGGTCTTCACTAATAATATTTTCTAAAGTATTTTTTAACTCAACATCGTCATCTGTTACCTTTATTCCATTATCTAGCAATAAACCTTTAACAGCTAATTCACTACGAGCAATATTATTTTCTCTTACTTTTTGTTCAAACTTTTTTTTCTCTTCAATTGCTTTTTCATCATCTGTCATTTTGCTCTTTTTAAAAGAATCAAATTCATTTTGCAAATTTTCATAGTTTGATTCAGTAGTCTTTAATCTATTACTTACATCATTGTATTTGTCTTTTGGAATAACTAATGTAGCTAATCCTTTAGTAATAGCATCTACTCTTTCTTCGTTTGTTGTAAAACTCTCATCATTTAAGATTTTTTCAATTTCTTCTCTCATTGAAATTCCCTCACTCTCTATGTTTTTATAGTTGTCACATCTCAACTGCCGAGTGTTGCACATTATGCTTCGTGCCTAAGCAAACGGTCACAAGGAGTGGAGTTGCACCACTCTTCACACTGGTTCTCGTGATGTGAAGAAGATTATTCTTCTTCAGTTTCTTTTCCATTTTCGTCAACTTTATTTTTTAAATCTGCTTTTTCTTTATTTTCTTTTAAAGTTGAACTTGCTTTTTTTACAAATAAATTAATCCAATTTTCTACACCACCATAGAAATCCATAGATTTATTAAATGCTTCATTTGAATCACTATATAAACCACTTGTTGTCATTGCTATATCTGGTGCTATACCACTATTAATTTGATTTAATAACCCTTGAGATTTTACTAAGAAGTTATCATATTTATTTCTAGGTATTTTTGAATCAATATCTTTTATTGTTAAACTCTTTATTTCACTATTTGGTGCTAATTTACAAATTCTCAAAATTAATTTAGTTTCAGGTTTTGCACATCTTTTAAATTCCATTTCATCTTGTTTAGCTCTTTCATCAGCCATTACCCAACCTTCACCTAATAATCTTGCTTCACCTGTATCTCCACCACTTGCTTTATCACTATTTTTAGGTATTCCTATAATATTTAAAGCAGCATTGAATAGTCTGTCATGTAATACTTTGGTATTTGAATGGTCTAAGTTATTTGATAATAATTTTAAATCTGCAGGTCTACTAGGATCAATTGTATTAATTTTAACTGCTCCTAAGTCTAATAAACCTTCATAATCTTCTTTATCAATATCTTGGTTAACAAATACCATAATACTTTGAACATATTGTTCTAATGCGTCCATTTCATTACTTGTAACACTATTTAATTCGTTTAATATGTCCATTATTACTTCAATTATTCCTAATCTTGATTTATTTAAGTAATATTCTATTATTGGTATAGAACCTAATATATGATATTGAACAAATTTTACATTAAATGCTGTACTAATTATTTCTTTATTGAATGTATAATAAGCATTTTTTGTATATACGCTACCAGTTATTGATGTATCACTTGCATTTTTTGTATATGTACAAGCAAATAACATTTTATGTGGTAAATAACTTGAATATACGCAGAATGTTGTTTTACTATCTAAATTTTCTATACTAAATGGGCTATCTTCATTTATATCAGGTAATACTAATCTATGACCTATTCCTGATATATATAAACTCTCAGCCAATTCAGTATCTTTTGGATATTTATTTTCTGCTAACATGTATCTATTTAATGCAGCAACTTCTTTATTTGCTATGTCACCACTTTGTATATATTGCATTGGTTCACCAAATACAAAGCTCTTTTTAAATTCAACAACGAAGTAAGCATTATTTTCTACAACTGTATGATTAATAGTTGGTCTTACTTCTTTTATTTTTCCAATAATTGGTTGATAACCTTTATAATATTTTTCTAAGTAATCAATTTCGTTTGCATTTTGCAAATGAACATGAAATACTTTAGTTAAAATTTCTTGAATTGTTTTTTCGTTGATATCCTCTTCTTTATAATCAACATATATAACCTTTCTTCCAAATAATCTATATACACCTGGACCAATTGCCACTGGTGTAGGAGTATCTGTAGGAATTTGTGCATTACTATTATCTACATCTTGATTATTTGTAGCAGGTTGTTCTATTTTAACTTCTTCAGTTACTTCTTCCATTTTTACACCTACTCACTTTCTTTATATTCCCATTAAATAGATAATAACAGGGAACATAAACATAAAATATATTACGGTTATGCTCCCGTGTAGCACTGAAAAGCCCATAAGGGAAAGTTCTTGGCTTTTCGCCATATTAATATTACTTTTTTTCAAAAAGTAAAAGTTTCAAGGTATAAAAGTAAAACAAATATTTGCCTATTTAAAATATTCTTCTCATTGGTTTAGGTTTTTGAAGCATACTTTTGCCAAAAATGATTTCACTTGCATACATACACACTGAATCTATACCGTCATCGTGTAAATTTGGTTTGTCAAACGAATATTTTGTAATATTATCCATTAATTTACCCATGTCAGTGTTTGGTCTTACTAATGTTTTACTTGGAAAGTAAATTTGTTTTTGAACTATCCCTCTATAGTTTTTAATTCTTTCTTCCTTATTAGCACAGTTATATTTTTCTCTAATATCACACCAAAACACACCTCTAGCATGTAATTTCATTTCTATTATTGCTTTTAATGATGTATCAATGTTATTTTCTATTACTAATGTTGTAATGGTATGTTCAATTATCTTCTCCACTATTTCATCATATAAGTCATCCATTGGTTTTTGCTTATATATACAGTCTATTAAATAGTGATTACCATTATTATCGTTTTGAAATATTGGCATTGAAACAAAATCTTTACCTTTTCTTGCTGGGTCAAGTGTTGCCATTGAGTTTTTAGTTAAATTTACAGGTAAGTCTTCCCATTGTTTAATACATTCCCATGCAAATTCTCTTCCAGTTGGTGCTATTGGTTTTTGTTGATAAACACAACTAAATAAGAAAGGATCTGTATTATTTTCAATTTGTTCTGCAATTTCTTGTGGATAAACTTCAGGGCAAGTGGTATTATGTTCATCATCTAGCATTGGCACTCTTATTACTATTGTTGAATGGTCTTCAGTTTCCATTACAAATGGATTATCAGTTTCTAATAATGGTGATATTTTTTCTCTATCTTCAATGATTCTATTTAAAATATCTTCAGGAGACCATTGAGTTCCTACAAATATAAATTTGCATTTCTCACCATCTCGTCTATTCCACCATTCAGTCAACCATTTATCGTATATATCCTTATGTTTTTGTTCACTATTTGCTTCTTCTGCTCCTTTTGTCATATCGTCAAATATTATTGCAAATGAAGCTCTTTCACCTGTGGTTGAACCATTACGAGTTCTTGCTATATGATTTGACTTTGGAACATTTGCATTCTTTATTTTCCAGTCACTTTCTCGTTCTACTTCAAATGGTTTTCCATTGTATATTTTGTAGTCTGTAAAAATTTCACTAAATTCAGGGCTTGATACATAACCTTTTACGGTTCTACTAAACCCCATTACTAATTCTTCAGAATATGACATTCTTATTACCGAATTTGATGATGATATTCCCATTCCCCATGCAGTAAATAAAGTTGATATATATGATTTACCCATTGAAGGTGCATAAGATACAACTATATACTGTAATTTATCATCAAATGGTATTCTATTTAGTGCATCGACATATGGTTTTAATATATTACGCCTTGTTGAAAGCACTTTTTTTGAACTATTCCACTCCATATAGTCAACAAAACATTCAAAATCTCTTCTTGCGCAAAAAGCATATGTTTGTTTATAAAAATTAAAGAAGAGAGCCATATTTTCTAATGAACTCCCTTCTACTAATTTATGTAACACTGGTATTAATCTGTTTTTTGCTGTTTTTACACTTTTAAGTTCATCTTCATTAAACCAACTTTCTAAAATTGTCATCATTGACTGACACCATTTTAGTTTTTCACTTTGACTTAATTTGCTAGAATTTAAAGCTGATAAAATATCACTAAATGTTTGTTCTATTGAAGTTTCTTTTTTTTCTTCTTTAAATTTAATATTTATCTTGTCACCTATTTGGTACATAAATTATCTCTTTTCTACCCTAATAAGTGCTTGTTATTATCTAGTCTTCTTTTTTAGATTTAGTAGATACTACTTTTTCAGCTAATCCTAAATCTATTCTACTTTTTGCAAGTTCATCATCACATTCAATAATGTCTCCTACATTTAGAATTTTTTGATCTTCAATTTTTTCTGCTGTAGTTTTATCTCTAAATTCTTTAATTACTTTAATTTTCATCTTATCACCACCTTTCTAGTAGTGTTTATTTATTAAAGTTCTACAAAGAAGTATTTATCTTTATTTTCAATTGCTGCAAAATAGTCTTGCATTAATTCATCAAATACTTTTGAACATTCTTCACTTGTTGCGTATTCTTTGATTACATGCCCTTCTGCTGTTAAAATTAATCTTTCTAAGTCTAGGTCAAAGAAATATTCTTTTTCTACACCAAACTTATTTTTATATTTTTCGAACATTTTTTCTTCTAATGCTGCTCTTTGTTCTTCTATTTTTCTAATTGCTGTTTCTTTAACACCAAATTCTGCTGCTAAAGCTAATGTTGTCATTCCTTCTTGTTCTCTTAATTTTTTTGCTTGTTCTCCATATATTAATTTAGGTTGTTTTTTACCTATTCCTAACATATTTGTTGACCCAAACAATTTTCCATTTTGTTCTTTAAAGATTATTTCCATTCTATCCTCTCACTTTCTTTATAATCTCTTTTAATTCCCTTTGACCTTCTTTAGTCACTGGAAATTCTACCATGTTTATTAATGTATATGTTGGTAAACCTAAGGCAGCCTCTACTTTAACTAACCATTTTGGTCTTATTTCATGAGTGCCATTAAGATAATTTGTTATATTTTGTTTTGAAGTTCTTACATTGCCTAATTTTTCTTCAATTTTATTAATTTCTTCTACTAATTTTGCTCTAGTCCATTTTTTCTTCTTTAAAACTAACTCTATATATTCATTTACATTAATCATTAAAATCACCTTTTAATAGTTTTAAAGTTCTTGATTTGCCAGAACCCATATTCACATATCCTTTTTTCTCTAAACACACCATACTTTTAAATATAGTGCTTTTTGTTTTGTCTAATGCGTCACCAATTTCTTGATAAGTTGGTGGATAACCATTTTCTTTTATAAAATATTCCATAAATTCTAATATTAATGCTTGTTTTTTACTTGGTTTTGTCATAATTCCACCCCTTTTGGTTCATAGTCACCTAAAATCCAGTCTAAAGTTTCAAGTTCTGTTCTTTGAGTTTTATGTTTCTTTAAAATTTCTTGTTTACGCTCATAACATTTATTTTTTATAAAATTTGTTGCAGCTATATTAGCTCTCTCATCTCGTTCTTGTTCTCTAGTTTTAAGGTAAAATTTTAACAATTTCCTGTATTGAGTCGACAAATTCCATAATGTTCTTAAAGATGTGTCAAATTCTTTTTCGTCTTCCCATTCTTTTGTAAGGTCATTAATATTCATTTTTAACCAACTCCTTATTCTTTTGATAACTTAATTGTGCCCATTTAGAACTTCTAAACAAGTCAACTATATATTTTTCCACTTGTTTACCTCTTATGGTTATAAATGGATTAAATACATAACATTGCCCCATATACTGATGATTTATTAATTTTATAATTTCCTCATCCTCTAATGGTTTCAATTTCTTACTTACTAAATTCTTAGAAATATTAAATACTTTACCAATGTCCTTTTTCTTTATAGGTTTTCCATTTGAATATACTAAAACATTATCTCTATAATTTATAAAGAACATTAATTTAAGTGCCAGATCATATTTAGGAGATTCTTTTACCATCTCTCTGATAACTAAATAATTTGACTTTTGAAATGAGAAGTCTATTCTTTCAAGGTCTGTTAAATTCCTTAATGATTTTCTATTAATGACTACTTGGTCCTCATTTACCATAGTTACCATTCCTTTTCCGTCATTAACAAATTTTTCTACTATTTCCCCATCTTCATTTACTAAGAATAACTCATTCATATACCACCTTTTTCAAAAACTCCCAAAAAGTGGGATTTTAATTTCCCAAAAACTGGGAGTCTAGAACAAAAAGTGTTAAAATTCTCCCATAATCTGGGAATTTTTTAATCCTTGGTTTCCCTTTGTTTTATAAAACCAAACTATCTATTTTTTGGAGGATTAACCATCTATCTCTATCATCCCCCATCTATTTAATATTTCTATTATATTTCTTGCTCTTGTTTTATAAATATCATATTAGTTACTGAAATTTCACTGAAGTTTTGTTAAAAAAATAAAAAAAAAGAACTTTTTTTCAGTTCTTTTATAAGTTTTTTTGTTATTTGGCAACCTTTTTATTTGTTATGTAGGTTTTTTGGGGTTAGTATATACCCTAGGTATGTTTAAAATATAGGGTTGGGGGTACTAAATGTTAAAAACGACCGTTAATAACATAGATTTGCCTTTATTTATCAATGCTTTATAAAGACATAAAAACAAGATAAAAAAAGACATTAAAAACATAATAAAATGATAGTTTGATCTAGTTGTTTTTAAAGGTAGAAAGAAGAAAACTAGCTTGTTACCATCAAAC
>JAZSBZ010000036.1:0-11034 GCA_045602645.1 Candidatus Scatovivens sp. | reverse complement strand
CCTTAAAGTATAATCTTTATATTACATTATTGTTAATATTATTGTTTTAAAAAATGCTATATGATATGATTTTTATATCGTTAATATAAAGGGGAATATATATGAAAGATAGTGAGAAAAAAGTAAAACCTGTAAAAATTGATTATGCTACAGCATTACTTGCATTAATATTAATTATTGCTTTTATAATTATTTTATGTTGCTTAATTTCAAAGTTTTATAACAAAATGCAAATAGCAAAAGATAAAATAGCAACATTAAATGATAAAATTGAAATAATTTCAAATGAAAAAGAAACAATTTCAATTGAACAATTAGATATAGAATCAGAAGAAGTAGGAAAATTGTATGGTGTTATTAAAATGCATAATTTTTCAACAGAAACAGTAAACTTTCATAGAAAAGATGATTTAACTCAAGAAAATATAGATAATAAAACAAAATTACTTGTTATATTAAATGAGTGTTTTGTAAGAGATTTAGATGTTGAAAATTTAAATATAAACGGATGGGGAGACATCTATGCTAAAGATGTAAAAGCTATCGCAAAAGAATTATTTGGCGATGAAAATAGTGTTGAACTTGAAGATATTTTAGATCAAGGGTTAGAATTCACATATGATGAAAATGAAGAAAAATATATTTCAGAAATTAATCCTGATACAAATGGTGAACTTCCAAATGTTGCTGACTATTCAGAATTATTATTTGCAGAAAAAATAGAAGATAAAGTATATCTTTATGATAGATACGCAAGAGTAACTGGTAGAGCATTTGTTAAAGATGACAAAGTTGGAGTATATGCTACATCTGATAAAGAAGTGGTTATAGATGAAAAACTATCAAGAGATGATTTAAATGGTATTTTATCAAGATTAGATAGCGAAGGCACTAAATACCTGCTTGATGAAGAACTTATTTCTTTAAGAACAGAATATAAAGAGAATATCTTAACATTTAGACATGAATTTAAACAAAATGAAGATGGAACATATCAATGGTTAAGTAGTGCTCCAATTTATTAATAATAAAAGAGGAATAAAGTATGGATGAAAATAGAAAACAAATAAGTATAAACTTATCAACGTTAATACTTATTATTGCAGCAGTAGTGTTTTTAGTAATGTCTATTGTGTATATTATTGTAATATTATTTACTCCACCATCTGAAGAAGAAAAGGATGAAATTAAGCTGCCATCAATGACAATAGATCAAAACACAGCGGAAGTAAATGAAGATTATCAAGAGTTTTTAAATCAACTTGGGAATTTAATTAATGATGGTATGGCTAAAGATAATGTTGCTAAAGAAGATGATTCTACAAATATTACAAGAAATACAGTAGAAGATATAGATTTTGAAAATTATACATATACAAATACTATAACAAATCAAGCTGTTGCCGATAAAAGACAAAAAGAAGCAGAAACAGTAATTACAAAATATGTTGAAGAATACGTTTTTTATGAGGATAATAATGTAGGTACATTTGGACAAATTCTATCTGATTTAGGTATAGTTACAGAAGATTATATTAATAATTTATATGAGGATAATATATCAACTCCTGCTGATCAAGTTGTAAAAACAGAAGCTAAATACGAAGATTTTAAAGCTAAAATGCTTGAGATGGTAACACAAAATTATTTTAATGAATATTTTTCAAATTATCAAAATATAGGTGGATATGTTGGAATAGATATGGGAGCAGGAGAGTATGTTCCATATGCATTTATTTCAATAGATCAATGCTTATCATATGATGATAATACTAATCTCTATATATACGAAGTTACACTTTGTGATGGTGAATCATATATTCAATATCAAAATGAAGAAATTGATTTAGAAGATTGTTTATTCCAAATAGAAGTAGTATTAAGAGAAGTAAATGGGAAAATGGTAATCGATGATATGAGATAAATTCAGTCGCTTTAGAGAAAATAATCTTTAAGGCGATTTTTTATGTAAAACTATTTCAAAAAGTCTTAGAATATGGTATACTAGTGTAGGTTAAAAGTTTAAAGAGGAAAGAATATTATGATAATAAAAACAAATTCAGAATTAGAAACAATTAAGCTTGGCATGAAAATTGCTAAAAATTTGAAAAAAGGGACTGTAATTGTTTTAACTGGAGACTTAGGATCTGGTAAAACAAAATTAACAGAAGGAATACTTACATACTTTGGTCTTCAAGATGAAATTTCTAGTCCTACATTTACAATTGTTAATGAATATAATACAAAAAATTTAGATATATTCCATTTTGATGTTTATAGAATTACAGAAATAGAAGAATTCTATGCAATAGGTGGAGAAGAGTATTTTGAAAAAGGTGCTTCAATAATTGAATGGGGAGAAATTATTAAAGATGTTCTTCCAAAAGATTATATTAAAATTACTTTTTCAAGAGATCTTGATGAAGAAAATACTAGAATAATTAATATAGAAACTGTTGGAGATATGGCTATAGAAATTTAATTGGAGGATTTAGCAATATGAAAATGCTTGCTGTAGATACTTCAAGTGCAATTTGTAGTGTTGCACTTTTAGATAATGATAATTTAATAGATGAAATAAATTTAGATAATGGAAGAACACATTCAGAAAATTTAATGCCAATTGTTGATGAAATAATTAAAAGAAATAATATGGATGTTAAAGATATTGAGTTTATTTCTTGTGTGGTAGGACCAGGATCTTTTACTGGAATTAGAATTGGTGTTTCAAGCATTAAAGCTATAGCAGAAGTGTTAAATGTAAAATTAGCTCAAGTTACTTCACTAGAAACCTTAGCTGCAAATGTAGATGGTGCTGAGACAATAGTTTCATTAATAGATGCTAGAAATAATCAAGTATATTGTGGGATTTTTGATAAAGACTATAACTTAAAAGAAGAAGCTTTAGCTGATAGCATAGATGAAGTAATAAATCATATTAAAAAATATCAAGGGATAGTATTTACTGGAAATGGTGCAGAGCTTCATAAAGAATTATTATTAAATAATATTGAAAATGCTAGATTTGCAGATGTTAATATTCAACTTGCAAAAAATGTTGGAAAGATAGGATATAAAAAATATCTAGAAAATAATGTAGAAAATGCAGATACAATTATTCCAATTTATTTAAGAAAATCACAAGCAGAAAGATTAAAAAAATAAAGGAAAATATTTATGATAAAAGTTGAAAAGATGACTCTTTTAGATTTTGATAATATAAAAGATGTTTTACAAAATGAATTTGATGAATTTTGGACTTCTAGTATTTTAAAAAGTGAACTAGAAAATGACCTTTCAAGATATATAGTAGCAAAGATAGATGAAAACATAGTTGGATTTGCTGGTGTAATTATTCTTCCAGATGATGCTGAAATAACTAACATTGTTACTAGAAAAGATATGAGAAAAAAAGGTATAGGAAAACTTCTTTTAGCCAAACTAATAGAAATATCAAAAGAAGAAAAAAAGGGTGAATTAAGTTTAGAAGTTAATGAGTTAAATGAGCCTGCAATAAACCTTTATAGAAGTTATGGTTTTGAAGAAGTAGGTAGAAGAAAAAAATATTATAATAGAGTAAATGATGCAATTATTATGACAAAAAAATTAGTTTAAAAAATATGTAAATTAATGCAATTTTTTGTAAATAATAATTGCATTATTTATTTGTTTGATATACAATTACCATATAACTAAAGATGCGGAGGAAGGATACTAATGAGAAGAAAAAACGAACTTGTACCAAAGGATTTAAAGGATGTTTGTAATCCAAATTTATTTAAATTCGAAACAACTAAAGAACTAATTGATACAAGCGATTTAGTATATGGTCAAGAAAGAGGAATTAAAGCTTTACAATTTGGTACAGAGATAGATATTAAAGGTTATAATATGTATCTTGAAGGACCATCTGGTGTAGGAAAAACAATGTACACTAAGAAGTTTTTAGATAAAAAAGCGTCTAAAGAAAAAGTTCCATCTGATTGGGTATATATTTATAATTTTGAAAATCCAAATGAACCAGTTGCAGTATCTTTTCCAGCAGGACAAGGTAAAGTTTTTAAAGAAACAATGGAAAACTTTGTTAAAGATGTTAGAAGAGATATTAAAAAGACATTTAACAATGATGACTTTGAAAAAGAAAAACAATTAATTAAGCAAGAATTTGAAGAGAAAAGAGAAACATTACTTGCTAAATTAAATCAAAAAACATTAATACAAGGTTTCCAAGTTAAATCAACTGAAAATGGCGTTTATATGATGCCAGTATTAGATGGCAAAACACTTGCTGAAGATGAATTTGATGAATTAGATGAATCAATAAAAAAAGAGTTTGAAGAACGTTCAGCTTTAGTTCAAGAACAAATCTTTCAAGCTTTAGGTGAAATAAAATTAATTGAAAGAGAAGCTGAAAAAAGAATTGATGAATGGCAATCAAACATCGCATTAATGACAATTAATGTTCATGTAAATTCTATTAAAGCTAATTATAAAAGAAATAAAAAAGTTGGTATTTATTTAGATAATATCAAAAAAGATATATTAAAAAATATTAGTTGCTTCTTAGCTCCAGATCCAGATCCAAAAGCACCAGTTCCACCACAACAAATGCAAAAACCAGAAGTTAAAGAACCATGGCTTAACTATAGAGTAAACTTGTTTATTGATAATAGTAAGCTAGAAGGTGCACCAGTTATAATGGATACAAATTATTCATTCTATAACATATTTGGTGGACTAGAGTATGAGAATCAATATGGTACATTAAAAACAGATTATATGATGATTAAACCAGGTTTATTACATGAAGCAAATGGTGGTTATGTAATATTCCAAGCAAAAGATATTTTATCTAATGCACTTTGTTATGAATCATTAAAAAAGGCTTTAAAAATAAGAGAATTATCAATTGAAAATGCTACAGAGCAAAGAGCAGGAATGTTACTATTAGCATTAAAACCAGAACCAATTCCACTTGATTTAAAAGTAATTTTAATAGGTAATTCAAATATATATCATACTCTTTTATCAATGGATGATGATTTTAGAAAATTATTTAAAATCAAAGTTGAATTTGAAGAAGATGCTCCAAAAACAGAAGAAAATATCGAAAGATTAAGCAACTTCGTTAGAAGTTTCTGCACTCAAGAAAATCTTTTGGATTTAGATAAAGAAGCTATGGCAAAAATTGTTGAAATAACTTCTAAAAATGCTGGTGATAAAGAAAAATTAACAACACAATTTAGTGAAATTGGTGAGGTGTTAGGAGAAGCTTCTGTTTGGGCTAAAAAAGATAAACAAAAAATAATTACAAAAGCATATATACAAAAAGCACTAGATGAACGTATTGAAAGAATTAAAAAATATGATACTAGATATTTACAAATGATCAAAGAAGAAGCTTTACTTATAGATACTGAAGGTTTTGTTACAGGACAAATTAATGGATTAACAGTAATAAAAATTGGAGACTATTCATTTGGTAAACCTGCAAGAATAACAGCAAGTACTTATATGGGTAAAGAAGGAATTGTAAATATTGAAAGAGAAATTGAAATGTCTGGTTCATCTCACTCAAAAGGTGTGTTAATACTTACTGGATATTTAGGAGAGCAATTTGCTCAAGAGATTCCACTTTCACTTACAGCTAATCTATGTTTTGAACAATTGTATGGTGGAGTAGATGGGGATAGTGCTTCAAGTACAGAAGCATATGCAATACTTTCAAGTTTATCAGGAATTCCAATAAATCAATCAATAGCAGTAACAGGATCTGTTAACCAAAAAGGATATATTCAACCAATTGGTGGTGTAAACGAAAAGATTGAAGGATTTTATCAAATCTGTAAATTAAGAGGATTTAATGGAGAGCAAGGTGTTATAATTCCAGTACAAAATGTTAGAAACTTACATTTAAGTGATGAGATTATAGAAGCGGTTAAAAAAGGAAAATTCCATGTTTATGCAGTATCTACAATTGATGAAGGAATTGAAATTTTAACTGGAGTTCCAGCAGGAAAGAAAGATAAAAATGGTAAATTCCCACTTGGAACAATTAATTATTTAGCTCAAGAAAAACTAAAAAAATTTGCAAGACAAAATGAAACAAAATAAAATATTATGGCGCTGCAGAGATGCAAGCGCTTTTTAAATACAAAAAACACTAATGTCAGCCTGCAGTTGCAGGCATTGCATTAGTGTTTTTCAGGTTCATATGCTTCCTCAAAACAAAAACTTGGTATTCTCCTTGATTCTATCGGAGAGCTTATCCTTATTCGCGGTAAGAGCACTGATGACATCTTCGAGAGTCTGATGCATCTTATCGTAATAGGGATGAGTACGCCAGTTCCAGTTTTCACCTTCAATTTCTACTTCTTCGCCGATGAGCTGACGCACATACTGGCGGGGAATGTAGATTTTGTCGGTCTGGAGAATCTTCCACCTTTCGGGGTCAGGAGTACGAACTAAGAGATAGGAACTCGCTTTGTAATCTTTGAGATCGTAAAGCGAAATCTCGTCGAACGTAAAACCAGAGATGTCTTCGATGGCTTCTGCAGTCAAAGAAGACGGTGCAACGTGTACGTGGGAGTGAACGAGTGAATCTTTTGCTTTGCCAATACCAGACGAGCCACTACCATTTTCCCAAACAAGGAATCCATTGGAATCAGGATACGAAAGCTGCAAGATTTCGATAATGTCAGCGAGGACATCATTGAATTCAGCAAGAACTTCGTGATCGAGTTCACCGTTGGACATCACATGCTTATACGGGATAATGAGCAAATAGCCGTTGATGAACTGGCCTACCGTAGGAATAACGAAGAAGTTTTCACTACGATAAAGGGTACGCTCATTGCTTTCTACGCTTTCTGTGTCACCTTTGAGGTACTTACAGTAAGCGCAGTCTCGCACGGATGGGCCTTCAGTTCCTCCTTTGGAAGTATTGGATTTGTGGTCACCAACATCAGACTGAGTGTCTTCAGTAATTCTTACGAACTGCTTAATGACATCTTCATAGTCGGTTCTACAAATTGTATACTTAGTAGAAGAACCTTGAGCATTGTCGGACACGACGTCAATCGTGTATGCGGATTTAGGCATAACGCCCGTGTAGTCTGTTGCAGAAAACATGATGCTACGATTGAACCGAAATGCGTTTTCAATGTCATCGCCAGTTACGGCGGTGCCATAAGGAACGGTAACCATTCCCTTGAACTGAAGCGCTTCGAGAACGAAATTTACATCATCTGGCAAGCCAGTTACTGCAAACAAGTTCCGTGTCTTTTTCATGCATATCATCCTTTCTAAAAATTTCTAGAATTATAATAATACGATTAATTTGTTTTTGCAAGGGTAATTTTGAAAAAAGTAAAAAAATGTCAAATTTTACTCTTTTTAAATTGAAGATTGATTAAAAGTATGATATAAAAAATGTAGATTCTAAAATGAAAGGACTAAAGAAATGAAAATTGAATTAATAGGTGGGTGCTCAGAGAGCGAATTAGACATAAGAATAAAAAAAGTTGCAGCTGCAGGTAAACTTTCAAGATTTCCTGGAAATGTATTTGAAGTTATTGATAGCTGTGATGATTATGAGAATAATTTAAAATTAATTAAAAGAATAATTAAAATGGGACACAAATCAATCATTGAACATGATTATTTAGTGTTTGCATTAAATGATGTAACTCCGATAGTTGAACAAACGATCATTGGATATAGATTAACATCATTTACTATTAAATCAAGAAGAGAAGTTGATTTTAGAACAGCAGGTTTTTATGTACCAGAATTTAGAGATAAAGATGGAAAAGAACATAAAGATAATGAAACATTAAAAGAAAAATTTGTTAAACATAGCAAAATGTTATTTAATACATACGGAGATTTTGTTGATGGTGGAATAAATGTAGAAGATGCAAGATTTATACTTCCATATTGTTTCCATAGTAATATTATAATGGGATTAAATGCTAGAGAACTTGAAAAAATGATTGTTGCATTTAGGTTTGGACCATTAAGTAAAATAACAGAACTAAAAGAATTAGGTAAAAAACTATATGCTATTTGTAAAGAAAAAGTACCATATTTAGTTTCTACAATTAAAGATTTAGAAGAAAATAGTGGTAGCCAATTTGAATATTTAGAATCAATGGTAAAAAGACCAGATATTAAAATTGTAGATAAAGCTACAATGATTAGTTATACACCAAATGCAGATGATGTTGTTTTAGAAAGTTCAATCATGTATCATTATCAATGCTCAAATGAGCAAGCAAAAGAAATTTTGAAAGAAATGGTTAAAAAAGATAAAGATGCTAAAGTAAAATTAATGCAAAACATCTTACATAAGGAAGAAAGAAGAGAACTTGAACAAGTTTCATTTAGTTTCCAAATTCCAATTTCTTTATCAATATTAACACACTTAACAAGACATAGAATGCATGCACTTTTAGTACCTGAGTTTACACCAATGTGGGATTTAAATAACTATGTAACACCAGAGAAAATTAAAGTAGCATTTAATGAAAAATATGAAGAAGCAGTTAAGAAAAATATTGAAGTTTATAATGAATTTAGAAAAGCTGGTGTAATGGAAGAAGATTTAATTTACTTCTATTTAGGAAATCAAATGGTTAATGTTATGACTACAATGAATGCTAGAAATACTCAATGGGTATGTAGATTACGTTGTTGTAATAAAGCTCAATGGCAAATTAGATATATTGCTAAAGAGATTGCAAAACAAGTAAAAGAAGTAGCACCACTTATTGGTTTAGGACTTGGTCCAACATGTGTTACTGATAGATATTGTGGTGAAGGAAGAGAATGTTGTGGCTTAATAGATAGTTTACTAGAAGCTGATGCAAAAGATAATAAATAATTTAATTTAAAGTAAGGAATAAAATGGATAAAAAGTCTTTTGAAGAGTTATTAGATGATTTAAATAACGAAGAAAGAAAAAAGTTTGAATATATATTGAATTTTTATACAGAAGAGCATGTTTTCTATAATTTTGAGCATTATAGACATGCTCTTAAAGACTTTAATCTGATAAGATATGAATCCTTTAATAGACCTTTAGAAGAAAGATATAAAAGAGTAGCAAATGCAATTGAGTTTAAAAATATTTGTGAAAATTTTGAAAATTTTAGAACATATTTTGGATTAAGTAGTAATAAAGATGTAACTGACTTTTTAATATATTTAACAAGTTATACGAATGTAAGAAGAGAAACAACTTATAAAGTTATAAAAAATGCACCGAAGTATAAGGAATTAGTAGAGTCGGGTGCGATTTCTGAGGAAGATATTTTTAATATAATAGTAAGAGCATATGATAGGTTTTCAAAATTTGATTTAGATGTTGATTTAGCAAGGGCAAACATATTAATAAATGCTGAAATTAGTGAACAAGTAGTAGGTAAAGTTGATCATATGGTTTTAGAAGAATCTTTTGCAGAAACGGATATAACTCATAGAATTGTTCAGTTAAGCCAACCGGTACTTGATAGATTATCTAAAGAAAACATGAGAGAAGCATATGCTTTTCAAGGTAACGTTGAAACTAAAGATAAGAGTATACTTGTAATAAAAGCAATTATGAAAGATAGATTTAAAACTTTAGACGATAAACTTTTAGAAAGATTGAAATCTATGTTAAGAGGTTTTAATTTATCTAAAATCACAGAAAAAGAATTGCAACTTTTTGAAGAAAATTTAGATGATATTATTGAAAGAGGATACGACATTGAAGATATCTTTTTTGTAAGAAATATTAAAGGTAATAGTGCTGCGTTAAAAGCTTTTTCAAGTCTTCCAGATAATCTTCAAAGACAAGTTTTAAAAGTAAATGTGGTTGCTAAAAAAAGAGAAATAGCAAATGTATTATCTGCACTTACAGAATGTAGAGAAAAACCTAAAACAAATGCGACATATGAAAATGTTGAAAGAATGCTTTATAAGCTGCCACAAGATAAAAGGAAAGAATTAAGAGACGCGATAAAAACTCAAAATGAAAATGGATATAAATTAGATTTAGGATTAGATAAGAAGATTTCAATGGGATTTGAAATTGAAGCACAAGGATTATCTGCAGATCTTGCTAAAAGAATACGAGAAGATAAAGATTTATATAGTACTTTAAAATCAAAACAAAATTTATCAGAAGGCTTTGGAAGATGGAAAATAGATTATGATGGTACAGTGCCAGAGGGCTTAGAATTAATATCACCAGTGCTTTATGATAAAGAAAAGGATTGGCAAAGTTTAGAAGAAGTATGTAATACTTTAAAATCATTAGGTGCAAAAATAGATTCTTCTTGTGGTGGTCATATTCATATTGGTTCAGATTATTTGGGTAGTGATGAAAATGCATGGAAAAATTTATTTAAAATTTGGCAAAATGCTGAAGAATTTATATATAAAATGAGTTCTCAATCAGGGGAACCTTTAAGAAAAGAAGTTCTTTATCAAGCTTCTCCAGTTAAACCGATTATAGATGAAATGTTTAAAAATGATACTATAAAAATTAATTCACGAGCAGATGTTGTTAAAGTAGCTGATGACTATACTAGGAAATACATTCAAGGATATTCAAGTTCTGGTAGAACTAAATCAATGAACTTACAATGTATAGCAGAAGGAAAGCAAAATACTATAGAATTTAGAATTCCAAATGGTAGTATAGATCCTGTTGAAATACAAAATACAGCTAATTTATATGCTAGAATAGTACAAGTATCTAAAATGTTATCTGAAAATCCTGAATATAAGAAGGATGTTTTTGATAAATTTTTAAATTCAAATAATGCTGAAGAAAAGCTTGCGTGCTTTTTAGATTTAGTATTTGATAAAATAGAAGACAAATTATTTTTCTATGATAGGTATTTTTCACAAGAAGAAAAGTTAACATTATCAGGAAAACGTTATGATGATATAACTGATTCAGAAGTAGATGAAAATAAAACAGAGAGATATGAATGGAGAGGGTATAGATAATATGGAAAATTTAATATTAACTTATAACTTAAA
>JAZSBZ010000035.1:0-14588 GCA_045602645.1 Candidatus Scatovivens sp. | reverse complement strand
CCCACGGTCTCCCACTAGATCCTAAGTCTAGCGCGTCTGCCAGTTCCGCCACTGCCGCGTGTCACTACTGACAATATTTATATTAGCACAAATAAGAGCTCTTTGTCAATAGAAAAGTTTTAATATTATTAAATTTTATTTTAATTTGTTGACTAATATTTATAGCAAATATTATAATTGAAATATGATAGAATTGTAGTAAAGGAAAAGAAAAAAATGAGCGTTAAAGTATCTTATTTTGTACATGGAACAACACTTGATAATGAACAAAAGAAAGCATCTGGTTGGAAGCCAGGAGAACTTTCAGAAAAAGGTATTAGTCAAGCAATTGCACTGAGAGATAAATTTAATCGTGATGAAATAGATATTGTATTTTGTTCTGATCTAAAAAGAGCAATAGACTCAACTAGATATGTATTTGAAAATAAGAAAGAAGTAATTATAGATTCTAGATTAAGAGAATGCAATTATGGAAAATTAGATGGAGAAAGCAATTCTTTAGTTATATATGAGAATCATATTAATGAGGTATTTCCTGAGGGAGAATCATTAATAGATGTAGAAAATAGAATAAGAGACTTTTGCAAATATGTTTTAGAAAATTATGATGGAAAGCATATTGCGATAGTAGCACATAAAGCTCCACAACTCGCACTTGAAGTTATAACAAAAGGAAAAACATGGGAAGAAGCAATAGAAACTGATTGGAGAAAGACAAAAGCTTGGCAACCTGGATGGAGTTATGAAATCGTTTAAGTACTTAGGAGAAAATAATGGTTGATATAATGCAAATAATTACAGTAATTGTAAATATTTATATATCATTTACTGAAAAGAAAAAGAGAATTTACATAGCAACATTTTTACTTAATTTATCTCAGCTTTTTATGTATTATTTTAATAATGATATTACAACTACACTTATTTATATAGTAATTACCGTTAGATCATTTATCTATATTTACAAAGATAAATTTAAAACTAATTTAATACCATATGCAGCGATAATAATTCAATTATTAATTGGTTTATTTACAATTGAAAATGGATTTCAAATATTATCAGTATTAATACCATGTTATACATGCTGGTACTTATGGTTTTATAATGATACACAAAAAATTAGAATAGGTAATATTATAGCAAATACATTTTGGGCAGTTTATAATATTGCAACAGGACTTTATATAGTATTAATAATGAGAGTAATTACAGTATTAAGTAATAGTATAGCATTTGAAAAAAGAAAAGCTAGTTTAAGAAAAATGTATTTGAGAGAATATCATAAAAGAAAACAAATAATTAAAAAATTACAAGGGAGAAAAAATTATGGCAACATTTGATGATTTTATGAAATTAGATATTAGAGTAGGAACAATAATTGAAGCTGAAGTTTTTGAAAAGGCAAGAAGACCAGCATATAAATTAAAAGTAGATTTTGGTAAAGAGATTGGAATAAAAAGATCATCTGCTCAAATTACAGAAAAGTACAAGCCAGAGGATTTAATAGGAAAACAAGTTTTAGGTGTTGTTAATTTTCCACCAAGACAGATTGCAGATTTTATGTCAGAAGTTTTAGTTCTTGGAACTTATTCAGAAGGTGGAGTGGTTTTAATTAAACCAGATATGGATGTTGAAAATGGAGATAAATTAGGGTAGTAATTATGAGGTGATTATTATGGTAAATAAAGAACCAAAAGTAATATATAGGGATAAATATTTAATACTTGAATCTGAATGGATTGAGTCAACTGGTAGAGATATTGAAATTTTAATTGCAAGACCTATTTTAAATGCTAAGTCAAAAGAAGAAACACCAGGAGTGTTATGGCTTCACGGTGGTGGATATATGCAAGGAACTGCAAGAATGTTTTTTATAACAAGAGCTATTGATTTGGTAAAAAAATATGGTGCAGTAGTTGTTACACCGGAATATAGACTTTCAAAAGAGATGCCATATCCAGCAGCATTAGAAGATGCATATTCTGCATTAAAATATTTAAAAGAACATGAAAAAGAATTAGATTATAATCCAGATCAAATTATGGTTGGAGGGGAAAGTGCAGGGGGAGGTTTAACTGCAGGACTTTGTATGTATGCAAGAGATAAAGGGGAAATAAATATTGCATTTCAAATGCCACTTTATCCAATGCTAGATTCAGATGATACAGAGACTTCAAGAAATAATACTGCACCTATATGGAATACAAAGAAAAATCATAGAGCATGGAGGATGTATTTAGGAGAGTTATATGGAAAAGAAGTACCACCATATGCTTCACCATCAAGACAAATTGATTATTCAAATCTTCCACCAGCATATACTTTTGTAGGTGATTTAGAACCTTTTTATAAAGAAACAGTTACATTTATAGAAAACCTAAATAAAGCAGGTGTTGAAGCAAGTGTTGATGTTTATACCAATTGTTTTCATGCATTTGATATGATATTACCGTTTAAAGAAATTAGTAAAGTTGCTATTATGAAATTTGAAGAAGAGTTTGTTAAAGCAACTAAAACGTATTTTGCAAAACAAAATAAATAGAGGTGATAAAATTGAATATTAGAAAAGCGAGATTAAATGAGGCAGAAGAAGTATTAAACATTTATAAATCACTAATAGGTTATGAAGGATGTTTATGGGATGAATATTATCCTTCACTTAACGTTGTAAAAAATGATATTAGTGAAGACTCTCTTTATGTCGTCACTGATAATAATGTTATTATTGCAGTAGCACATGCCGGAAAAGATGATGAATTATTTAAGATGGAATGTTATAAAAATAAAATGAATAATCCAAGAGATATTGCGAGAGTTGCTGTAAAAATAGAATATCAAAAACAAGGTATTGCGAAAATGTTAATAAAGTATATTGAAGAAGACTTTAGAAAACAAGGAGTTGATTATATAGTTTTAACTGCTGGAAAAACTAACACAAAAGCATTAAAATTATATAAAACTTTAGGATATACAATTTGTGGAGAAAAAGAAGAATTTGATATACTATTTTATTGTCATGAAAAGAAATTATAAGAAAAGTTAGGTCTATACATATGGTATAGGCCTTTTAAATTGACCAACTTAACATAATGTGGTATAATTATAATTGATTCTAATAAAAACCAGAAATGGAGGTTGACAACTAATGGCTGACACTATCATTGCTCAGAAAGACATGGATAGAATCATCCGGATGATTGGCAGCGGTCACTACTTCAATGACCTGAAAGTTTTGCAGATGGCGATTGATAAAAAAGGTCCCGTCTCGCAGGATTTTTTTGGAGAAAACTGCTGCTATGAAACATGGGGATACAAGTGGCGCGGTAAGCCTGAGCTTCGTGCAATCCGCCAGGAAGTAATTTCTGCTATCACAGAAGTGATTATTGGGGAAAACTACAAACCCTACAAGCAGAAGATGGATGCGGATCACTACGCAAGGTATTTCCATGCACTCGCAATTCTCAAGGTAAATAAAGACTCTATCGGAAAGACCAAGAACGACTTTATGCGTAACGCATTTTTGGAGCTCTGGCGCTTTGATGATGGAAGTGATGAAATCTGGAAGATTCTTGATGAGGCCGCATGGTCCATCGCCGAGGCCATCAAAGGCATTAAGGGATTACCTGTGAGGGAATCAATTTACCCTGATGAGTAAAACTGGTTAACTAGTGCAAATTTGCATCTAGACAAAAGGCTAGCACTTCGGTGCTAGTCTTTTTGTTTTTGTTGTAAATTAAAATTGAATATGATAAACTATAAAACATAAGTTAAGTGGAGGTTAGATATGGAAAGAGAAGTAGCATATAATTTATTAAAAAAATATAATGAAGAAGAATTTCATATTAGACATGCTGTTACAGTTGAGAATGTTATGATGGAATTCGCAAAAGAAAATGGTGAAGATGAAAAATTCTGGGGAATAGTTGGTTTATTACATGATGTAGATTATGAAAAATATCCAGAAGAACATTGTAAAAAAGCACCAGAATTATTAAAAGAAATAGATGCATCAGAGAATATGGTTCACGCAATTTGTAGTCATGCTTATGGTAGTTGCTCAGATGTTGAACCAGTTTTAGAAATGGAAAAGATATTATTTGCAGTTGATGAACTTACAGGTCTTATTTGGGCTGCAGCTAAAATGAGACCATCAAAAAGCACTAAAGATATGGAAGTATCAAGTTTAAAGAAAAAATTTAAAGATAAAAAATTTGCAGCAGGATGTTCAAGAGATACAATTATTAAAGGTGCTGAAATTTTAGGATGGGAACTTGACGTTCTTTTCGAAAAAACATTAAATGCAATGAAAAATTCTGAAGACAGAATTGAAGAAGCTGTCGCTAGTTTATAATTATTTAGCTCTCCTTATGGAGAGCTTTTTTGTATAATTTTTTCTTTTTTTATTAATAATAATTTAAAAGGAGTTTGTTATGAAAGATAAAGATGAAAATATAACTAAATATGGTGAGGATGTATGTACAGAATTTAAATGGCTTTCTTTAGAAAACCAAAAAGAAAATAGTGAAAGACTTGCAAAAATTACTGAAAATAAGAAAAATAATTGTAAGAAAAAATAATTGTGACTTGTTAGTATAAATTATAAAAATTTCTTGAGAATCTACTAAAAAAATGATAGAATCCTCTTAGGTACAAAAGTAAAATGGAGGTAATATTATGGACGTGATAGTAGATGGTTTTCTCAATTTAATGGAAATTAATGAATTTCAAACACTTTTCAAAGTTATTTTAATAACAATTTTAGCAGGAATAATTGGATATGAAAGAGAATCATGGAAAAAACCTGCTGGTTTTAGAACTTATATATTAGTTGCAATAAGTTCAGTTTTAGTAATGGAATGTGGTAATAGATTATTTGAAGATATTGGTGCTGATCCAACAAGAATTCCAGCTCAATTATTATCTGGTATCGGTTTCTTAGGTGCAGGTACAATTTTAAGAGATGGATTTAATGTAAAAGGATTAACAACAGCCGCAGCATTACTTGCTGTAACATGTGTTGGTTTATTAGTTGGAGCTGGATATTATTTATCAGCAATTATTGCTACATTTGTTATATATTGTGTTCTTTCATATTCACATGTTTTATCTGATAAATTAGAACGTTTTAATTTTTTAGATTTAGAAATTGTATGTGAAAATCCAAAAGATATAATTGATGAAGTTAAAAACATTTTAACTGGTAATGAAGTTGAAATTGTTAAAATGAAAGTATTTGATAATAAAGGTGTTAATTATATTAAAATTGAAGGTAAATACAGAGAGAAAATTGAAACAAATTATATTATGTCTAGAATAATGACAATAAATACAGTTAAAGAAGTTGTTGAAGTTAAGGAAGTAGATTAAGAAAAAGGAAAATAAAATGGAACAAATAAAAGAAAAAGCAGATTATTGTTTGAATTGTAAAACTAAGCCTTGTGCTATAAAAGGTTGTCCAATTCAAACGGAAATACCAGAATTTATTGAACAAATAAAAAATGATAATATAAAAGAAGCATATAATATTTTACAAGAAAATAATATTTGTTCATATGTATGTAGTTTAGTGTGCCCACAAGAAGAACAATGTGAAGGTAGTTGTGTAAGGGCGGTAAAAACTGAAGCAACACATATTGGTGAACTTGAAAAATTTGTTAATGAATGGGCAATAGAGAATAATTATGAATATGAAATTATAAAGAAAGAATTAAATGGAAAGAAAGTAGCTGTTATTGGCTCTGGTCCTGCTGGAATAATTGTTTCATATGAATTATTAAAAAATGGTTTTGAAGTAGAAATGTATGAAAAAGATAGTTTACTTGGTGGTATATTAGTTTATGGTATTCCAGATTTTAGATTATCTAAAGATAAAGTACAAGCTATATTTGAAAAATTAAAAAAATTAGGATTAAAAACTTATACAAATCAAGAACTAGGAAAAAATTTTTCATTAGAAGAAATTTCTAATAAATATGATGCAGTATTTTTAGGAATTGGTGCTCAAAAATCTACTGTATATACATTAAATGAAGATTGTGCAGAAGGTATTTATAAATCAGATGATTTCTTAAAAGCATATAATGAAAATAAATATATAAAAGATTTAGGAACTGTTGTAGTAATTGGTGGTGGAAATGTTGCTATGGACTCAGCAAGAGCTGCAGTTAAAATGGGGGCAAAAGAAGTTAAAATCTTATATAGAAGAGATAGAGCTCATATGCCAGCAAGAGAAGTTGAACTTGATGAAGCTTTAGAAGATGGAGTAATATTTAACGAACTTGTAAGAGTTGCTTCTGCTAATTATGAAGATGGTAAAATGGTTTCTGTAAATTGTGTAAGAACAGAAATTGTTGATGGAAAAGCTGTAGACAGTAAAACAGGTGATGAATTTATAGAAGAAGCAAATACCGTTGTTTTTGCTATAGGTTTAAAACCAAATAAGAATCTTTTAGAAACAGAAGGTGTTAAACTTGATGATTGGGGATACATCGAAATTAATGAAGATGGTAGAACTAATATTGAAAATGTATACGCTGGAGGCGATGTTACTGAAAGTAAAGCTACTGTTTGTAGAGCTTTAGCTGCAGGAAAAAAAGCGGCAAAAGGAATTATAAAAAATATTAAATAAATGAAAAGCCCCTCTCACTTGCAAAGCTGCATGTGAGAGGGGAGTTTTTTTGTATCCGTGGTTAGACTTCTGTCTTGATGTCGTAAATCGGGAAATGATCGCTGACAAAGGTAATGTTTCCATCGGTAAGAGCTTTGGTAAGATCTACCTGGTGGGAAACAAAGAGAACAATACGCTCTTTATCCTTTTGACAGTAGTCTGCCATATACTTAAGGACGGATAGCGCAGTGTTGTCATCAAGAGCATTTGTCGCTTCATCGAATACAACAATCTGGTGCTGATCACTAAGGTTGTAGAGAACTTTAACAATTGCGAGACGTTGTTTCTGACCAGAAGAGTATTGTTCGATGGTTGTTTCATTGAGATACTTCAAAACCTTGTCATCATTAGGTATGGTTAATCCGATGTTTCGCATTACATCTTCATAGATACGAGTTCCGTGAAGAATATCAATCATGCGATTTCTATCGAATTTTGTTACATCACTACTGAAGATGAGTTCCTGAAGTACAGTGTTGGTTCCAAGTCTACCGTTGCTTTCATGCATGATGGATGCAAGATAAGCTTCCTGGGTTGCATTACCATACGAGATTGGAGTAGTATTCATTCGAATTTTACCAATCAAAAGGTGCATAAATGTGGATTTACCACAACCAGTATGACCATGCACAAGATAAGATTTACCATGTTCAAGAATGAACGGTGTGGTATTTCTAAGTGTGTAGAGAGTCATCTGTCCAGGATAAGAAAACTCGAAAGGTTCAACGGTGATTTGAGAGATATCTACGCTAGGAGCGTATTTGGTTGACTTTTCCACGTTATAGACACCCATGATATTGTCTACATCTGTTTTAACTCGTTCAGCATCCTTAATTGTATTAGTGAGAGTCTCGAAGTTATCCAAGATAGAGCCAACTTTATCCAAGATGTTTGAATAAACTGTGGAAATAGCAATGATATCAGTAAGTACAACAATCGTAAGATTATCGATACCACCTGCGTATGCAAGTTTGAAAATGATGATGGACACCATAAAAACTGCAAGAACGATGGTTCTCAATACATGAAGAGAGTTGAGCTTAAAGATTTCTTTTTTCTCCAAACCACGTTTGTTTTTCAAGTTATCAACCACAAGAGTAACTCGATAGGAGAATTCGTCTTTGATGAGAGGTTCGATGTTTTTGACATCGTTCATCAAGACTTCATTTTCTTTGCGAAGCTTTCTGTGATTTTCACGGAACTTGTTTCTTACACCAAGACGAACTTTGTATAAGATACCAAACAAAATGATACAGCCGAGTAATACTGCAGAGAGGCTAAGTGTGAGCTTGAGATCACCAGTTTGCAAAAACTCAGTAAGCAAGATTGCAATTGACATTGCTAATGCCATTAAAGAGTTTGCAATAACAATTGGGAAATTCTGCCAAAATGTCCAGATGTAATTTACGAATTCTTTGAGATTGTGAATTACTTCTGCATTGGTCATGATAAGAGAATGGTCTTCTTTTTTATGGAAAACTTTTCCTCTTACTGCGTTGGAGATTTCACTAATGCTTGTGGTGATGTAAGTGTCACTTTGCATGTTGAACTGATTCTTGAGTGCGTCGGTGTAGGTGTGTACGGTACTCCGTAAGACTTGGCGAATAAAGTAGCAAATCATGAGCACAAGTGCTACATAATTAAGTCCACTTGCAAGCGCAATTTGTGCTCCTTTGATGGAGAAGCTCAAAACGTCAAGGATAATCGTACTAGCGATAGTGGTCACCAGAATGACATTTTTTTTGCGACGCATGTCTTCAGGCATTTTAGCCACGTCGTGTGTGAAGAGTAACTCAAAAAGTTTCTTCATGGATAATCCCTCCTTAAGATATATGATATTCGGATTTCAATGTACTCTATAGCTTTTCTTGCCAAGTAAGTTTACTAACGGCTTTAAAAGTTATAGTTAACATAATTATAACACAATGAGGTTGAAAAAGCTATAAAAAAGATGAAATATAAGGGTAGGAGAATGTAATGGAACAGGATTTTTAGATAAAATATTATTATTTTATTGACAAGGTTATGTAAATGATGGTATTATAATATTGTTAAATATGAAAGTAAAAACGAAGAAAAGGACACGGTAAATAATGTAAAACCTTACAGAGAGTTAACATTTGGTGAGAGTTAACAGGATAATAAGTTATTTATTATCACCTTAGAGTTGATTATTCGAAATATTAGTAGAATAATTCGCATTGCCTTGCGTTAAAAGGAATAAAGATGACTAAGAAATTAGTTAATATTAGGTGGTACCGCGAAATAGATCGTTTCGTCCTTTTAAGGATGAGACGATTTTTTGTTTTTATTTTTAAATTAAAAGGAGGTATATATGAAAGAAACAGTTTTAAACAAATTACAAGAATTAAACATTGCATTTAAGGAAGTAGAACATACCCCCGTTTATACAATTGAAGATATGGACAATTTAGGAAATATTTTTGAAGGGGCTAAGATTTGCAAAAACTTATTTGTAAGAGATCAAAAAGGAAAAAGACATTTTCTTATTGTAGTTCCCGAAGAAAAAAGAGTACCTTTAGCTGAAGTTACTACCAAAATAGGAAGTACTAAATTGAGCTTTGCTTCAGAAGAAAGATTAATGAAGTATTTAAAATTAACACCAGGTGCTGTTACACCACTTGCTGTAATCAATGATGAAGCAAATGAAGTAGAAGTAATTTTAGATGAAGAATTAAAAAATGAGGCTTTATTAGGAGTTCATCCATGTGTAAATACTGCAACAATTTTACTTACACCTGCTGAACTTGAGAATTATATTTTAAAATCAGGTAATAAAATTAAATATATTAATGTTTAAAATAATTAAAATTTATATATAAAAAAGGAGAATTAATATGTGCGAAGAGAAAAAGGATTATGGTAAAACTTTAAATTTACCTAAAACAGACTTCCCGATGAGAGCAAGTCTACCAGAGAATGAACCAAAAATACAAGCAAGAGTATTTAATAACGGTTTATATGAAAAAATGTTAAAGAAAAATGAAGGAAAAACTCCATTTGTTTTACATGATGGACCTCCATATGCAAATGGTGAGATCCATATTGGTCACGCTTTAAACAAAGTATTAAAAGATACAATAGTTAGATATAAAAACTTAAAAGGATTTTATACTCCATTTATACCAGGATATGATACACATGGTATGCCAACAGAGAAAAAAGCTATTGAAAAATTAGGTTTAAATCGTGATGAAATTCCAGTAAATACATTTAGAGATACATGTAAACAATTTACAATGGATTATAAAGATAAACAAACAGAAGGATTCAAACGTTTAGGTGTTCTTGGTGATTGGGAGAATCCTTATATCACATATCAACCACAAATGGAAGCAAAACAAGTTGGTGTATTTGCTGATATGTATAAAAAAGGATATATCTATAAAGGATTAAAACCAGTATATTGGTGTACTGATTGTGAAACAGCTCTTGCAGAAGCTGAAATTGAATATAAAGATATTAATTCTAATACAGCATATGTTAAATTCCCAGTTGTAGATGGAAAAGGCTTAGTTCAAAGAGATAATTGCTATGTAGTTATCTGGACAACAACTCCATGGACATTACCTGGAAATACTATGATAGCCGTTGGAGAAGATTTTGATTATGCGGTTGTTAAAGTAGGAGAAGAAAGATTAATTTTCGCTAAAGACTTAGTTGAAGAAGTAATGAAAAAAGCAGGAATTGAAGAATATACTGTTGAAGAAAAATTTAAAGGTAAAGCTTTGGCAGGAATAGTATGTAAACACCCATTCTTAGATAGAACTTCAACTGTTGTTACAGGTACAGAAGATTCTGTAAATGTTGAACTTGGAACAGGTTCTGGTTGTGTACACTGTGCACCAAGTTATGGTAAAGAAGACTATTTATTAGGTTTAAAACATAATAGTGAAATAATAGTTACAGTTGACTCTAAAGGTGTTCAAAGAGGAGAAGGTGCTGGACCATTTAAAGATATGTATTATGCAAAATCTGATAAAGAAATTATCAAATGGTTAGAAGAAAACAATTTACTTCTTGCAAGTGAAGTTGTAAATCACTCTTATCCACACTGCTGGAGATGTAAAAAACCAGTTATCTTCAGAGCAACAAGTCAATGGTTTGCGTCTGTTGATGGATTTAGAAAAGAAAGTTTAGATGCTATTAAAAATGTTAAATGGTATCCAGCTTGGGGAGAAGAAAGAATCTCTAAAATGATAGAAGAGAGAAACGACTGGTGTATTTCTCGTCAAAGAACATGGGGAGTTCCAATTCCTGTATTCTATTGTAAAGATTGCGAAAAAGAATATGTTACACCAGAAAGTTTAGATAAAGTTCAAGGAATAGTTAAAGAACAAGGAACAAATGCATGGTTTGGTCTTCCAGAAGAAGAATTAATGCCAAAAGGTGCAAAATGTGAATGTGGATGTACAGAATTTAGAAAAGGTACAGACATAATGGACGTTTGGTTTGATTCTGGTTCTACACATGAATCAGTTCTTGCAGAACGTGGACTTCCAGAAGCTGATATGTACTTAGAAGGTAGTGATCAATATAGAGGATGGTTTCAATCTTCACTTTTAACATCAGTTGCTGTAAAAGGTAAAGCTCCATATAAAGAAGTTTTAACACATGGTTATACAGTTGATGAACAAGGAAGAAAGATGTCAAAATCTATAGGAAATGTTGTTGCACCACAAGAAATTATAAAAGAATCAGGTGCTGACGTATTAAGACTTTGGGTATTAGCATCAGATTATAAATCAGATGTTAGTGTTTCTAAAAACATCATAAAACAAGTTACAGAAGTTTATAGAAAAATAAGAAATACAGCAAGATATATTCTTGGAAACACATCAGATTTTGATGTAAATAATCCAGTTGCATATGAAGATTTACAAGAAATAGATAAATGGGCATTAACAAGATTAAATAAATTAATTGCTACATGTACAAAAGCATATGACACATATGAATTCCATGAAGCTTATCAAGCAATAAACCAATTTTGTGTTGTTGATATGAGTCAATTTTATTTAGATATCATAAAAGATAGATTATATACATCAAAACCAGATTCTGTTGAAAGAAGAGCAGCTCAAACTGTTATGCATGAAATATTATCAAGCTTAGTAAGAATCTTAGCTCCAATGACATGCTTTACTGCAGAAGAAATCTGGTCATATATGGCACATAAAGATGGAGAAAATACAGAAAGCGTTATGCTAGAAAGTTATCCAGAAGTAAATCCAAAATATGATGATGAAGCTTTAACTGCAAAATGGGCAAGATTAATAAGAGTAAAAGATGAAGTTGCTAAAAAACTTGAAGTTGCAAGAGCAAATAAAGAAATAGGTTTATCACAAGAAGCACAAGTTACATTATTTGCTGAAGGTGATGAATATGATTTCTTAACAGGAAAAGAAGATCTATTAAAAGAAATATTGATGGTATCTGCAGTATCTGTTAAAGAAAATAGAAGAAATGAAGATGCAGAAGTAGCTATAGGTGTTAAAGTTGAAAGAGCAGAAGGTGAAAAATGTGAAAGATGCTGGATGTATTCAACAACAGTTGGTGAAAGTGCAGAACATCCAACACTATGTGAAAGATGTAGAGATAACTTAATATAAGTATAAGATTAAAGAGGGTTTTTAAAACCCTCTTTTTTTTACATGCTTTGTTCACCTGGCATTATATAATCTATAATACCGTAAATTAAAGCTCCAATAATTGCTGCCATCCAAGATATTGTATATCCAGATACAAAAAATTGTGTTGCATATAAAGTAATAACAGCTAGCATAAATCCAACAAAACCTTTACCAAATGCCATCGCATGAAGACCTGTGAATTTTATAATTAGATAATCCATAACTGTTAAAACTATAGCTGATAATCCTAACGCCCAAATATTATTAATAGAAAAACCGGGAGTAAAGAAAGCAGTTATACCTAAAATAATTGCAGCAACTACAAATCTTCCTATTATTTGTCCAAATGTTCCCATAGATGTGCTTGTAGAAGACTGAGTATTTGAATTATTGTTTTCCATTTTAACCTCCTTACTTAAAATAAGAATAAATTTAATTTTAATAAATTAAATATACAAGTATATTTTGATATTATTTTGCAAAAAATATTCATATAAAATTTGTTATGTGGAGAATAAAATGTATACAGTATTTATAAGAACAATAATAATTTATGTAATTGTAGTTATTGTAATGAGATTTATGGGGAAAAGAGAATTAAGTCAAATGCAACCTTTTGAACTTGTAATTTCAATAATGATTGCAGATGTGGCTTCAGCACCTATTGCAAATATTAATATTCCTATTTTTTATGGAATTATTCCTGTTTGTGTTTTACTTGCTATGCATATTATAATTTCTAGATTAAATTTAAAAAGTATAAAAATAAGAGAATTTTTATGTGGAAAACCGCGTATATTAATTAATAAAGGAAAAATAGATGAGATTGCATTAAAACAAGAGGCTATAACTATAAATGAACTTCAAGAAAGATTAAGAGAAAAAGACATATTTAGTTTAGGAGATATAGAATATGCAATACTTGAGACAACAGGACAAATTAGTACTGTATTAAAACCTGATAAAAGAAGTTTAAAACCTGAAGATTTTAATTTGAAAACTAAATATGAGGGAATAGCATATGATTTAATAATAGATGGTAGAGTAATGAAAGAGAATTTAAATAAGATTGGTAAAAATATTGTTTGGTTAGAAAATGAAGTTTCTAAGTTTAATATGAAGATTAATGATGCTCTTATTGTTACATTAAATGGAGATGGATCATTTTTTTGCCAAAAAAAGAGCGGCATATAAATGCCGCTACAGTTTATTCGATATTTGTATCTTTTACAATATATATTGGTCTTTGTTTAACTTCTAAGTATGTTTTGGCTAAGTATTGTCCGATTATTCCTAAGAAGAATAGTTGAATACCACTTAACATGAATATAATACATACAAGTGATGGCCAACCAATTGCTGGATCACCAAACATAAGAGTTTTTCCAATTATAAATATAATCATTAAGAATGAAATTATACAGAATATAAATCCAATTACTGATGCTAAAACAAGTGGTGTTGTAGAAAATGCTGTAATTGCTTCTAATGCGTATTTTGTTAATTTCCAGAATGACCATTTTGTTTCACCAGCAACTCTTTGGATGTTTTTATATTCAATCCATTTAACATTAAATCCAACGAAGCTAAATAATCCTTTTGTATATCTGTTATATTCTTTTAAAGAAATGATAGCATCAACTACGCATCTTTTCATAAATACATAATCTCTAGCTCCATCAACCATTTCTATACTAGTCATTTTGTTTATTAATTTATAAAATAATTTAGCAAAGAAACTTCTTAATATTGGTTCACCTTTTCTTGTTGAACGTCTTGTTCCAACAGCATCGTAATTCTCTTTAGTTACAGATTCATACATTTCTTTTAAAAGAGAAGGTGGATCTTGAAGATCTGCATCCATTAAAGTAACATAGTCTCCTGATGCATTTTCAAGTCCGGCGAATATAGCTGCTTCCTTTCCAAAGTTTCTAGAGAATGAAATAAATTTTACTCTATCATCTTTTGCTGCTAAATCTTTTATTATTTTTAAAGTATTATCTTTAGAACCATCATTTACAAATAGAAATTCAAAACTTACTATTTTAGGAAAACTTTTAATATTTTTTTGTAGTTCTTCATAAAATAGTGGTAATGCTTTTTCTTCATTATAGCATGGTACAATTATTGATATTTTTTCCATAGTTATTACACTCCTAAATAATATAAATAACAATGATATTATAGCACATTTATAAAAGTAATACAAATAAAAATGAAAATTAAAGGATAAAAAAGAAAATAATGGAAAATATTAAATAATA
>JAZSBZ010000034.1:0-25389 GCA_045602645.1 Candidatus Scatovivens sp. | reverse complement strand
TGATGTGTCAACTGACACCAATATAGTAAAAAGTAAAACTTTTAAAACAAGAGATGAAGCAGAAAAATATTTAAGGACAATTATGTATCAAAAAGAAATCCCACTTTATATTGCTAATAATGGTATTCCTCTTTGTGAGATGATGAGAAGTAATCAAAAACTAAAATTAGATACTAATCAAATAACAGAAGTTACATATTTGAGAAATTTACAAACCATAGAACAAATCGAAAGATTCCCTATTGGAACAAAAAGAATTGATGAAATAACATCGGATGAAGTTCAAGAGTTTATGAACTATCATAAATATTTGAGTAATTCATCAATTAATAAATTATATCAACAACTTGGTACTACTTTTAAATCTGCTATTGATAGAGGGTATTTAATGAGAAATCCAATGATAGGAGTTTTAAAGCCCAAAAGCAATAAGTTAGATAAAGAAGTTCGCGCTTTAACATTTGAAGAACAACAACTATTTACTGATTACTTATTAACAAAAGATATATCGAATTGCAAATATAAGAATGTATATTTAATTCAAATGTTTATGGGACTTCGTATAAGTGAAGTATTAGCATTAACAATGTCTGATATTGATTTACAAAATAAAAGATTGAGAGTTCGAAGAACTTTAACCAAAGATGAAAAAGGTAATACAATTATGGGACAAACTACAAAGACTTATGCTGGAAAAAGAGTGTTACCTATACCAGATTTTTTAATGGATTCTATTATGGAACAAATGAGAATTGCTGACTTACAAATAAATAATGAAGAAAAACTGTTATTTAAGCCAGAACATAGACAATACACTGATAGAGAAAATGCAAATACAGAACTTAAAAGGCTTTTAAAAAGACATTTTGGTATTGAAGATATTACAACTCATAGTTTAAGACATACTTATGGTACTCGTTGTATAGAATCTGGAATGGCTCCTGTTGTTGTTCAAAAACTTATGGGACATACTGATGTTTCAGTCACTTTAAATACTTATACTTCTGTTTTTGATACATTCAAAAGTAAAGAACTTGAAAAAGTTAATAGATACTATTTAGAAGAAAATATGCTAAATGCAGTTAAGCTACTTAAAGAAAATGAAGACTTACATACCCAAGATGAAATAATTAAATAATCTTTGTAACGGGCATTCTTAAAGGGATGTCCGTTTTTTACATACCCAAAATCAATACTTGGGTATGTAAATCGCATACCCAAATTTGATTTTTTTATTTTTTGGGTATGTTGATGGGTATATAAACTGATAAATTTTGAGAAAGTTTGAGAAAGGTTAAAAAACAAAAATGGCTGTAACTTAACTCTTACAGCCATTTACAAAATTATTCAAAATTATTTGACAATAAAAAAATCCAGTATTTCTACTGGATTTTGGTAGCGACGGTGAGATTCGAACTTACGACCTGCCGGGTATGAACCGGATGCTCTAGCCAACTGAGCTACGTCGCCATAACGCAAGTATTATTATAATAGCAAAAAGGCTGTTTGTCAATAGAAAAAAATAAAATTAGTTAAAATAATTTAGTCTTTAGCATAATGTAATTTAAATTTAATAGTATTGAAATAGTGTAAAACGGTATTATGAGATATAATTATTATGTATAATTATCGATAAAATAGGGGTAAAAATGGAATCTGATATCTTAAATGAATTATTTGACACAATTTCATATTTAGCAAGTGAAGGAGATACAAGCGTAACAGATGTAAAAGAGCTTATTGAATACATCCAAGAACATGAGTTTTTTGATGAATTTTTAGAGGCAATGGCTGATGTTAATAGGGAAATTTTTGTAGAAGATCAAATACACGGAATTTCTCATAATGAAAGAGTAGCTTTAATCGCTTGCGCAATTGGAATGAAAGAAGGTCTTAGTCAAAGAGAATTAAGACTATTATTAGAAGCGGCAAAATATCATGACATAGGAAGAAAAGACAAGCCAACAGAAAAACATGGGAAAGTAAGTGCTGATATAATTGAAAAATTAAGAGGTGAATTATTTGCAGACTTTTCAGATGATGAAGTAAATGTAATTAAAGCGCTTTGCGAAGGTCATGGGGTTAAAGATGAAGATGATGCTAAAGTAATAGCGTCATATGGTATAAAAGATACAGAATCATGTCAAAGAATTCTTTCAATTTTAAAAGATGCAGATGCTTTAGATAGAGTTAGATTACCAAGATTTGGTAAATTAAATACAGATTATTTGAGAACAGAAGTTGCTAGAGAATTAGTGCCAACAGCTAAAAGCTTGCTTGAAAGATATAATGCAGCAAAAGAAACAATTCATTATGATAGAGGTGCTGTAAGTTTACCTTTTGATACAGGTTTATTTGACATGTCTGCATTTAATGTAATAGAAGATGATGAATATTTTTATGTATTTAGAACATTAAATGAAGACAATGAAAGAGAATTAGATGATGATTATGAAAAATATTTAAGAACTTCTCGTGAAAGACAAGAAAGAAAATCTCAAGAAGTAAGATATACAGCAGAGAGTAAAATTTCACTTGCAGAAGTTTATGATAATATTAAATATTCACGTGGAGATAAAGATACAAATTGTATATCATTTTCAACAAATACAAATGTATCTTTGGATTATTTAAATGATAGATATGTAATGCTTAGAGTTCCAAAAGATAATATGGGACAACTTGTTGTTTCTGGAAAGTATATGCTAGAGGAGATAGGTAGACAAGTAGAAGCTAAAATAGAAGAGTTATTAAAAGATGAAGTTGCTAATAAAGAAATTTTAGCGTTAATATCTCAAATCAATGCATCAGAATCTACAGAAGAAATGGTAGATGTTGTTACAAGATCTTATAAAGATGTAAAAGATGTTCAAGAGAAATATACTGGTTCAAAAAGTGCAAGATTAAGCAAAGCATCAGTAAAAAGAAGATTTGCAGATAAACAATATTTAACAGAGGAACAACAATTTGAATATAACAGATTAATCGCGAAATTAACTGTACTTGAAACAAGAGGAAAATTAAGAAGTATTCTTCCAAATCAACCTACAAACTCAGCTCTTATTTCTTCAATAGGTATAGCGTTTTCTTCAAGTGAAATGATTCATTATAGAGAAGTACCAAAAGCTGAAGTTGTTGAAGTTTCAAAAGAGAATATGGAAATGTTTGCTTTATTACAACAAGCTGAGAGTATGCCATCAGTTGATAAAGAAATGCTTGAAGAATTAAAAAGAGATTTTCTTTTTGCTGTTCAAGAAGGTTATGAACTTAGAATGCTTGATGGAAAGATTGTATATAGTAATAAAATCCATAGAATTGAACTTGGAACTATAGACGAATTTGATGGTGTCTTTGATAGTATAGAAGTAGATGATAATACACCAATTGAAGATGCATATCATTTGTTAAGAAAAAAGGTAGATCAAGAAGAAGTTATTCCTTATGTTAAAGGAAAAGCAGCAATTGATTTTACAAGAAAATTAGCAATTGCAAAATTAAAAAATAATCAGTATTGGAGAATATTAGCTAAAATTACTCCAGATACTGAAGAAGTTGTAGATGCAGCGTCTAAGCTTACTATTGCAACAAATCCTGATATAGTGAGTAGATTAAATAATTCGGGATCAAAATTAATAGAATCAGTTAATATAGATATACCAGATCAAAACTTAAGAAGATTATTCACTTCTGCTGAAATAGAAGCACTTTGGTATTCTGTTAGTGCGCTTTCAGACGATGAGTTAAGAAAAGTTTTATCTGAAGATTATGATTTCTTTAAAAATGGATATTTTGATAATCTTATAGATGGAAAAAAATATCCAAATGGAGAGAAAGAATATTATACAGACACTATAGTTGATGCGCTTGACTTAACAAAAGTATATACTCATTTAACACCAGGAAGTGATAAAATTACAAAAGTTAAAGAAAGACTTCGTGAGTTATTAAATGGAGTTGATACTAAAAAATTATATATGGCGCTATATAATAATGATATCGATGAAAAAGATATCCCAAATTATATAGTGAATATGGTTCTTGATGATGGTATTGGTAAAAATTTTGAAAGTTTTGAAAAATTAGTCTCTCAAGAGAATTTGGAAACAATAATTTTTGAATATAAAGAAAATTTAAAAAACAGAGTTTCTGCAATAAGATTAAATGCTTTAATGGGTATTAAGGATAATGATAATGTTGTAGAAGGAACACTTATTAAGTTAAGAGATTATCAACAAGAAGCTCTTGACAATACAGTTAGATTGTATGAACAAGATAAGAGATTCGTTGGTGTAAAATTACCAACTGGTGCGGGTAAATCGTTTGTTGCTATGGCAGAAATGATGAGAAGAAAAAAAGAAAATATGGTTTATTTTGCACCTCAAGAAGAGATTTTAAATCAAGTACAAAGACATATTGTAAAATATGTACTTGGTAAAGAAGTTTTAAATGAGAGACATATTGAAGAAATGCTTCATATGAATAAACAAGAAAGAAAGGCATTTCTGGCAAATAAAATTTATAATCCAACAGCAAGTGTTAATGAACTTTTATTTAGATTAAATAAACCTGATGTTTCAGAAAATGAAGCAGAATATATAAAATCAAAAATTCTTCCAAGAAAAACACAATATAATGATGATGTTATGGATGCTATTCATACAGTATTTCCTCATTTGGATATGTGTTGTTATCAAAGTTTAACTGCATCAAAATATGAAGAATTAATGACAAAGAAAGTAGATTTTTTTGTATTTGATGAACTTCATAGAACTGGTGCAACAACATGGAAAACTCAAATTGATAAATTATTAGATGCACAGCAAGATGCTCAAATTTTTGGTATTACAGCAACACCAGTAAGAGATGTTGATGGCGTTGATACAATGGAAGAAATGGCAAAACTTTATGGTGGTTATTCTCAAGAAGAACTTATAAGTAAAGAGTATTATGCTGCTGAAATGTCACTTATTGATGCAATGCAAAGAAAAATTGTTGTTGAACCAATAATAGTTCCATTTAATAGAAACTTGACAGAACTTCCAGAATATCAAGAAATTAGTGATGCTATAAAAGAACTTGAAAAAACTGGAGATAATCCAAGATTATTAAATAGATTAAGATTTAATTTATCTCAAATGGATGAAATTGCTGGCCAAGCATTAAGCAAAAACGATAAACTTATAGGAATAGATGAAGTTTTAAAAGATAATATTGATGACAAAAAGAAAAATGGTCGTTTTATAGTATTTATTCCACAAAAACCAAATGATTTTAAAGGTACTACAGAAGAATATGTTAAAGCGAAAATAGCAGAAACAAGCAAATATTTTGAAGGTGTAAATAGAGAAATGATGATTGAATATTTACTTTCAAATAGAGCTGGTTCTGATAAAGCAAATACAAAAGCAATTGCAAACTTTGAGTCTATTGATGATGATAGATTAAAATTATTATATGCAATTAATAAATTAAACGAAGGTGTTCACGTTGATGATATTAGCGGTGAGATAATGCTTAGACCAATTGGTTCAGGAAGTAATATTTTATACTTCCAACAAATTGGTAGGGTTATTTATGCTATTGACCCAGAGAATCCACCAAAAGAAGAAGATATACCTATCATTTTTGACGTATATAATAATTATATTGCTAGAGATTTGGATAAAGAAGTAAACTACACTACTACAATTTCTGATTTAAGTAGATTACAAGAAATTGTGAATTGGATTAATAGGCATGAAACATTACCAGATATTGATAGTGATGAAAAGAATGAAGTTAATAAAGCTATGTTCTTAAGAAAAATTCAAAAGAAATATGGCAAATATTTAAATGGTATAGAGAATCCAAACTTAACAGCAACTGAAATATATGAAATTCAAAAGATTATTGAACTTGGAATGAGTTTTAATTTGTTTGATCTTGATCTTCCAGATAGATCAGTAGAAAATGAGGCATTTGATTTTAGAGTAAGGACATTTGAGGTTGTTGGAGAACAAAAAAGGTTTTTAGATATTTATGAAGAATCTAAAAAAGAAATTAATAAAACTGTCTTAAGAAATAAAGAAACAGACCAAATTAAAATTAGAAATGGTGTAGGAATTTTTAAAGTTTTAAGTAGTTATGGTTTAGCTATTACAGATGAGTCTTTTGAACAATTTGATAAGAGTAAAGAAGAAGTAACTCTTGCAGAATATATAGCAGGAAACTTTGAAGTAGAAGTTGCACGTGATATATTCGATGATTTAAAAATGACATATCTAGATGCTGAAGATGTTGAAGTTTATAAAGTCTTTGATTATTTAAGGCGTTCATTTATGAGTTCAAAATCAAATGTAAGAAATCATTTTAATTATTATGATATTACTGAATTAAGAAGATGTGGTATTTTAAAAGAAAATGGAAAATACATTCCTGTAATTGATGAGCTTGGCTTTGTGCATGAAAAAGATGAATTTGGTGATGGATATAGAGCGCCAAAAGCTTTTGTAAATCTTAATGTTATTACTGGTACAAGATTTGATGAAGAAGGATATGATATTGATGGTTATGATAAAGATGGTTATGACCGTCAAAATTATGATAAATTAGGATTTGATAGAAGAGGATTTAGAAGAGGCGAATTATATAATAAATTTGGTTTTGATAGAGATGGTGTTCATAAAGATACACTTATATTCTTAGATCCTAATAACTTTGATTTTGAAGGATATTATTGGGCATCAAAAGAAAGACCAGATGGTTCAAGAAAATTATATAATACTGGAAAAACAATTAATGAGTATGGATTTGATAGAGAAGGTAACTACTATGAACAAGATGAAAATGGTGAGTATGTTTATAAAGGAAAAGTTGATCCATATGGATTTAGACTAGGACAAGAAGAAAACGATGCAGGATTCTTAAGAAATGGAAAACATTCCAAAACAGGAGAGTATTGGGATGAATACGGATTTGATATTGACAAAATTTATTGGAAGAAAATTAAAAGTGCTAAGAATCATAGAATTAAATCCGGAAGTATACTTAATGAATATGGATTTGCTAGAGATGGTTTTTATTATGAACATGGAGAAAATGGTGAACTTGTTAAAAAAGGCAGAGTAGATCCATTAGGATTTAAATTTGAAGAAGAATACAGTAGTTTTGGATTTAATAGGCAAGAGATTCATAGAGATACTAATGAATATTGGGATCCAAATGGTTTTGATACATACGGTTTCTATTGGGAAATAGATAAAGTAACTGGAGAAAGAGTAAGAACAGATAGAAAATTAGACTTAGGAAATTTCGATAGAGAAGGATATTTCTGGAAACAAAATGAAGATGGGGAATGGGAAAGAAAAGGTTTTAAAAACGATCAAGGTTTAAGACGTGGTCAATTAGTTAGCGAAGAAGGTTTTAGAGCAGATGGTACTCATAATAAGACTGGTACAAAATGGGATCCAAATGGATTTGATGTTAATGGAATTTATTGGAAATTTAATGAAGAAACAAAAGAAAGAGAGATTACAGGACTACCAGTTAATGAATACGGTTTTAATAGATATGGTAAATACTGCGAAAAAAACGAAGAAGGCGAATGGATTGAAATTGGTGAAGAGGATCCATATGGCTTTAGATTTGGAAGACCATACAATGATAGAGGATTTGATAGAAAAGGAATACATTATAGAACTGAAAAACCTTGGGATCCAAATGGGTTTGATTTTAGTGGCAATTATTGGGAAAAAATTGGAACTAGAAAAACTCAAACAGGTGAAGATGAAGATTTAAGACATAACACGGGTAAAAAACTTGATCCATATGGTTTTAACCATGAATTATATTATTGTGAACCAGGTATTGATGGAGAATTAGTTAAAATTGGAACACGTGATAGATTAGGCTTCTCATTTGGAGCTGATGCAATAAATGAAAGAGGCTTTAGAAGAAATGGAATTCATGCTAAAACCAATAGAGAATTTGATTCATATTATTTTGATATTCATGGTAATTACTGGGAAGCTGATGAAAAAGATCCATTAAATGATAATAAAAGAAGAAGAACAAATAGAAAACATGATGAATATGGAAAAGATGTGTCTGGACATCCAGTTGACGGAATAGAACAAAAAGAAGAAGATAAATTTGGATTTAAAAGAGGTAATGAAATTAATACTAACGGATTCTATAGAAATGGAATTCATTCAAAAACTAACAAACCATGGAATGAAAGAGGGTTTGGTATTGATGGATATTATTGGGCTTTAAAACCGGATTCAAAGAAAGAAAGAGTTAGAACAAATGTTAAATATGACGAAGAACATCTAGATAATGGTGGACATTACTGTTTTGAGTATGAAGGAAGATTTATTAAATTATTTAGATTTAGAAATCAGTTCCATGAACTAGTAAAAAAACAAGAAAAAACAATTCGTACGGGTGTTGAACCATTTGAAAATGGTGGATTTGATGCTAAAGGATTTTGGTGGGAATTAGATAAGAAAACAGGACAATATATTCCTACAGGTTCTAAAATTAATCCACATACAGGATGGGATGCTAATGGATATGACGGTAATGGAAATTATATTGCTCATGATGATTATGGATTTAAAAAAAGTGGTATTCATTCTAATGGCACGTATACAGATGATAGAGGTTTTGATTCATCATATAGACATCGCATAACTGGAAGATTATATGATGAAAACTATTTTGATATTGACGGATATTATTGGGAATATGATAGTTATACAGGTCAAAGAATAAAAACTAATAGTAGGCATAATGAATTAGGTGCAACTTGGGATGGAGAGTGTATTGAAGATGTTAATGGTTATGATGATATCGGTATGCAAAATGGCGCAACAGATGTTAATGAGAAATTTAAACTTGTTAAAGCAAGAGAATACGTTGCAAGAGAGATGGATAAAAATGAAGATGGCACCGTAGATGAATCTAAAAAAGTATTTAGAAAAACTGAAAGAGGATACTTCTTCCGTGATACAGATTGTAGATTTAATCCAGAGGATGGACTAGATTTTGAAGGATATGCTCGAAATGGATATAATTCAGAAGGAAAAACTAGAAAACCTGAATATAGAACTTATAAAGTACTACAATCAAAAGATGATAAATATTTCGATACTTATCCTGAAATTGATGAATTGGAGGAATATGAATATGAATATAATCCATATTCTGAAAGAAAAATTAGAGAAAGCATTTTAGCGGAACGTATGAAAGCTCTTGAAGGTTTGACTGATGAAAATATTGACAATATAAGAACAAATAGACTTAGATATAGAAAAGAATATGCTCCTGCAAGATTAGAAGCAGCTCAATATATTAGAGATACTTGGCATGCATATGATGATGAAATTCGTGGTAGAGATGGTGAATTACTTGTTGGCGCTTGGGAATTTGAACGTAGTGAGTGGAGATACGAACAAATGTGGCAAAAATATATGAAAGCAGAAGAAACTATTAGTAAAAGACTAAAAAAAGAAGTTGAGCTAGATGAACACGGATTTGATGATGATGGTATATATTACAGTAGATATCAAATTTCTGGACAAGACGTAGCGGAAGCTACAATGCTTGAATATGATCCAAATCATTTTGATAAAGAAGGATATTATTGGTATGTAGATGAAGATACTGGTGAAGCATTTTGTACTGGTAGAACTAGAGATGATCGTGGTTTTGACCAAAATGGTTTTTATCATAATGAGGATAATTCTAATCCACCAACATTATACGATCCAAGTGGATATGATAGAGATGGGTATGATAGAAGAGGATTTAATGCAAGAGGAATTCATAAAAGTGGAAGAAATGTTGATGTACAAGGATTTGATATAAATGGATGTTGTACTAGAAATAATGGTTTAAGATATGATTCTAGAGGATTTACTGTAGATGGAATAAATATTTATACAGGAACATATGTAGATTTGTTTGGACAGTCAAAAGATTCAAGAGTAGAAACACCAAGAGCATATACTATTGTAAATAAAGAAAAACATTTAAATGCATATGGAATAAATCCAGATAATGGTAAAAATGCAGATGGTTTCTTGGATCCTACAGTAAGATTTGCAAGATATTATTTTTCTGAAATATTAGAGTATGGAAAAGAACCAGACATGCTAATAAAGAATGTTGCTGGGGCTTATAGAATTAGTGAAGAAGAAATGAAATTATTAGCAGATCAAAAAATCTTTATCGCATTAAGAGGATATCCTAAAATGAGAGAAGAAATTGCTAAATATTATGAAGAAGGTAGGGCTAAAGTAGGTAAAAACTATGATATGCACATTAAGGTTCAAAAGGCACATGAAAAAAGAGCAAAAGAAAGATTAGCAAAAGTAACAGGTGAATCTCAAGAGGGAACCGGAATGGATGATGATTTATAATTATGGAGAAAAAAGATATGAATAATGAAGAAAATAAAGAGACTATTCTTTCAAAAATTATTAATTTTATAAAAGGTATTTTTAATAAGAATGAACTTCTTCCAGAAGGTAATTTAGTTAAAGATATAGAATTTGTTGAACCTGAGAAAAAATCTTTGAAAGAAATTATGAAAAATCAAACCATTGAGGAAAGATTAGAATACATTGATACATTAGATATTGACGAAACAGAAAAAACGAAAAGAAAAATAAGGATTTTAGAAGCGGATAGAAGACGACATTTTGAGAAAATTGAAGAGAATTTTGAAGTTAAAAGAATAACTGATGCGGATTATTATAAAGATATTTATGCTAAGGTTAATAATGGTGAGATTGATGTTACTGACTTGACAACTGATGATTTTTCAAAAATAATAAAAATGCAAAGGCTAGAGTATGAATTGATTTCAAAGAAATTAAAAGATGCTATGGATAATATATAATCATTTTAGAAGGAATCTATTTTTTAGATTTCTTCTTTTTTATTGTAAATTTTATTGAAAATAAAAAATATTATATGTAAAATTTAATATAAGGGGGAGTACGAAAGATGATTGATAGTCAAAAGTTAATGGAAGAGATTGATAGTCTTGACAACGACATAAATTATGAAACAAGTAAAGCGGCTAAAGTAGCTGCAGAGACTGTAAAAGAGAAGAAAAATAATGATGTTATTAAAGATAAAACATCATCAGATAAAGCAAATTTAATTTTAATTCTTATCTTTTTAGTAATGATAATTTCAGTAATTGTATTTTCAGCAGTACCATCTAGAGAGAAAGAAAGAGAATATGATGAAGTAGAAATGAATACAGAATATGAGTATGTTCAAGTTGGTGAAGACGGTAAAGTTACAATGTATTCTACAGATTTAAATGATGAGAATGATGTAAGTAAGTCGTCAATTGATTTAAATGTAGCAAAATCAAATATCATTGTTGAAAATAGTTTTTATGATGTAGAAAAAAAATTAAACTTCTTAATAAGAAATGATAATGACTTTGATATTTCAGATATATCTGTTGAAGTTGCATTTTATGATGGAACAGATAAACTCGTTGAAATAGATAGATGTGATATTGATCTTTTACCAAGTAAAGAAAAACAATATGTTTGTTTTGATGAGACCCCAGAGTTATCAGAAAGATATGATGTATTAATTAGTGTAGCTGAATATGAATTTTATAACTATAAATCACACATTGAAGACGTTACTTTTGAATGTGTAGTTAATAAAGAAGATGAAGAAATAATAATTAAAGGTAAAAATAATTCAAATGATGTATTAGATGTAATAGCTTTTGAAATTATTTATTATGATAAAGAAAACAAAATATTAAAAGTAAAAGAAGCTTATGATTTTGATGTTAAAAGAAATAGGAGCTTTGAAATTGAAGAGTATATGAATTTATATGATAGTGAGACATATGATGAAATACCATATGATAGATATGAAATAAGATTAAAATCAGCATATTCATACTAAAATAGGAGATAAAGAATGTTTAATATTTATGAAAAAATTTATGAGAAGAAACATTTAAATAAGATTTTACATACTACATTGAATCCAGATGATCCTGGTGTAGTTAGAATTCACTTAGTTCCTTCTAAATATTCACTTTTTAAAGTTACACCAAGTATAGTTATTTTGAATGGAAAAGATTTAATTCCACTTAATCCAGCATGGGCAATTTTACTTTCAATATTTATTGAAGAAGTTAATAGATATCAAGGTAAGGAAATATCTGATGATTTATTAAAAAGAATATCAAATGTAACTATTAGTAGACTAAGAAAAATTTATCGTTGGGCAGAACCAAAAATGGTTCGAAATGACCTTTTAGAAATGATAAATCTTTTTGTTGCAGTAGCTAAAAAAGAGAAAACCAATATTGATGTTGGTCAAATGTCACTTGGTGATTTTGCTAAAAATATGGAAGCACCACATCGTATGGATTTAATGATAAGTTCAATGGTTAAAGAAAAACATTGGAATTGTAATCAAAAATGTTTACATTGCTATGCAGCAGAACAAGAATATGCTGAAACAAAAGAATTATCAACAGAAGAGTGGAAGAAAGTAATAGATATTTGTAAAGATAGTTATATACCACAATTAACATTTACTGGTGGTGAACCAACATTAAGAGAAGATTTAGTTGAACTTGTAAAATATGCAGATTGGTTTATAACAAGATTAAATACAAATGGTGTGCTTTTAACTAAGAAATTGTGTAAAGAACTTTATGAAGCAAGTCTTGATAGTGTTCAAGTAACTTTATATTCAAATGATCCAGAAATACATAATAAATTAGTTGGAGCAAATAATTTTGATAAAACTGTAGAAGGAATAAAAAATGCAGTTGAGGCTGGATTAAATGTTAGTATTAATACACCCCTATGTTCTTTAAATAAAGATTATACTGCTACACTTGAATTTGCAAAAAGTTTAGGTGTAATATATGCATCTTCTTCAGGATTAATAGTAACAGGAAATGCTAAAAAGTCTGAATCAAAAGCAACACAATTAACAGAAAAACAAATTACTACAATTATTAAGAAAGCATGTAAATATGCAGAAAAAGAAGAGATGGAATTGAGTTTTACATCTCCTGGATGGATTAGTGAGGAAGTATTAAGAGAATTAAAACTTGATATTCCATCATGCGGAGCATGTTTAAGTAATATGGCTGTTGCACCAGATGGAAACGTTATGCCATGTCAAAGTTGGCTTGGTCATGGTTCTTCACTAGGTAATATTTTAGAAGTTAAATGGAAGAAAATTTGGGAAAGTGCTAAATGTAAGAAAATAAGAAAAGCTTCAAGTAAAATTAGCTACATATGTCCTTTAAGAGGAGGTAAAGCTAATGAGAAATAAAAAAATATTAATAAGTTTCCTTTTTGCAATACTTTTCTTACTAATATTCATGGTGCCAAGTTTTGCTAAAGACTTAGATCAAATTGAAAAATATTATATAACAGTTGATCCAAGAGATGATGGTTCTTTAGATATGACATATTATATTTCTTGGAAAGTATTAGATTCTACATCAGAAGGTCCACTTGAATGGGTTAAAATCGGTGTTCCAAATTCTAATATAGATGGTATAAAAGCTACAACAAAAAATATTAGTAAAATTGCGTATACAGGATTAGGTGGAGATTATATTAGAATCGATTTTGATAGACAATATAAAGAAGGCGAAGTAATTAACTTCAGTTTTAAATTCCATCAAACTCATATGTATACAATAACTAGTACAGGTCTTGCATATAATTTTACAGCAGGTTGGTTTGATGATATTGTTGTAAAAGATGCAAGAATAATGTGGAATGCATCAAAAGTAAAAGATTCTTGTACAACTGAAAAAAATTCAGATAATTATTATATTGTTAAAGAGCATCTTTCAAAAGGAGAGAAGCTTTCGGCTGAGTTTAGATATAGTATGGGGGCATTTGTTGTTGATCCCACAAAACAAGTAAGTAATGCGACAACATCAACATCTTCAGACAGTATAGATGAAGGTTCATTTGCAATTTCATTTATAATTGTTTTAATAATTATAGTATATGTGCTTGCAGCAGTATTTGGATGTTTTGGTGGAGGATATTCATCTCACAGAGGATATGGATATGGAAGAGGATATCGTTCTTATCATCATAGATCATGCGTTAGTAGCTGCGCTTGTGTAAGCAGTTGTGCGTGCGCATGTGCTTGTGCCGGAGGAGGAAGAGCAGGATGCTCAAGAAAAGATTTTTACGGTACTAAATTAAAATCATCAAATATAAATAATGTTTTAAAATAAAAAAATCAGGTTTTAGTTAATTCTAAAACCTGATTTTTGTTTATTATTTATTTTCTTCCTTTTTGTCTTTTTTCTTTTTTGCAATAGGGATAATGAAATTTTTTCTTTTCTTTACTGAATCTTGTGGTCTTAAATCATTCATCATATCACCAACTTCAGATATATTTAAAATAGAATCATCTCCTATAACAACTTCAATATCTTCAACATTTTCTTTTTTATTTTCTTTATCGTTCATTTTTTTCACCTCGACTTGAAATTACATTATTATTATAGCATGATTGAAATTTTATGTCAATTTTAAAATGCTAAAAACCTTGAAAATTTGAGAAAAACATATATTTGTGATATACTTAAAGAGTAACTATTTGATTATAGATTTTTTAAGGAGTGATATTATGGAAATTTTTGGACATGTAGTTACAATGAGGGCAGCATTTCGGCGAGCGCATATCTCATCTATGGTGAGTGATTTGCTCGTTCGCGAACATGCTGCGAAGTTATGTCTTACAGATGCAATCAGATGGACCGTTAGAGGTGAGGATGTGGTAAAGTTTGGCAGAGGTTATAGCCATTTCACCGATGGGTGTTCTATGGTTTTGCCTTATGGCGAAAAACTGCAGACTTTCACTGATATCCACCAGACAGAGTTCTTTAATGACGAGGGATATGTTAGCAAATTCGCTGATGAACCTACCGATTTTGGTAAATTTATTCGCACTAATGCTGCGATGTTTAGCACTACCAATGAGGCATGGGGATTCTGCGCACTGGCGCATCTTGAACAGGATGTTTTGTCTGACTCTGTGTGGCAGCATAATCTTTGCCGTTGTGATACGACAAAGAATGAGGTAGTATATGTGAAAACTGGAAAGATTGTCGATGGCAAAACCTTCCGCGAAGACATGGCCTTGGCTAACATCTACATGCATAACTATTTCGTAGAAGCTGCTATGATTGAGTTCGGCGATGTTATTAACGAGGACGTTATTGACAATGCAAGAGTTTCTTTTAGAAGATTCTATTATCAGGGGATGGCAGAAAATACCTGCAAATACCTGGACATGGATCCGAGAGTCTATGGTATGAACTTTGAAGAAAGAAGACTGCTTGTACAGCAGCTTATCGATAAGGGACTTATCAACAATGAAGAAGAACTTATCGAAGAGAGCCGTATCTTGTACGAATCTGCTATTGCCTGCTGCAATCCGCTCGTGAATTTGTTTGTAAGATAATCATTCCGGAGCACCCAAACCGATTGGTTGGGTGCTCTTACTTTTTGAATTTAAATAAGCAAGTGCCTAGAAACATTGACATTTCTTGGATTTTATGTAATAATAGAAGAATACTGTGAAAGGAGAAATGTATGGGTTTTAATAAAAATCAAGCTATAATTGAAGCAATGTTATTTGCTGCTGGTAGAGAAGTTAGTGTAAAAGAAATTACTAATGTATTGGAACTTAGCGCAGAAGATATTGATAAAATTATATTAAAAATTAAAACTGAATATGATGCTAGAAATAGTGGCTTAGAAATAATTAAAGTTGATGATAGTTATCAAATGTGTACTAGAAAAGAATATTATGAAAATATTTATCCATTATTTGATAATAGAGCAAAACCAAACATTTCTGGAGCAGCACTTGAGACATTATCGATTATTGCTTATAATCCAAACGTTACAAGAGCAGAAATTGAAGCAATTCGTGGTGTTAATGCTGATGGTACAGTATATAAACTATTAGAGTTCGATTTAATAGAAGAATCTGGAAAACTTGATGCACCAGGAAGACCAACAATGTATAAAGTTACTAATAAATTTATGAAAATGTTTGGTATATCAAGTTTAGATGAATTACCAGAACTTCCAAGATACAAGCTTGATGAAAACGAGCAAATTGTAATTGATGAGGTTATGGAGGCTCCAATGCCCGCAAGGGATTACGAAGATATTGAAAATAAAGAAAATGAAGAAAATATCGAAGCATAAAAGATATGATAATTTATTTACAATAAATTCGTGAGTAGCAAGAAATTATTATATTTATTATGCTATTTAAAAATTGGAGGTAAAATTATGGGAAAAGAAGAATTCGTAAAAGAAATTACAAATATAGAGGATGACTTTGCACAATGGTATACAGATATCGTTAGAAAAGCAGAGCTTGCAGATTATACAGATACAAAAGGATGTATCGCAATTAGACCATATGGTTATGCTATTTGGGAAAATATTCAAAATTATGCTGATAAATTATTTAAAGATGTTGGAATCACAAATCTTTATATGCCAGTATTAATCCCAGAAAGTATGCTTGAAAAAGAAAAAGATCACGTTGAAGGATTTGCACCAGAAGTAGCTTGGGTTACTATGGGTGGAGGAGAAGAACTAGAAGAAAGACTATGTATTAGACCTACATCAGAAACAATGATGTCAACAATGTATGCTAAATGGGTAAAATCTTGGAGAGATTTACCAATTTTAGGAAATCAATGGTGTAACGTATTAAGATGGGAAAAAGAAACAAGACCATTTTTACGTTCAAGAGAGTTCTTATGGCAAGAAGGACATACAGTTCATGAAACAGCTAAAGAAGCTGAAGAAAGAACATTGATGATGCTTGATATTTATGCTCAAGTTATTGAAGATTTACTTGCTATTCCAGTAGTAAAAGGACAAAAAACTAAAAAAGAACAATTCGCAGGAGCTGACGCAACATATACAGTTGAAACAATGATGCATGATGGTAGAGCTCTTCAATCAGGAACTTCACATTATTTTGGACAAAACTTTACAAAACCATTTGAAGTTAAATTCCAAAATAGAGAAGGAAAAGAAGAATATGCTTATCAAACATCATGGGGAATTAGTACAAGATTATTAGGAGCTGTTATTATGGCTCATGGAGATAACAGAGGATTAAAATTACCACCAAAAGTTGCTCCAACACAAGTTGTAATTGTTCCAATTGCACAACATAAAGAAGGTGTTTTAGAAAAAGTTAATGCATTATATGATAACATGAAAAATATCTTCAGAGTAAAACTTGATGATAGAGATAATTGTTCAACAGGATATAAATTCAATGATTGGGAAATGAGAGGAGTACCAGTTAGAGTTGAAGTAGGACCAAAAGATTTAGAAAATGGTCAAGCAATTTTAGTAAGAAGAGATACAGGAGATAAAGAAACTGTAGAGCTTACAAAATTAAATGAAAGAATAGAAGAATTATTAGAAATAATCCAAAAAGATATGTATGATGCATGTGCAAAAAGATTAGAAGAAAAAACATCAGTAGCATATACATTAGACGAAATGATTAAAATTATGGAAGAAAATCAAGGATTTATTAAAACAATGTGGTGTGGTGATCGTGCTTGTGAAGATAAAGTTAAAGAAGCTATCGGAGCACCATCAAGATGTATGCCATTTGTTCAAGAGCATTTAGCAGATACATGTGCTATTTGTGGTAAGAAAGCTACAAAAATGGTTGTTTGGGGAAGACAATATTAATATGCATATAATAAAGAAAGAAACCATCAAGCGATGGTTTCTTTCTTTATATTGTTAATCTTTTTATTTGTTTAACTTCATCATATAATCTTGCGATGTGTGCTTTTCTTACTTTATATGTTTCTTCGAACTCAGCTAGCATTTGAGGTATTTTTTCAGGTTCCTCGTGAGTTCTTAAGTAACATTTAATTTCCATTTTATAGTATTCACGTTTGCTTTCTGTTAATGCAGCACGCATTTTATCATAATATCTTTGAGCATCATGCATTCTTTTGATTTCAGATTTTAAATATTCAATATAGTCTGTTCTTGCAACAATTTCATATTCTGTATCATCTATAATAACTTTAAATAGTGCTTTTAAAATCTTTTTGTCGATTTTTCCAACACCAGCTGTTTTCATTCTTTTTATTCCATCTTTTAAATCTTTTGGTGGAGTGGGTCTTGCGTGATCAATTAAAATATTAAGAGCATCAACAACACCGATGTGAGATTTGTATTGACGTTTTGCTGTAATGGCTTCAAATTCATCAGCAACTCTAATTATTTGTGCTTCATAAGGAATTTTATCACCAGTTACTCCATGAGGATATCCAGTTCCATCTAATGATTCATGATGATATAAAGTTCCAGCGGCATAAGGACGAAGTTTTAAATCATTCATACAAATTTTGTATCCAATAGATGTATGAGTTTTCATTACTTCATATTCTTCATCTGTTAGTTTGCCAGGTTTTTGTAAAACTGAAGGTGGAATAAATATTTTTCCAATATCATGTAGATATGCACATGTTGTGCAATAAATTGTGAATCCTTTTGATAAATTTAATTTTTCACAAAGTCTACATGTGATATTTGCAACGTTATCAGAATGACGTCTTGTATATGCATCTAATCCATCAAGCATTTTTAATTGATAACGTATAGTTTCATCTAAGTTGTATGATTTTATTGATGTACTATTATAAAAATCAAAAACTTCTGTCTTCATTTTCCTATCTCCTCATTCGTAAATACAATATATAAATATTTTATATATAAATAAAAATATGGTCAAGTGAATTTATTAGAATAATTGTATAATAATGTAATTTTTATGCTTTAAAAGAAGAAAAAAGAATGGTTTGTCAAGATGCAAAAAGAATGTTAAAAAGATTAAATGAAATTCACAAAAAGCTTGAAAAATCACTTGATTTATAATATTATAAGAATGATTTTAAAAAGAGATAATGAGGAAGAAAAAATGTATTTAAAAAGACTAGAAATGTATGGATTTAAATCTTTTGCTGATAAAACAGTACTTGATTTTATTCCAGGAATAACAACTGTAATTGGTCCAAATGGTTCTGGAAAAAGTAATATTTCAGATTGCATTAGATGGGTACTTGGAGAACAAAGTATGAAATCTTTAAGAGGTGCGAAATCTGAAGATATAATTTTTGCAGGAACACAAAATAGAAGGGCTTTAGGCTATGCCGAAGCTTCTATTGTCATAGACAATTCAGATTCAAAACTTCCAATTGAATATAATGAAGTAATAGTTACAAGAAGAATTTATAGAACTGGTGAAAGCGGATATTTTATTAATAAAACACCATGTAGATTAAAAGATGTATTAGAATTATTTATGGATACAGGTATAGGTAAAGATGGATACTCAATAATTGGACAAGGTAAAATTGATGAGATATTGAGCAATAAATCTGAAGATAGAAGACATATTTTTGAAGAAGCAGCAGGTATCGTAAAATATAGAACTAGAAAAGAAGAATCAGAGAAAAAACTAGAACAAACAAAACTTAACTTGATAAGAATTAATGACAATAATACTGAAATTGAGACAAATATTGAACCTTTAAAATTACAATCAGAGAAAGCAAAAAAATTCTTAAGTTTAAGAGATGAACTTAAAAATATTGAAGTTGGTCTTTTCTTATATAATATTGATAGTTATAAAAAACAAATGGAATCTTTAGCTGAAAATATTGATGTATTAGATACTCAAAAAGTTAAAGAAGATGAAATATTAAATAATCTTCAAATAGAAAAAGAAACATTAAGAGAACTAGTAGATAAATTAATCGAAGAAATAGAAAAAACACAAAATTTAGGCTTTGAAGGAAATCAAAAGAAGGAACAATATAATAGTGAAATTGGTATCTGTAATGAAAGAATTTCAAATAACAAAGAAAACTATGAAAGATATGAAAAAGAAATTGAAGAATTAGAAAATAGAAACAAAGAATTAGAAGATGAGAAAAATCAAAAACAAGAAAAGAAAGATAATTTATCTTCTAACAGAGAAAAATTTGAAACAGAGTTAAAAGAAAAAGAAGCAGAATTAGAACAATATTCAAAAACTTTATCAGATAAAGAGATTGAAATTGAAGAGAAAAAACAAATTGTTCAAAAGAATGTAGATGAAAAATATGAAATAATAGCCGAAATAAATACAGAGAAAGCAAATCTTGACAACTTAAATAAAAGAGAAGGTCAATTAAAGCAAGATATGCAAGAAACTATCTCTGAACTTGACGCTGCAAGAACAAATAAAGATGAAATATCAAATTCATTTTATGCTCTTGAAAAAAATAGAAATGATTTAAATAAAGAACTTGACAGCATGAAAGATGAAAGAGAAAAAAGTTCAGGAAAATTAAAAGATTTTGAAACAAAAATTAATACATATCAGTCAGAATTCAGAATAAAAGAGTCAAGATTAAAATTTTTAATTGAGACTGAAAAAGAAAAAGAAGGATATGCAAGAAGTGTAAAATTATTAATAGAAGCTACTGAAAAAGATTCTTCACTTTCTAAAGGTGTTCATGGAGTATTAGCAAATTTAATTTCTGTAGAAAAAGAATATGAAACAGCAATTGAGATGACACTTGGTCAAACAATTCAAAATATTGTTACTAATACAGAGGAAGAAGCCAAAAGATTAGTTAATTATTTAAGAGATAATAAACTTGGTAGAGCATCATTTTTACCACTTTCTTCTGTTAAGGGGCAAAAAATAACAGGAATAAATTCAAGAGGAATTGATGGGGTTATTGGAGTAGCTTCAGATTTAGTTAAAACAGATAGAAAATATGAAGAAATTATATTAAATTTGTTAGGTAAAACTGTAGTAGTAGAAGATATTGATAGTGCGGTTAAACTTGCAAAACAAAATTCTTATAAATTTAAAATAGTTACTCTAAAAGGTGATGTAATTAATCCATCTGGTGCTATTAGTGGTGGATCAGTTCAAGAAAAAACAGTAAGTATTTTAGGTAGAGGAAAAGAAATAAAATCTCTAGAAGCTGAACTTGTAAAGATACAAGAAAAAATAGAGAAAGTTGAAAAAGAAAAAAATGAATATGAAAATTCAATTTCTGATATTTTAGGAAAATTTGATGATAAACAAAAAGAAGTACAAGATTTAGAAATTGTATATGCAACAGAAAAACAAAAAGTTGATAATTTTGATTTAGAAATTACAAAATTAGAAGCTAAACTGGCTAAGATTAGACAAGATATTGAGGATATAAAAACTGAAAGAGAAGATAATTCAAACAAACAAAAATCTTTAAATGAAAAAGTAGCTGCGATGGAAGATGAAAATCAAAAATTAAATCTTGTTATCGAAGAATTTACTAGTATAAATAAAGATAATCAAAAATATATTGATGATTTGAATTTTGATATTACAAATTTAAAAATATCGGTATCTTCATTTGATGAAAGCTCACTTTCAATAGATGAAATGATGGATAGAATTAATCAAGATATAAATAAAAATTTAGAGAGCATTAATTCTAAAAAAGAAGCTAGAACTAAGATTGAAAATGATAATGTTGATCTTGAAATTAAGATTGAAGAAATTAAAGATAAGATAACAGAGCTTGAAAAAGAAATCTTAGGAAGCACAGAAAAGGTTGAAAAACTAAAAGAAGAAAGAACAGTTAAAAACGAGAAATTAATTAATGCTGAAAAAAATATTGAAGAGCAAACAGAGAAAATAGAGGTTGTAAAAAATCAAATATCTAAACTTGATTTAAAGAAAGCTAAAATTGAACTAGAATTAAATCAAGTGATTGACAAGATGTGGGAAGAATATGAACTTACTCCAAATAATTGTGGTGAGATTCAAATGGCAGAAAACCCACAAGAAGTACAAAAACAAGTAAATAAGATTAGAAATGAAATTAGAGATTTAGGATCAATTAATGTTGATGCAATTAAAGAATATAAAGAAATTAAAGAACGTTATGATTTTATGTGTGAACAAAGATTAGATCTAGAAGATTCAAGTAATAAGCTAAAGAAAGTTATTGAAGAAATGACTGAAACAATGCAAAAACAATTTAAAGAACAATTTAAAGTTATTAATAAAAATTTTGGTGAAGTTTTTGTTGAATTGTTTGGTGGAGGTAAAGCTGAACTTATTCTTGCTGATGAAGAAAATATTCTTGAGTGCGGAATTGATATAGCTGTTCAACCACCTGGAAAGAAACTTCAAAATATGATGCTTTTATCTGGTGGAGAGAAAGCCTTTACAGCGATTGCATTATTATTTGCTATTTTAAAAATGAATCCAGCACCATTTTGCGTGCTTGATGAAATTGAAGCAGCGCTTGATGATGTTAACGTATATAGATTTGCAGAATATTTAAAGAAATTTGCTAAGGATTCTCAATTCTTAGTAATTACACATAGAAAAGGAACTATGGAAGCCGCTGATACTGTTTATGGTATTACTATGGAAGAAAAAGGTATTAGTAAGCTTTTATCAATGAAATTGAAATAAGAGGTAGCTTATGCTAGAAGAGAAAAAAGTAAATTTATTAAGAGCAAAAGAAGCTGTTGAAGAGTATTTGTATGGCAGAGGAATTTCTGCTGAAATAAGTGAGAATCCAAGATATGATTCAATAGTTTCTACACTTGCCTTAAGATTAGTTTCATCTGGTGTTAAAAATTATTTAACAGAACCATATAATGTACTTGACAAACTAGTTTATATTGAAAACTATATGAGTTTTATTATATATGAAGGCGTTGGAGCAAATGGAACAACGATTAGTAGTAAATATTATATAGATAATCAAGATGGATCCTTAAAAAGATTAAGACTAGAATCAAATGATAAGAATGAAGTTTTATGTGCAAATATTAGTACATATGATGAAAATGGAATTGAAATATCATTATCTACAGAGCAAAATCTAGATGGTGGTGATGTATATTTTAGTAAGGCAACAAGGGACCATAAAAGACCAGATGTTATTAAAATAGAGAGAATGAAACAAGTAAAAGATGAATTAACTAAAATGTCAGAAATATATCAATTAAGAATATTTATGCCGGCATTAGAGGATATATATCCAGATAGAGAGACAGTTGATCCATACGATGTGATGCATTATTCATTTTTAGGAATGCCGGAAATCTATAGAGATTTTACAGGTGAAGAGATGGCTTTTCTTAATATGAGTGGTATGAAAATAACTCCTCTTAGTAAAGAATTTAGAGAAAAATTATTAAGTGAATATAAAAAATTAAATGTGCGTTATCATAGAACTAAAAGGTTTGAAGAGGGACTTTCAAAAATTTTAGAAGTTGATAACAGAAGTATTGATGAAAAATAACATGGGGAGGATACAAATGAAATTAAATAGATTAGAAAAAATTGTATTAATTCTATTTGTTTTTGCTATTTTTATTTTCATGCCTAAGCTTTCATATGCTGGATATCAAGAATTGAAAAGTTTAGATTTTAAAGCAGAGATAAGAGAAACTGGAGATGTTCGAATTACAGAAAGATGGGAAGTTTATATTGAAGAAACGAATACATTATTTAAAACATTTATAGATAATGGTAGATTTAGTAGAATAAGTGATGTAGAAGTTAAAGAATATACAACATCAGGAGCAGTGTTTCCATTCAAACAAACTTCATCATATAAGTATCATGTTAATGAAGATTATTATCATGCTCTTAAAAATGAAGATGGATTATTTGAAATTGCATGGGGAGTTGCAGAAGACAATAGTTATGATACTAGAATATTTACAATAGAATATACAGTAAAAGATTGTATAAATGTATATAAGGATTGTGCTGAATTTTATTGGCAATTTTTAGGTAATGAGTTTGAAATTCCTTCTGAAAAAATAACAGGTACAATTACATTACCAGCAGTTGAAGATGTGGAACATTTAAGAGTATGGGCTCACGGACCATTAAATGGTAATATTGAAAAGGTAAGTAATTCAAAAGTAATGTTTAACGTTACAGATATGCCAATTAATACAATGTTAGAAGTAAGGATTGTAACTCCAAAAGATAAATTTAATGTTACAAAATCGAAAGAATATGATGAATATAAGCAAGATGCAATTATTGCAGAAGAAGTTGAGTGGGCAAATGAAGCTAATCACAAAAGAGAAATTGCTGCAAAAAGACGTAGAATTATTGGATTATGTATGGATGTGCTGATGGGAACACTTTCTGCGATATATCTTGTTAATATTTTTAAGAATTTAAAAAAATTATTTAAAACAAAGAAATTAAAACCAACAGAAGAGATTCAATATTTTAGAGATATTCCAGATCCATATGCTTCTGCAGCTGATGGTGCATATATGTATTTTTATGAAAATGGTAAGGCTTCAAATTTTACTTCAAATATATTATCTGGAACATTTATGAACTTGGCTTTAAAAGGTTGGATAGTTTTTGAGGTAGTTAGAGGAACATTAAAAGATACATTAAAAGTTAAAGTTAATAAAAATGGTAAAGTTGCTTTGACAGATGATGAAAATGTTATTTATGAGTTTTTATTGAATTATGTTGGAAAAATTGATGGTGAATTTACTATGAAGGAATTTAGGAATTATTGCGTAAAATATAATACTAAATTTGAAGAAGTTGTTAGTAAATTTACTAAAGCTTATGAAGATAATGCTATTAAAAATGAAAAAGTAGATGAGCATAGAGCAAGTACGAAAACATATAGAGGATTAATTGCAATGTTATATTCATTTGCAAGCTTTTTGCTAATGATATTTGCTATGCCGTTAGGTTTAAGAAGCTTTATGATTTCTCTTTTAATGATGGCTCTTGCTGTATGTAATACAGTAATATTATCACTTATAAATGTAAAAACGACAGGTCTTACACAAAAAGGTGTTGATGAAAAATCACATTGGGTTGGACTTAAAAAATATATGGAAGATTTTTCACTTCTTAAAGAAAAAGAAGTACCAGATTTAGTTTTATGGGAGAAGTTTTTAGTATTTGCGACTGCATTTGGTATTTCTAAGAAAGTTATAAAACAATTAAAAATTATATATCCTGAATTAGCAAATGAGGATCTTACAAATAGTAGATATGCTTACATGCATGTTATTTGTAATTCAAGTGTTAATTTTAATTTTGTGGATACTATAAGTTCATCTATAAGCACTGCAACGAATTATTCGTCAGGAGATGGTTCAGGTGGTGGATTCTCTGGCGGCGGCGGAGGCGGCCGGAGGTGGTGGCGGCGGAGGCGGCCGTTAATTAAAAATGTATTAAATAAACCTTACATATTTTTGTGTAAGGTTTATTTTTTTGTTCATATAATGTATTAATGAGATT
>JAZSBZ010000033.1:0-29782 GCA_045602645.1 Candidatus Scatovivens sp. | reverse complement strand
TTTAATTTTAAACATAATAAATCCTCCTCTGCCTTTACGGCTTTTAAAAAATTTATTTAAGTACTTTTTTACTATAGAGACTTTTTGTCTATAAAAACAAAAAGCCCCTATAAGCACCTACGTACTTATAGGGGTAAGTTTATTTCTTACGGTTCCACCCTACTGTTTAACTCTTTATCGATATTAACGCCATCTACGCGCCACTTTTTCAAGTGGAAACTCCAAGGTAGTTTTTCAAATATGTTCTCTTAAAAGTGCTTTCAGCCGCTGACACTTTCTCTCTGGAAGTAACTTTTATTTTACTTTTCCTCTTCACAGTTCATATATACTATGTTAGTATTTTACTACATTTAGGCAATTATGTCAATCAAATTCTACAATTTCTATTCTTGTATTTAAATAATTACTTATTTTATTTCAAACTCTTCTGTTCTAAATTCTACTGTCGAATTTTCAGTTATAATCATCTTCTCAATAATATATGTTCCTTTTTCTAATTCACCATATCTATCTGTCCAATCTATAACTTGCTTATATTCTTTATTTGAATCCAATGTAATTTCAGCAAAATCATAAGTATAATCACCTTCAACTTCAATATACTCATTATTTACTTTTTTCATAAGTTTATAATCCTCAGTCCAATCAAACGCAATTTCATTTATATCTTTTATAATTATTGTAATTCCTTTTGAATTAACATTTTCCGTGCCAAGAAAAACAAGATTTATATCTTTTTTATTATCTTCTTCTATTTTATCTTTTCTCGCAATTTCCTTTGCTGTAAGTTCAACTGACTTTGAATATTTTCCAGCCATTTCAGCAATATTTATATATTTTATTGCAAGCAATACATACAATGTGCTTATAACCACTATAATAAGAAGAAGACAAAAAATTATAATTTTTGAATTTTTATCCATATTCAACACCTCCTATAAAAATTATATCGTTTAACACTTTATAACACAAGCATAATCGTGCAAAAAGTTCACCTTTTTTTAAAAAGCAGGGCTTTATCAGCCCTGCCCTTCCAGTATTGCAACATTAATTCAACTAATTATAATTATAACCTGCTACACCAAAGCCAGCTCCATTCGCTGTCTTAACATATACATAGTATACATCTGGACCACAATAAAAGTTATACGTTTGACCGTTACCATTTAATGTTGTAGACCAAAGCACATCACGATTATTCGCTCCTCTCATCTGCAAATAATATGATTCATTTGCAATTGCAGTTTCAGCTCTAACAATTAAATTAAGATCAAGTCCGCCTTCCCGATAAGCAATCTGTGTCCATCTAGAATCAGTCATCTCAAAATCTCGATCAATCACAGGATCTACATTGGTTTGAGCATAAGCAGTTATTGTCATTCCCATTGCAAGAACAAATACTGCTATAAGTGTCAAAGTAAAAATTCTTCTCTTCATCTTTGTTCCTCCTTATATGTTGTTCGTTGCAAATACCGGAAGCATGTTATTGTCTCTAAAATATTAGAGATACAACAACAAATATGTACGCCAAATGACGTTATTTGGTATAATAACAGATTTTTCAACTTATGTCAACATTATATTTAATTATTTGTTATTAACTTGTGATAATGTCACCCTATAAAAAATATCTATAAACGATTAACGATTAATCTTTACGTTTTTTACCATTTGTTTTTCCTGTTGTAGACTTACTTTTAGAATTTTTACTAGTTGATTTCTTTGTTGTTTTCTTAGTTGTTTCTTTAGTTTTTGATTTTGAACTTGTAGAAGTTTTTCTTTTTGTTTTCTTTTTCTCTTCTTTATGCTCTTCTTCTTTTACTTCAACTTCTTCTACTTTTTCTTCTTCATTTTTAGCTTCTTCACCTAAGAATTTTCTTGCAAAATATCCTCTAAAATCAAGTGGATTAAGATTATATAAAACGAACATTGCAACGAATGAAATCACAAAGCTTCTAATTAAATCTATCCATAATTCTTGTTTATCATCAAATACTTTTATAAAATATGGTATTCTCCAAAGAGGCATACAAATTACCATAATAAAACAAATAAGTTGTAATATCTCTCCTATTCTTTGTGTTCTTCTATTATTCTCTGTTCTTTCAGCAATTATATAATCTTTTAATGCATCTTTTAGATAAAAAATATAATTAATTATAGTTCCACTAATTATTACTATTCCAAGTGTTAAACCTGCAATTACATCACTTCTAACATCACTATATTCATGTGAAGTTATAATACAATCTACACCAAATAAAATAATTATAATTGAAATTGTTGTTATTACAAAAAACTTTGTTACTAAACTAACAAGTTCAAAAATTTCTACATGATTTCTTTTATGATGTTTTCTAAATATTAAGAAATATGCAATTCCTAATATAATGATATATAATCCTACAAGCCATGTTGTAAGTTCAAATTTTATTATATCTGAATTAAATATTTTAAAGTCCATCTTATCCCCCTATTTAATATAGTATTTTTTATCTAACTCGTCACCAAATTTTACAACTGGTACCGCTGCAATATCAATATTATAATACTCTTTAAATACACCTTGAACATCTATTGAAGTAATTTTACTTTCATCTACTTCTAATAATTTTATCATCTCTTTAACTGCTTTTTCATCTTTACCTTCTATTTCCAAATATGTTGGAATATATGGCCATGAATCGATATCTAATTCAACATTATTAAGCATATATCTAATTCTTTTATTTTCTTGATATGTATGAGATGTATATCCTAATTCATTTAAAACTGCATCTGTATCTTCAAAACTAGAAACTTCTATTTCAAGTTCTTTAGTACCATCAATTTCAAATGATTCTAATTTTTTTATAGTTAAGGTAGTTTTCTTTCCATCCGTTCTTAATCTTATCCATTTATGATCAACAGCTGGATGAAAATTATATACACGTCTTTTGTAGTCAAATTCTGCAACCTTTGTTGCTCCTAAAGATTCTAACTTATCAATTATCTTTTGAATATTAATATCTAAAACTCTAACTTCAAATTCTGTATGCATTTCAACCTCCACAATAAATTTTCGAATTTATTATATCAAATACATTTATTTAATACAATTATTATTTACATCTTATTGATTTTTCAATTCCAAATATGTATAATGATAATAGTTTTCGCTTATATAGCTCAGTTGGTAGAGCAACAGATTCGTAACCTGTAGGTCGCCAGTTCGATTCTGGCTATAAGCTCCAAACAAACACAAAAAAGGCTTACTTTTCAGTAAGCCTTTTTTATTATTTTATTCTTTATCAGCTGCTGTATTATCTACTTTATCATCTGTAGTATCTGCTACAGTATTTGTTGCAGCGTCAGTTGTTGTATCTTTTGATTCTTCAACTTCTAAAGTATATTCAAATAAATTAATTACTGATTTATCTTCTAAATCAACCATTTTAATGAATGATTGTGTATCAGATTTATCCATAAAGATTGCTTTTCCATTTACGATATTTAAAAATCTTGATGTTTTTGTTAAATCATATAATCTTTCAGCTTCTTCTGATGTTCCATCCATTTTTAATCTATATAGGCAAACTGTATAATCAGCATTTGCTATATCAGCATAATTAAAGAAATATACATATCCGTCATCAGCAAAGTTACAATTATAAGCAGATACTTCGTATAATAACTCAGCTTCACCAGAATCTATTTTTGTTCTATAAATATTTTTATCAATATTTGTATAGTATACATAGTCATCATATATACCCATTGTATATAATCTTGTATTTTCAAGAACTGGTCTTGGATTTGATCCGTCTATATCCATTATATATGTTACATATTCTTCTTCAATATCAGCTTTAACATTATAAAGAATATAATCTTTTGTAATTCCTTTATAACCAGCACCTGTTTCAGCTACTAATTCTCTATCTTGTCCATCTATGCTCATTCTGTAAATATTTGAATCTGTTCCAATATAGTAAACAAAATCACCTACTACATAAACTTCTAAACAATCATTAGCAAAATCATTATCGTTAATTAATTGTGCAGCTTCTGCTGTACCATCTTTTTTAACTCTTAAAATTCTATTATCTGTTAGGTCTTCTTCACCAATATTTGATTCTGTATCAACCTCAACAAAATAAACATAATCACCACTAACATTTAAAGAAACTATTGTATTTGCTGTAGAATATAATTTTGTACGATTACTTCCGTCTTTTTTAATTCTACTAACTTCATTATACATTCCTTCTTTATCTGGTGCTACGAAATAATACCATTTACCATCAGATACTGAGTATCCATAATTTCTAATATTACCAATTTCATTTCCGGCACCTGAAAAAACTGATGTACAGTTTAATACAATAACAATTATTATTATAAATAATATTGCTAAAGCTACTGGAATGACAATCTTAGCATTTTTTGCAAAGAAATCTTTCAAATTAAATTTCTTATCTTTTTTTGTTTTCATTAGTTTCCTCCTTAAAACTTATTTATATTAATTAAAATTATAAATCTATATTTACTGTTCCTTTTAAGTAATTAAATAAATATACAACATCTGCTATATTTATAACTTTATCATTTCTTACAAAGGCTGCTGTTTCAAATTCATTTTCAAGTACATCTGTACCTTTCAAATGATTGAATATTTTAACAACGTCTGCAATATTTACACTTGCATCACCGTTTATATCACCTTTTTTAACAACTGTATAAGTTTTATCTTCTACTGTAATTTTATATCCTGTACCAAGTGCTCCTGAAGTAACTTCATTACCTTTTGAATCTTTTACTTGTACTTCTTTATTCTCAAATTCTTTTGTAACATCTTCAACCTTAATATTTGGTGTCATTTCAATGTTTTCATTTTCTTCAGACACTTCTATTTTTTCAACTTTAACAACTGGATTATCTACTACAGTATTACCACCAACAGTATTATTATTCGTATTAGTATTTGTGTTAGTGTTAGTATTAGTATTAGTATTTGGAGTTGGATCTGGAACTACTGGAGCAGGTCCTACACTTCCTGAAGTTGTTCCTTGTGTTCCAACTAAGAAAATTGCTTGTCCATTAACATTTCTTGCTGCATATCCAAAAGTACCATTTACTTTAGATACTATTAAATCCCAATAATATCCATCAACCGGTTGTGTTGCTTGTTGTAACACTTTTATTTCTTCAGCATTATTAAGTTTACCAATAGCCATACCTGATAATTTTGGTAATGCTCTAATTGTTAATGATGTTGAAATATTTTTTATAACACCATCTTGATAAAATATTTTATTTTCTTTTGTTACATCTGGTCTTCCAACAGCTGTCTTTGGCATATTCTTATATAATGGAATTATAAATACAAACTCTTGTGGAGTTGTTGATGTTCCATAATATTCTTTTAAATCTTCACCTTGGCTTTGAGCCGCCATTATGTTTTGTTGATATTGGTGAGAACCAATTGTTGATCTACCAGAAACATTAAATTTTTGATAATACAATGTATTTTGACTATATTGAGTAATATAACTTTCTTTTACAACCTTAGCTCCGCCTAAAATTGAAGCTCTTCTTGAGTTCCATCCTTCATTTTTAGCATGTGATAAACCATTGTTTATAATTTTATCAGTACCATTTCCAAAAGAACCTATATTGAAATAATTATAATATCCAACATAATTACCTTTATAACCATTTCCAGCACTTAATGTAGAACCATCTTTTCCATGTTCATTAATTATCTTAGATACTAAGAAATATCCATTTATATTATACTCATTACTAGCATCTACAATTGCTTGTATAACTTCATTATTATTTATATAAGAACCATATTGAGAAACCACTCTTGCAATATCTTCATATGATACATCAGAACCTTCTAAATTTTTAAATTGGAACACATCTGCTTCATTAAGTGAATTTCTTGGATCCATCATATATCCTAAAGCATCCTTAGATGCGCAACACCAAGATCCATTATCAAATTTTTGAGTTCCACAAATTGGACATAACCACAATCCGTTATATTTATCTCCAATTTGGAATAAATTTTTAGGGCTTTTTCCATGACCTTGATATTCAACATTTAAAACTGTTTCCCAATCCATTCCTGTATAGTACATTAAAAATGTATAATTAGAATGTTTATCTTTAAGGTTTTTAATTAATGCTTTATATCCTGGATAAAGATTTTCATCAATACCATCTATATCTCTTGAAAGTGTTCCAGCTGGTTGATCTGCTGCATATGACTTATTTGAAAGTACAGGAATAAATGACATTAAAACATAGCTTAAAGTCATAACAATTAATATAAGACTTATTACTTTTCTATTCTTCATCCGTTTTCATCACCTCTTAAGTATAATTTTTCCCCATTATTCAATAAAATTATATAAATAATGCCATTAAAAGTCAACATTTCTTATGTTACATTTATGTTAAAAAAGAGCCCTATTTCTAGGACTCCTCTTAATTTTTACTATACCATTTTTATAATTTTTTCCCATGGTAAATTTGCTTTACCAAAGTGACCATAATTTGTTGTTTGTGTATATATTGGTCTTCTTAATTCTAAGCTATTAATTATTCCTCTTGGTGTTAATTTAAATGTCTCTCTAATCTTCTTAACAATTTCACCATCAGATATCTTACCTGTTCCGAATGTATCGACATAAATTGAAATAGGTTGAGCAATACCAATTGCATATGATAATTGAATTTCACATTTTTTAGCAAAACCATTTGCAACAATATTTTTTGCAATAAATCTTGCCATATATGCAGCTGATCTATCAACTTTAGTTGGATCTTTTCCTGAGAAAGCTCCTCCACCATGACGGCTATATCCACCATAAGTATCAACTATAATTTTTCTACCTGTTAAACCACTATCTCCTAAAGGTCCACCAATAACAAATCTTCCAGTTGGATTTATATAGTATTTTGTTTCTTTATCTAATAATTCTTCTGGAACTATTGGTTTAATAACATATTCTTTAATATCTTGTTTTAAAACTTCTAAATCAACATCTGCATTATGTTGTGTTGAAACAACTATTGTATCAATTCTTTTTGGAATGTCTTTTTCATATTCAACTGTTACTTGAACTTTTCCATCTGGTCTAATATAATCAATAATTTTTTCTTTTCTTACTTCTGTTAATCTTCTTGCAAGTTTATGTGCTAGTGAAATTGGCATTGGCATATAATCTTCAGTTTCATCTGTTGCAAAACCAAACATCATTCCTTGATCACCAGCACCTTCTGATTCTTCTTTTGAACCAGATTTTTGTTCTAATGATTGATCAACTCCTAATGCAATATCAGGTGATTGTTTAGATATATTTAATAATACTTTACATGTTTTATAATCAATATCTGTTTCAGCATTATCAAAACCAACTTCTTTAATAGCATTTCTTACTATTGCTTCAATATCTACTTCTGCATCTGAAGTAATTTCTCCTGTTACTAATATTTGTCCTTTTCCTGCTACTGTCTCGCAAGCAACTCTTGCATATGGATCTTTTGCAAAATATGCATCTAAAACACTATCTGAAATAAAATCACATAGTTTATCTGGATGCCCCTCTGTTACACTCTCTGATGTAAATAATCTTTTCATTTCTTTCTTCCTCCTTTATTAAGTGCATGCTTTTTTTTATAAAACAAAAAAGCTCATGCACACGCAGAGCTTTTGAATAACTTATCTTTTAAATCATCATTCAAAGCAACTCGTGCTCTGTCGGTATTAGCACCTAAACTTAATTAGGTTGCTGTGGAGTCATAAAGCCGAATCTCTCGTCCACTCTTGATAATAATTATAGAAATATTTTACACCGTTATATTACTTTTGTCAACATAATATTTAAAAATAAGCGTAAAAAAAGCACTTTCGTGCCTTTTTTATTTCATATCTTTATTTAATTTTTCAAATCTTATATATATAACTGCAATAACAATCATTGCTGCTAAAATTACGCCAAACCAATCTTCAACTCCTGTATGAGGAATATCTTCTTTAACTATTGTTGTAGCTTGTTTAACAACAACTCTTATATCTTTAGTATGAGCATAAGTTCCTGTTCCATCATCATTTTTGATATATCCAGCATTAATTCTTACAATTGTTTCTCCAGGTGCTGTACCACTTACAGAAATTGTTTTTGTATCACTTTCAAGTTTAAATTCACTTGTTAATATTACTGCTCCTTGTGGATCAAATATTGTACAAACAGCTTCATTTTGAGATTGAATATAAATTTCTTGTGATTGGCTAGATGTAATTGTAAAACTAGCTGACTTTCCAGCTTCAACTTCAATGTATTCTTTATCTACAGAAATTGTAGCATTCTCTGTAGCATTTGAAATAGTTGCAAATACTGTTAAAACCATGCAAAGTACAACCGCAATACATGTTACTTTTAATAAAAAATTTTTCATATGTTTACCTCTCCATGATAAAAATTATATCTATAATTTACATTTTTTGTCAATATATTTAAACTTTTTAAATATTAACTTTTCGTTACATTTGTTTTTAATTTTGGTATGAAATTTTCTGTAAATTTATATTTATCACGATTTTTAACATAAAGCATTCCTAAACATGAAAACACTACTGCTCCAATAAAATTAACTAATAAATCTTCCATGGTATCATTAATTCCAATATCCATATATCCGCCATCTATTATTGTTTCAACCTCATTTCCATTTTTATCTACACTATATATTACTGTCTTTTTAATATTATCTATTACAATAGAATTATTTTTCTTTTCTGGATCTAGTTCAACCGATGAAATAGTATTAATTATCGTATCTTTTTGCATATCTTTTAAAAGAATTTTATCTACACCAAATTCAAAAAACTCCCATAAAATACCTACTGTCATTGAAAATGAAAATGCTACAACAGCAACAAACCACGGAGACATTATTTTATGAAAAAAATCTTTTTGGTTTAATATATCAATGGATGCAAATCCAATAGCTGCACACAAAAACCCATTTATAGTATGCAAAATTAAATCCCAATGTGGAATTGCGATATAAAATTCATTTATTTCACCTAAGATTTCTGCTGCAAATATAAAGAGTAAAATCATTATCTGTAATAAATCAGGAAGTTTTATATTTAATTTCTTATCAATAAAATCAGGGGCTAGAAATAAAATTAAAGTTAAGACACATAAAAAGACATTATTCCAATTACCATGAATAATTTGTCTTATTAAAGTAAGTATAACTAAAAATCTTAAAGTTAAATAAACGATCATATTCCTAGTAGAATAATTCTTGAAATACTTTTCCTTATATTCATTAAGTATACGTCCCATAATTTAATCCTTTCTAATCCCCAAGAAAAAATTATTATTATTCAATTATTATTTAGCTTGATACCAGTTTTTACCCTCTTCTACTTCAACATTTAATGGTACCTTAAGAGTATACGCAGATTCCATACACTCTTTTAAAAGTTTTTCAACTTCTTCTTTTTCTTCTAATACAACTTCAAGTAAAAGTTCGTCGTGTATTTGTAGTACAATTCTAGATTTTAAACCTCTAATTTTAAGTTCATTATAAACTTTAATCATTGCAACTTTCATTATATCAGCAGCTGTTCCTTGAATTGGAGTATTCATCGCAATTCTTTCTCCAGCTTTTCTTACCATATAATTATTTGATGCAAGTTCCGCAATATATCTTCTTCTTCCAAATTCTGTTGATACATATCCTTTTCTTTTCGCTTCTTCAACAATATCTGTCATAAATTCTCTAATGCCATGATATGTCTCTAAATATTGTTCAATATATTGTTTTGCTTCATTTCTCTTAATATCAATTTGCTCTGCAAGTCCAAACTCACTAATGCCATAAACAATACCAAAGTTTACCGCTTTTGCTTTACTTCTTAATTGTTTAGAAACTTCTTCAACTGGAACTTTAAATACTTGAGAAGCACTTATTGTATGAATATCAGCTCCAGAATTAAATGCATCAATCATTGTTTGGTCATTTGACATGTGAGCCAAAACTCTTAATTCAACTTGTGAATAATCTGCATCTAAGAATATTTTTCCATCTGCAGGTTTAAATACTTTTCTTAATTTCTTTCCAAGTTCAGTTCTTGTTGGTATATTTTGTAAGTTTGGTTCAGTACTACTTAATCTTCCTGTAGCAGCAATTGTTTGATGGAATGAAGTATGAACCCTACCTGTTTTTTCATTTATAAATGGAATCATACCTTCAACATATGTTGAATTTAATTTTGCAAGTTGTCTATATTCTAATATCTTTTCAATTATAGGATGGCTTCCTTTTAATTTCTCTAATGCATCAACATCTGTTGAATAACCACTTTTAGTTTTCTTAGATGGAGTTAATTTTAATTTTTCAAATAATATTACTCCCAATTGTTTTGGTGAATTAATATTAAATTCTTCATCAGCCAAACTATAAATATCAATTCTTAATTCTTCAATATGTTTCTTTAATGTTTCTCCATATTTAACTATTTCTTTTTGATCAACATATACACCATCATATTGCATTTCAGCTAATATTTCAGCAACTGGCATTTCAACTTCATTAAATAATTTTAATGAACCTATTTTTTGAAGTTCTGAAACTAGAACATCTTTTGATTTACCAATTACATAAGCATATAGTGCATTTGTAAAATTAGCTTTTGCTTGTGATTCAGTACTATCTTCTATAGTCATATCAAATAAACTGGTTTGTTCTTCTTTTTCTTCTACTTGATTATATTCAACAAGTTCTAAATCTAAATATAATCTTGATATATCTTCAAGCGTATATTGTCTAGAATCAGAATTTAAAAGATATGCTGCAATTTTAGCATCATACATCATATTTTTAGCATTGATTCCATATTGTTTTAAAATAATATAGTCTGTTTTTACTCTATATGCATTTTTTAATATTTGCTCATTTTCATAAATATCTTTTACTATTTCTTTGTTAAATTTAAATGAACTAACTTTATTTTCTTCTTTATTATAAACATGAACATATTTAATTTCTTTTTTAATAATAAGTTTTCCATCTTGTTTATCAGAATATTCAAAAGAATAATAAAGCTCACCATTTTTAGTGCATTTTTCTAAAACAGATGTAATCTCGTCTTCTGAAGAAAGCTCTTCATATTCGAATAAATCTCCTACATCTTTTTCTTCAACTGTATCTGAATTTTCAAGGTCAAATCTTTCAATATATTTATTAAAACGTAATTCTTTAAAAATGTCATAAACTTCTTTTCTATTCCATTCTTGCATTTTTAACAGATTCAAATCTCTATCAATTGGAGCTTCAACATCTATTCTTCCTAGTTCTCTAGATAAAAGAGCTAGTTCTTTATTAGCTTCTAAATTTTCTTTTAACTTTCCTTTAGCAACTTGTTCTCCATTTTCAAGTTTTGAATAAATATCATCAATAGAAACAAATTCTTTAATTAAATTTAATGCAGTTTTTTCTCCAACACCAGGTACACCTGGAATATTATCAGATGTATCTCCCATTAAACCTTTTACTTCTATTAATTGACTCGGTTCAATTCCATACACCTCTAATATCTTATCTCTATTAAAATCTTCTACTTCTGTTTTTCCAGCTTTTGTTCTTGGAATTCTAATTGTAATATGATCTGAAGCAAGTTGGAAAGAATCTCTATCTCCTGTTAATAATATAACATCTATTCCACTTTTTTCTGAAGATTTAGCAAGAGTTCCTAATATGTCATCAGCTTCATATCCAGGAAGCTCTATAACTTTAATATTCATTGCCTTAAGAACATTTTTTATAATAGGCATTTGAGCTGCAAGCTCATCTGGCATTCCTTTTCTTGTGCCTTTATATTCTTTATACATTTCATGTCTTTTAGTTGGATGTTTAACATCAAAAGCAACAGCTAAATATTCTGGTTTTACATCTTCTAAAAGTTTAAATAAAATTGCTAAAAATCCATATACTGCATTTGTATATGTGCCATCAGCTGTTTGCAACATTTTACTTCCCATTATTCCATAAAATGCTCTATTTAAAATACTATTACCATCTATTACTACTAATTTTTCCAAAATTTCCTCCTAAGGTTCTACTGTAACATTATAATCTGTAGCTCCATATACTTCATGATTATCGTATCTGTAAATGTTTATTAATGTACCTTCATATGCTGGTAAATCCATTAATATTTCCATTTTTCCATCATCATCAAAATCAAAATACATTACATTATCTAAATCAATTGTATCTTCTTCCATTTCATACTCTAAATCTGTAGCATCCCATGTTGCTAATGTTTTAATAACATTTAAATTAGAGTCTAATAATTGTATTCTTGAAATTGTTCCATCATCTTCAACTTTTTTAAGTGATAAAACATATTCTAAAGAATAATCACCATCTAAATCAATTTCTTCAATTGAAACCTCTGAATATTTATCTTTCATTTCTTTAATCTTTGTTGGAAGATTTTTTAATTCTTTTGATTGTCTTGGTAAAACATCCATGTCTTTTGAAAAAGCAACTTGCTCAACATCACTAACAACAGAATATCCTTCATATGTTTCTTCGCCAAAATCACCATCTGATTTTTTTAACTTTTTATTTTTTTCATAGTTATAATAACTAATATTATATCTTTCATCTGTTTCATCACCTATTAGCATATCAGAAACCATTTGTAATCCAACTTTTGGACTAAATTCATATCCGTTATATAACATTATTCCATTTTTATAATTATCGTCATAAAGATCTTCTATGTATTTTCCTAATTTTTCTTCAACTCTATATACTTTTTTTACATCATTTTTATTTGTTGTATAAAGAATATAATTAGAATATTCACCTTCATCTACATATTCATCTATAGCTGCAATCGTAATAATCTCTCCACCTTTTTTATATAAATAAGCAGTTGGTAATATATCAAATCCTACTGGATCTTTAAATTCATATTTTTCACCCGCATTAATTATATTAAGCATTTTATCTATGCTTTCTTCATCATTAACTAAAACAACTGGTTCATTATGAAGCTCACCTTCTAGTACATCACCAACTTCAACTTCCATAAATGTTACTTCATCAACAATTTTTTTAGCAGTAGTTGAAACTGATTGTTTTAAATCATCAGCACTTTTAACATTTTGATAAGCTACTACGCACACAATAATTGCAAGAACAATCATAACTACAATAAGTACTTTTACTAAAATTTCATCCCTATCCATATTTCCGTTCCCCTTTTTTATATAATATATTTCTTTATATCTCCATTTTTTAAACCTAATTTTAACAAAGCACCATTTTCTGGTATTCCATTAAAATATTTATAAAACGCTTTTGAAACTCCACTATGTGCAACTATTAATACATTGTTATAACTTTTTTGCTTTATCTCATTAATAAAATTTTCTATTCTTATACATAAATCTTCAATTGATTCTTCATTATTATATTTCTCTTTATAATAATAATTCCAATATTTTTCCCTATCTACCGTATCCCATGGTTTACCAGCGAGTTCACCTGGATCTCTTTCTTCTAATCTTGAATCATATATTGTTTCAACATTATTAACATTAATAATCTCTTTAGTATGTACTGCTCTTTTAAGTGGTGAACAGTATATTATATCAAATTTTATATCTTTAATTTTATCTCTTAATTCTTCTGCTTGTTTAATACCATTTTCATTAATGTCTTCTGTATAAGTATTAAACACTTTTGCTAAATTAGAATCAGTTTGTCCATGTCTAACAATATAAATATTCATAAAAACCTCATTTTTTAAATATTTTACTTTTTATAAAAGAAATAATTTTTTCAAAAACATTCTGTTTTTTTATTTCAACAGGTAAAACAATCTCTATTCTTTCTTCTATCTTATTTTTTTCAAAAACATTTTCTGGTGAGTATTTTTTTCTTTTTTCATCTTCTAGTTCGATTTCTTCTTGTTTTTCTTTTCTTAAAATAACTCTCTTTTCAACTTCATTTGCTAAATAATCTCTATATAACACCGCTAAAATTTCTTCTGTTTCTCTCATAAATACTATATCGTCAACACTAACTATCGTTTGAGAATATTCTACATCCATTTCCTTTTTTAAATTTAGTAAAATATCTTCTGGAAACTTAACAAATGCTTCATCAGGTAAATATTCAATTACTTTTACTACCTCAGCATATGCTCTTGGTAATACATCTTTATTTAATACCATCTTCCTTTGACTCTTCTCTTTCTTTTGTTCTATTTAGCCATGAACTAAATATTTTTCCTACTTCTTTCTTTCCTTCTCTAGAACCCCTTATGCCAGAAATCCTTGAAAGAATTGAATTTTCTTTTTTCACTCTATATGATAATTTTTGATTATACATTTCTTTAACGACAGCTGAAGATATTACACCAGTTCTCATTAACTTAATCGTTTTTGATTCAATCTCTTTAAAATAATCATCACTAATGACTTGTTTTCCATATGCAAAATGTGATTGGTTAACATCAACCTCTATACCATCATTATCTTTGCTATAAGTTCCTAAAATAAACATCGATGGTAAGGTATTGCCTTCTACTAAGACAACTTCTCCAACAGAAGTTGCTTCTCTATTTCTATCCCAATTAATTTCCCTATAAGCACTTTTTTCATTTGGTGAACCTAAAAACATTCTTCTACCTTTATCACTTTCCAAATGTTTTGGAAGAGCTACAATAACGCCACCAGCTTCATAGAATCCACTAGTTGAAATATATCCGTTTATATTTTCAAAATTAACCGTTGAAAGTAGTAATCTTTCTCCCGCAATTTTTAGTCCTTCAGACATTATTCTTTCTTTAGTAGCTTTGATTTTTTCGTCATCTAAAACATATTTGCCATTTTCATCTTTTTTCCAAAATGATGATCCAAATCCATGCATACCAATTTTATATTCACTACGTAGATTCTTTGGAATTAACTTATATAATTCTTTTTCATTTTGAACTCTCATTCGTATCAAATTCCTTTTTTATACTTTTCAAAAAGTTTTAATATTCCAATCAACATACTATCACAAAATCTCTTTTTATTCTACAAAAATGAAAAATATTTATAAAAAAAATAAACCTAAATCATCATTTTTTACATCGACAATTTAAGTTTATTTTTTAAAAATTATATTCAATTTCCTAAATTTTTGGCATAGTAATACATATCTATACATTGTAAAGTTCCGTCAAAAATTGGCTCTTTATAATTATCTACAAAGAAGTTTTTCACTGTATGATGATATCTATCAAATCCTGATAAAACATAAAATGGTATCATATTTTCAGTTGTACCAACTATCATCTTTTTATACCCTTTTTTAGAATATATTTCAAAAACATGGTTTATTAATTTTCTTGCATATCCTTTACCACGTGCAGATTTAAGTGTTGCAATATTTTTAAGTTCACACTCTTCTTCATTTACATTAATAATTACTATTTCTGCAGCAGGAATATCATCTTCAAAAAGAACATACATATCACCATCGGCTAAATATTTTTTTACGATATCCTCATCTGGATCTGCCTCTAACAATAAATTCATGTAATTCAATTTATCATCAACAATTTGTCTAATTTCCAAGTTATTTTTCTCCTTTTAAATTAAGCATAAATACTTTTATCTTTCGCAATTTGTTTAGAATATCTATCTTCTTCTGAAAAAACACATCCACAATATTTTTGCATATAAAGTCCTAATTCTCTTGCTTTATTTTGTCCATCTCTAAATCCTGGTCTAAAATCTCTATATAAAAATTCAATTCCATATTTTTCTGCAATTTCTTCGCAAAGTCTTTTTAAATCTTCATGTCTTTGATAAGGACTAATAAATAAAGTTGTAGTAAAAGCATCATATCCATTTTCTTTAGCATATTTTGCTGTTTCTTCCATTCTAACTTTATAACAATAATTAACACATCTATAATCTATATCATCTGATACATTTTTACAAAATTCTCTTAGCCCATAATCTTCATTTATTACAAGATGCATATTAATCATTTTAGAATATTCAATTAAAGTATCTCTTCTTGTTTTATATTCCATGTATGGATGAATATTTGGATTAAACCAATATGCAACTGGCTCAATCCCTTCTTCTCTTAAACTTTCTACGCAATATACGCTACAAGGAGCGCAACAAGTATGCATTAAAACTTTCATTTTTACCTCATTATTCCCAGAAACATGTTGTGTATTCTGCTTTATAATATTCTTGTGGCGAAACTTCTTTCATATTATTTTTTTCACTTATTATTCCACTTGCAAATCCAATCAAAAATGTTGCTATAGCAACAACTCCTAAGATTTTTTGCATTAATTTTTTTGTCTCTTCTTCTTTAAAGTTTTTATAGAAAATCATAAATATTAAAATTCCTGATAAAATGTACATCCAAGCATAATCAATTAAATATCTTTGATTACTTCCTGCCATCATTGCACTTAATCCAGCACTTATTGTAGCTGTAATTAATAATGTTGAAATTAAAACTTTAAGTTCTTTATTATCAGTCTTTTTAAATGCTTTTAAAACCATAAAGTTCATAAAACATATTGGTGCTAATATAAATACTCCACCAACCATATTTTCTATATAATAATACCCATAATATGTCACAAAATTATTGTGATGTGCTATAAATGGGAATTTATTTATAAAGTTTGGCACACTAAATAAATTTATAAATAATCCTACTGGAATTGATGAAAATCTATTTCCAATTTCGTTCATATTATTAATTGTAAGCTGATATCTAGCTCCAAATTCAAATATATTTCCAAATCTTACATAGTTATACCACATCAATAATCCTGCTACAGTTATATATGGTATACCAACAACTAAAATAAGTTTAAATAAATCTGATTTCTTGTTTTTAAAATTTTTAACTGAGTCAATTAATAATTTTAAAAAGTAAGGAACTACAATAATTGTTGCAAGCACATCTGTTGGTCTACACGCTACTGATAAAGCTAAGCATAAAGAACCAAGAAATAATCTTTTATATTTACTTACACCTTCGTTCATAGATGTAAATATTAAATATAGTCCTTGAAGAACAAAATATAAACCTACTATTATAACAAGTTCATATGTTCTACTCATTCCATTTGCATACCATATTAAAGACCCTGATGCTAGAATTATAAATGAATATAAAACAGTCTTAAATGATACACCTTCAAAATATCTTTCTAAAACTTTAATTAGTAATGCTTTTAAAAGTACAAATATTAAAACTGAAAATCCAAATACTACTGTACCAATTGATAAATATTGTCTTGTAACTAAATAATATGGTAAGAATGTTAACAAAAGTGGTAATATACCAAAATATACGTATTGTTTACCATTATAATAAGCTGTATCCCAAACAAAATCTTCTCCACGCTCAAGCATAGAAGATCTTACAATTTCATCATATGGATCTTCTAATTGCATAAATGCTTCACTAGGTTCTTCTGGTAAATAAAATTGTTTATTTACCACAGCTTTTAGGAAACTAACTGTATATATATCACTTTCACCATCTATTAATGAATATCTATTTATCCACCCTAAAATTATAAAAAATACAATTAAAACTACTATTAAAACAAAATCTTGTTTATAATCTTTTGCTGAAAATTCTTTATTTAAAAGATTCCAATTCTTTAATAAGTAACCTACAATCATAATTAGTAATATAACTGCAAATCTTATTATATTAAATTCAACAGGAATATTTTCATTTACTACAATAGCCTCTAATGATTCAGTATCATATATATAAGACTCTATTTGCACAATTAATCTATCCGTCTCACCTGATAAATAAAGTGGCATATATTCAGTTCTTGGACTATCTTGTACATAATATTTTCCAGTTAAATCCCTATATCTTTCACTTGTAGCGTCATCGTAACATATAAAGTATCCTGAACCTTCTATATCGTCTGAATAATCGACTTTTATAGTCCCTACTTTAGTATTAATATCTTTTAATTCAATCCATGTTGTGGAATTATCTTCATCATGCCACATTACATCAAATTCTTTCCATTCTTTTGTTTCGTAATTACCAAAAAGCAAACGAAAAGAAGTAATATTAAAAATAAATATTTCAATTAAAAGTGCTATTATTAAAATTTTTATTAATTTTGAATATTTTTTCATTTTAATTCCTTTTGTAAAAAAATTAAAGGCCGCATAAATGCAGCCTATGTCATTAACTATTAATTTGCTGCTTTCTCAGGTTCAGCATCTTCTGATTTTGTTTCATGATATTCTTGCTCTGTATTAACGTTCCAGATATTTTCTTTTGTTGTTTTACCTGTCTTAATATTTTCTACAGCTTCGAATGCTGTTGCCATTGAGTGGTCCATATTGTTGTATCTATGTTGTCCATTTCTACCAATACAATATAGATTTTCAAATTTATCTAAATATTTAACTAATTCGTCAATTTGAGCATATGTATCAAAATATGCAGGATAAGCTTTTTTAACTTTTTCTCTATGTGAATCTAATACATCTTCTTTATCAATAATATTCATTGATGCAAGTTCATCAATTGCAAATTTAGAGAAATCTTCGTCAGACATATTCCAATATTGATCTCCTTCTTGACATGTATACTCAAGACCAATCCATACTGTATTTTCTGCATCTTTTACTAAATATGGTGACCAGTTATTAAAGATTTGTAATCTTAACATTTTAACTTCTGGTTCTTGAACATATATCCAACAATCAGGAACTATATTTCCTAAAGTTTTCATTTTAGTTTTATTTTGTAATTTCATTTTATTAACTAAAACGCCAACTGTTTGGAAATCAACATATGGAAGTCCTTTTGCAATATCAGCCATTTTCTTAGGAACTTTATCTCCTGTAAATCCAGCAACTAAGTCTTTAACTGGCATTGTAGAAACAAAGATATCTCCTTCTAAGATTACTTCTGTTCCATTTACATCGCAAACAACACTTTTAACTTTTCCTTTTTCAATATTAAGTTTTTTAACAGAATATCCTTTTAAAAGTTTTCCGCCTTTTTCTTGGAATTTATCTGCTAATGTTTCCCATAATTGACCTGGTCCATATTTAGGATACCAGAATTCTTCAATTAATGATGTTTCTTTTGCTTTTCTGTTTTTACCGCCAAATATTTTCATAAAAGCATCTTTAAGAACAGCTGTAATAGATAATCCTTTTACCCTTTGAGCTCCCCAATCAGCAGAAATTTCTCTTGGATGTCTTCCCCATAATTTTTCAGTATATTTTTCAAAAAACATACTATATAGTGTTTTACCAAAACGATTAATATAGAAATTTTCTAATGTATCATCTGGTTTTTTTATGAATCTAGTTTTTAAATAACTAAATCCTGATTTCATTGTTCTAACAAATCCCATATTAGTAAATGTTTGAAGTTTTAAACTAATTGGATAATCGAAGAATTTCTTTAAATAATAAATTCTAGAAACTCTGTTTCTAACAAGCATTACTACATCTTCTTTTTCTGGATTTGGTCCACCTTCTTTTAATGGTTTTACTCTTCCTAATTTTTCATCATCAAATGAATTTGAACCTTGAATTGGCATTAATTCTTCCCAAAAATCCATTACTCTTTTATCTTTAGAAAAGAATCTGTGACCACCAATATCCATTCTATTACCGTTGTATCTTACTGTTCTAGAGATACCACCAATTTCTTGTGTTTCTTCTAAAATAACAACTTCATATTCTTCATTGTTATCTTTTACTAATTCATATCCTGCTGTTAAACCTGCTGGTCCAGCACCTATTATGATTACTTTTTTCATTTTTAATCTCCTTTTATTTCATAAATATATTAAGCATTGTCATTATACAATGTAAATTAGACGTAATCAAAATCATATAGACATATCTATAATCAATTTTCTTTTCAACTTTTATATTGTTCATATTAGCAACAAAAGCTATAAGTAATAACATTGGAATATAGTATCGTGGTTGAATACCATTTACCCAATAATTTCCAACTGGATTCCATGTTAAATATTCACTTGTGAATAGTAAAGCTACTATTGCTAAAAATATAACAAAGAAAAATCCTTTTTGTATAAACGTTGGTTTAATCTTTCCGCCATCATCAATAACAAATGAATATACAAGTAAAAACATTAATGTATAAACAGTTATATATGATGCATCTATATCAATAACAGATAAATCCTTGCCAAATAATCCATAGATATAAAAATCTAATCTTAAATGCACATCTCTAAAACATGTAACTACATATCTTATCGGATCTTCTAAAATAAATGCAATTTGTTCCTTTTGATTTGCTCCATGATAAGATTGTGGATATCTTGAATTTGCAAATTTAAGCCATGCTAAATTTAAAATTACAGAAATAATAAATATTATTATTAAAAATGTCCATTTCTTTTTCTTAGATTCAAATCTCTTATCTGGTATTAAAAACACTAATGCACATAATGGTAAGTATATAATTTTTATTAACGCAACTAGAATTGATGTTATCGTTAATATAATATAATCTTTTCTTTTTAATACACCCTCACCATATATTAAACTTAGAATATATGCAACGAAAAATATTGAAAGAGAATTTGTAAGTGCATCTGGTGACATTGATGCCGCTTGTTGAATTCCTATTGGTAAAAGTGCAATCATTAATGCCGCTAATTTTTTAAATGGAATAATTTTTAACGATATATAAATAATTGCCGTATATACAGCCAAATTCACAAATCTTGCACTATATAATTGTATTAAAAAGTTATCTGTAAATAATCTTGATATTACAATTCCAATAGCTTGTGGTACATATGAAATAAATGTATATACCGCTACACATGGAAATGTCATAAAATCTTCTGTTCCAGCATACTCTTTTTCAACAACATCAATTCTTTCCTTAAATGCTGTATATGAAATATTTTCTGGAACAACAACTCTTAAATCTTGTGGAAGCATTCTTCCTCTTTCATCATTAACTTCATCTATATCTGTAATAAAATGACCTAAGGAAACTTCATATGCTCTTCTTGAATGATATATCTCATCTGGAATCCTTCCAAGTGGACTTAAAAACATATGCATAATTCCAAGCGGAATCATTATCAATAAAAACACTTTTGAAACTTCAAATTCTTTTTTTCCTATTATTACAAAAATTATTGTATATAAAATTAGTGTAATTACAGTAACCCAAAATGCTATTGTTCCAAAACCACCTTCAAATAGTGGTATAAGCATTTGAGTTGGTTTTTGATTTAATGTATCCTGCATTATATAATTATCTGCAGTTTGCACTAGAAAAACACTAATTATCAATAACAATAAAGAAAAAAGTATTAACATTCCATTTTTTTGAAAGAAATCAACCACTTTTGTCTTAAAAAAGTTTTTAATATTATCTTTTTTTATTAATTGCTTCATATGATTACCCCTTATTATCCTTCATATTTAATGCCTAAATGTTCATATCCAAGTGGTGTAACAATTCTTCCTCTTGGAGTTCTTGCTAAGAATCCAATTTGCATCAAATAAGGTTCATATACATCTTCAATTGTTTCTACTTCTTCATTAATTGTTGCTGCAAGAGTTTCAACTCCAACAGCTTTTCCTGAATATTTATAAATAATTGTTTCCAATATTTTTCTATCTGTATTATCAAGACCTAAGTCATCAATATCTAATCTATCAAGTGCTAACTTAGTAATATCAAGAGATAATTCTCCATCACCTAATACTGCTGCATAGTCTCTTACTCTTTTTAAAAGTCTATTTGCAATTCTAGGTGTTCCCCTCGATCTTTTAGCAATTTCAAGTGATGCTTTCTTATCAATATCAATTCCTAATATCATACTTGATCTTTCTACGATAGTTGCTAAATCTTTTTCTGAATATAATTCAAGTTTAGATACAATACCAAATCTATCTCTAAGTGGTGTTGATAAAGAACCAACTCTTGTTGTCGCACCAACTAAAGTAAATTTAGGCAAATCAAGTCTTATTGATTTAGCTGTAGGACCTTTTCCTATTATAATATCTAAGCAAAAATCTTCTAAAGCTGGATAAAGAATTTCTTCAATACTTTTATTCATTCTATGAATTTCATCAATAAATAAAACGTCATTTTCTTGAAGATTTGTTAAAAGTGCAGCCAAATCACCAGGTCTTTCTATTGCTGGACCAGATGTTATTTTAATATTTGTACCTAGCTCATTTGCAATAATATTTGAAAGTGTAGTTTTACCTAACCCTGGTGGGCCATATAGAAGAACATGATCAAGAGCTTCTCCTCTTTTCTTCGCCGCTTCTATATATATTTTCATACTTTCCTTAACTTTAGTTTGTCCTATGTAATCTTTTAATAACTTAGGTCTCAATGATACTTCTGTAATTTCTTCATCAATATCATGAACCTTGGGAATTAATAAATTTTCGTCCATCTTTCCTCCAAACTATCTTGGCATTATAATCCAGTGTCGTACTCTGTTTCTTCCATAAAAGGAAAAATTTCTTTAACCCTTTTTAGAGTATATATCGCATTTTTTTGATGTGGACATTTTTCAGGAGCACTAATAAGTTCATTTTTATAACAATTTTTTGTCATCTTATAGATCAAATATCTACAATTCATATATGTATAATATATTTTGTATCCATTGTCTAAATCTTCCCAAAACATCTCAAATGTATATTCTTTATTCACGTCTATTTCCTTTCAAAATACAATTATTGAATTGTTGATAATACTGTAATAACCATTCCTACTCCAGCAATAAAGAAACTCATACCAAATATATAAATAAGCATTTTTGATGCTTTTGAAGCTTCTATATACACATCTTCTGGATTTTTTTCATTAATTTTGAATTCAATTCTTGAACCAATTGTTGGTACAGATTCTGTTTTATATTTTTCAGTACATTTTGTGTATACTTTATCTTCATGTGTATAGCTATATACTGGAGCGTAAGCAACTTTTCCATTTCCTAATGTTACTGATTTTAAATCAACGCATTCTGCTTTAACAGCAACTTTACATCTTCTTGCAGCCATATCTTCTAATATTCCTGGTACAACAAGTGTTGCTAAACCAACAAGTGTAATTCCTGTAGATAAAAATATTGGGAAAATGCTATCTGATCCTGCTTCATATCCAAACATGAATCCCCATTCATTAATCGCTGGAATGATTACGCAACCAATACCTGTTACTGTAAATACTCCTCCCATAACTAATTGTTTTCTGATTAATGAAATTAATCCCATAACAATAAATAATTGTCCAAATGTCATTATTGAGAATGTTACTTGGTTAATTCCTGAAAAATAACACATTAATCCAATTGATGCAACTGCCCAAATAATGCATGCCCATGATATCACTGTATCATGAAATTTGTAATTTTCTTTTGTTCCTTCTTTCATTTTTTCTCTTTCCTTTCGTTTATTTAATCATATTTATAAATTCATTTTCATTTATAACCGTTATTCCTAAAGATTGTGCTTTTGTTAATTTACTTCCACTATCCTCTCCAGCTAAAACATATGTTGTTTTCTTAGAAACTGATGAAGATGTTTTTCCTCCAAAGCTTTCAATTATATCTTCAGCTTCTTTTCTTGAATAATTTTCTAAACCTCCTGTAAGAACAAAAATCATATTTTCAAATCTATTATCAACCATATCAGTTTCTTCAATTTTCATATTAACACCATATGATTTTAATTTTTCAATAAGATCTTTTGTTTGTTCTTGATTGAAGAAATCATAAACACTTGCAGCCATAATTTCTCCCATATCATCAATTTGCAATAAATCAGCTTCAGAAGCATTCATCAAATTATCAATATTTTTAAATGATTTTGCAAGACTCTTTGCTGCTTTAACACCAATATGTCTTATTCCTAAACCATTTATTATTCTATAAAATTCATTACTTTTACTTTTATTTATACTATCAATTAAATTTTGAGCAAACTTTTGTCCATTCTTTTTTAGTGAAGCAATATCTTCAAGTTTTAATGTATATAAATCAGCAATATTATTAATCATTTTTCTATTTAAAAATTCTTCTATAATGCTATCGCCAAGTCCCATAATATTCATCGCTTCTCTTGAAGCAAAATGAAGAATATTTCTATATTGTTTAGCCGGGCACTCTATTCCAATACATCTAACCGCAGCCTCACCATCTTCACGTATAGCATCTGCTCCACATACTGGACATTTTCTTGGCATAATAAAATCTTTTTCGTTTCCTGTTCTTTTTTCTTTAACAACACCAACTACTTCTGGAATTACATCTCCAGCTTTTTGAATTATAACTGTATCGCCAATTTTTAAGTCTTTTTCTTTAATAAAATCTTCATTATGAAGTGTTGTTTTTGAAATTGTTGAACCAGCTACTTTAACAGGTTCTAATATTGCCATAGGAGTAATTGCCCCTGTTCTTCCAACTTGAAGTGCAATATCTTTTAATACTGTTTCTTTTTGTTCTGGTGGATATTTGTATGCAATAGCCCATTTTGGTGTTTTAAAATTTGTTCCAAGACTTTCTCTTTGTTTTAAATCATCAACCTTTACTACCGCTCCATCAATTCCAAAAGTAAGATCTTCTCTATTTTCGCCAATATTTTCAATTGCCTTTATAACATCATCTACATTATCACATGTTATTTTTACTGGGTTTACATTAAATCCTATTTTTTCAAGATATTGAAGTGACTCTATATGAGATTTAAATTCAATAGAATCTGATTTTTGAACATTAAATATATAAATATCTAATGGTCTTTGAGCTGTTATTTTACTGTCTAATTGTCTTAAAGACCCTGCCGCTGCATTTCTAGCATTTGCAAATAAAGATTCTTCATTAGCTTCTCTTTCCTCGTTCATTTTATCGAAATCAGCTTTGCCAATAAATACTTCACCTCTTACTATAATATCAACTGGCTCTTTAAGTTTTTTAGGAATATGACTAATTGTCTTTAGATTTTCAGTAATATCTTCACCAACTAAACCATTTCCTCTTGTAGCACCTCTTACAAATAATCCATCTTTATATTCTAAACTAACTGATAAACCATCTATTTTAGTTTCAACAATATATCTTACATCATCTTCCAAAGATTTTTTTATTCTCTCATCAAAAGCATATAGTTCATCATAATCAAATATATCTTGCAAACTTTGAAGTGGAACTTCATGCTCTACTTTTTCAAACCCTTCTTTTACTGTTCCACCAACATGTTGTGTTAAAGAATCCCTTGTAATTAAATCTGGAAACTCATTTTCAAGATTTCTAAGTTCTAACATTAACATATCATATTCAAAATCGCTTATCTCTGGATCATCATCATCATAATATCTTTTTGCATGATACGCAGTAATTTCTTTAAGCTCATTAATTCTTTTTCTTGCGTTTTCTTTATTCATAATTATTCCTTTTTATTTATTATCTTTAAGCATCTTTAAATAAGTCTTTACCATTTTTTAAATAATCATATCCTGAGAATATTGTTGCAACAACTGAAGCAAGTAATAATATTGATCCAGTTACGTTAAACACATATTCTGCAACATTCATTGGAGTGCTTAAGAACGCTAAGAAATTAAATTTATCGAAGAATATAACAATTATCGCTAACATTTGAGTTACAGTTTTTAATTTCCCCCAAATTGAAGCTGCAATAACTTGTCCACCTTTTTCTGCTGCAAGCATTCTATATCCTGATACTATAAATTCTCTTGCTAAAACAATTACTGGAATCCATCCTGGTATTTTTCCATATTCTACTAACATTACAAGTGCAGATAAAACTAAAATTTTATCAGCAAGTGGATCTAAAAATTTTCCAAATGTAGTTACTTGATTTCTAGAACGTGCTATATAACCATCTAATTTATCTGTAATAGATGCAATTATAAATATCGCATTCATAATAAGTAAAGAAAGTGGAATTCCAAGCCATGATCCTGTAATTATTCCGAATGTTCCTAAATAACCAACAATAATAAATATTGGAACAAGAATCATTCTAATAACTGTTAATTTGTTTGCTAAATTCATAATCTTTTTTCTCCTTTACATTATGCCTGCTGGCATATTTCAGCCAGCAAACAATTATTTATTAACATTTGTATTTTTATTTTGTACCGCTGTGTTAACGGCTGTATTATTTGAAGTATTAAAAACAGTTCTACTTACAACATTTTCAACAGCTTTATTTGTAACTGTACTTCCATCAACTGTATTTGTGTTATCTATATTTTCTTTATCCGTTTCAGCTTCTAATTCAAGTTCATTTTCTCTAACAATTTGTAATTGATTAATAATTGATTGTAATCTTGTAATATCTTTACCAATCATTTCAAAATCTTTTGCATTTAAACTCTCATTTAAATTTTGATTTGCTCTAATTACTGAATCAATAAGTGCTTCAATATTATCTGTGTTAATAAATTCTAAATCTACTGAATTTGCATCACTAAATAGGTTAACTAAAGCTGCATTTAATGTATCTCCAATAGCTACTGTGTTTCCAGAAGCTACAATTACTTTTTTAAGAACTGGTATTTCACTTTCATTTAGCATTACTTGATATACTGGTTCAACATAAAGTAATGATTTATTAATTGGAATAATAATCATATCTTTAATTAATTTTGTTCCACTTGTATTTAATGCTTCTAATGCTTTTGAAATTGTTTCATCTTGTTCTATTTGATTATTAAGTTGCATCATTCCAACAACATTATTTTCTGATTTAAATTTATATAGTGCTAATTTAGATTTTCCATCTTTAACTGTACCAACTAAATATGAACAAATATTTTGTTTTCCATATTTATTATAAGTTAAAACTAATCCTAATTTAGACTTATCACTATCTATTGTTTTTAATGGTGTGTAATATGGTTCCATTGCTGTCCCTAACGCACTTCCTGTAGAAGACTTTTTAGAAACTTGCCATATATCATCAGCTCTATATAATGTATCTTCACTAATATCATGATATGTTGTAATTATATTAGATTGAATATTGTATAAGAATTTTGGATAAACAAAATGCTTAGCAATATCTACCGGAATCTCTTCTTCACTAAATAAACTTGGATATATATTTCTATATGTCATTATAATTGGATCAGATTTATCTGTAATATAAAATGTTGTTGTTCCATCATAAGCATCTATTAATACTTTTACAGAATTTCTAATATAGTTTAATGATTCTTTATATCCTTTGATATTAATATTTGTTCTTTGTGAATATGGATATACATTTGATCTTGTGTATCCATCAAGCACCCATACTAATTTTCCTTCATCAGAAACAACTAAATATGGTTCCTCATCATATAATACATCTGGTAGGATTTGTTTTGCTCTTTCAATAATGTTTCTATTAGCAATAATCTTTGTATTTTCTGTTGTTTTTAATGTCATAAGTTTTAAATCTTTTTGAGCAATTCCTAAAACAACTCTATCAGCAAAATCTAATTTTAATCCTGCTTCTCCATCATAAACATTTTCTACAAAAACTGATGCAGTTTCTGGATAATCATATTCTTTTCCATTTTCACTATTAACAACAATTGTATTGTCTGTTTCTAAACCAAAATAAATTCTTGGCTCTTTAATTTTCAACGCTTCTTCATGTGATGTATAATCTGAAAGAATATATTCAGCATAACCATCTCCATCGCTGTCATTAGCCGAACTAGCAACTAAAGAATATCCATGTGTATATATGTATGTTCTATTTTTATAACTTTTTGCAGATTCTGTTAAAATCTCACGTGGTGTTAAGTACATTAATTTATTTTTACCATCAACTTCATATGAAGCTAATGCTGTTCTATCATAACTATAATAAACACTGTTTTCTTGATGTTCTGCAACTGTAGTTAAAGTAACATCTTCAGTAATAACAGGAATATTATTTATTACATCTTGATTTGAACTTACTTGTTCTGCTGTTATAGTTTTATATTCATCTATATTTTGTTGATCAATATCTATTCCATAAGCATCTTTAGTATATTTTATATTATGACCAATATATTCTTTTTCTGTATCAAACTCATTTGTTCTAACCATTAGAATATCAAAACCAATCATTACAGCAAATAAACAAACTAAGTATGCAGGAACTAGTAATACTGACATCATTCCTTTTTTGAAGTCTTGTTTTTTTACATTTCCTAGTAGTTTTATTACTGCTATAAAAATTACAACAGATAAAATTCTGTAACCCCAAACTTTAATTGTTACATCTGTTTTTCCAGCACCGATAATATCAACATTATCACCAATCTCAAGCATTGTTCCTGTTAAAACATTTTGTGCTCCCACAAAAACATATGCACATAATGCAAATGCTAATAACACAACTAAGAACATCTCTTGTTTTATAAATGTATTTTTCTTTAATGTCTCTACATCAACACCATCAAAAGATACATTTAAAGTTATAACATTATATAATGCCACATAAGCCATTGTTACTACAAAAACACCTATTAAAAACACTAGTACTTCTTGTATAAATGGTAATTGGAACATGTAGTATTCTATTGTTGTTCCAAAAACCGGATCAACCTGTCCAAACTCTGCAGCATTCACAAATATTGAATATTTATCTGCAAGCATAATAGTAGCAATTGTACCACCAATTAATGCTAAAATTAAACTAACACTTTTTCCAGGTAATTTTGGAAATTCTTTTTTCTCTTCTTCAAAAAATTTCTTCAATCCTTTTTTTATAAATGCAGTATTAATTAAAACATAAAAGAATATTGATATTGATGCTACAGAAAAAATTCTTATTCTATTATCTGCTTTTTGATTAAAGATTGTCTCATATTCTTCACCGACACTAATTACATTTAAATAATTAGCTCTATGTGCAATATAACTTCCAACTGCAAAAACAACAATTGCAAGTAATACAACAATTACTCTTATTGATAAATTACTTTTCTTTTTGTCTTTTGTTGTAGTCTTAACTTTTTCTTGACTATTTTCTTTCATCATTAACATTCCTTTCTAAATAATCGCATCTAAAAATTCAGCTGAATTAAACACTTGCATATCATCAATTTGTTCACCAACACCAATAAATTTAACTGGTATTTGATTTTCGGAAACAATTCCTATAACAACTCCACCTTTTGCAGTACCATCTAATTTTGTTAATACAATTCCTGTGATATCTGTTGTTTCTTTAAAAGCTTTTACTTGAGAAATAGCATTTTGTCCCGTTTCAGCATCTAATACTAGCAATACTTCTTTACTAGCTTCTGACATTTCTTTTTCAATCACTCTTTTTATTTTAAAAAGCTCGTCCATTAAATATTTTTTGTTATGAAGTCTTCCGGCTGTATCAACTATAAGTACATCGGCATTCAATTCTTTTGTTTTTTGAATTGCATCAAAAACAACTGCCGCCGGATCTGCACCTTCTTCTTTTTTTACAATTATACTTCCTGATCTTTTCGCCCAAATATCTAACTGTTCTACTGCAGCAGCTCTAAATGTATCTGCAGCAGCTACTACAACTTTTTTACCTTGTTTAACCAAGTTGTTAGCAATCTTTCCGATTGATGTTGTTTTACCAACACCGTTTACTCCAACAACTAAAATGATTGAAGGTTTAGTATCAAGATTTAACTTTGGTTCAGCAATATCAAGAATCTC
>JAZSBZ010000032.1:0-16610 GCA_045602645.1 Candidatus Scatovivens sp. | reverse complement strand
TATCTGTTCTTCCTTCATACATTTCTTGATTATTTTTACTTGTACCTTCAATTAATAATTTTTGATATGTATTTAAATATTTATTATTATTTTCATCTACTCTTGATTCGTATAATTCTTTTAATTTATCAAATCTAATGTGTTTATTTTCTTCAGGTACTTGATCTTCTCTTGCAGCAGCTACTGTACCTTCTCTTTTTGAATATATAAACATAAATATTTGTTCAAAATTAACAATTCTTGCAACATCTAATGTATCTTCAAACTCTTCATCAGTCTCTCCTGGAAAGCCAACAATAATATCTGTTGAAAATACAACATGAGGTATTTTATTTTTCATTTTTTCAACTAAGGCTAAATATTGTTCCTTAGTATATCTTCTATTCATTTCTTTTAAAACTTTTGTATTTCCAGCTTGTAAAGGTAAATGAATGATTTTACATATTTTCTCATTATTTGCTATTGCATCAATAACGTCATCTGTAAAATCTTTTGGATGTGGTGAAATAAATTTAACTCTTTCAATTCCATCAATCTTACAAACTTCATTTAAAAGATCTGCAAAGTTTCTAATTTTATCATTTCCAACATAAGAGTTTACATTTTGTCCTAGTAATGTAATTTCCTTATATCCATCTTTTGCAAGGCCTTTAACTTCTTCGATAATCATTTCTGGATCTCTACTTCTTTCACGCCCTCTTACATAAGGAACAATACAATATGTGCAGAAATTATTACATCCATACATAATTGTAACAGAAGCTTTAAATTTATCATTTCTCTTAATCGGTAAACCTTCGTAGATTTCACCATCTATATCTATTACATCTTTTACTTTTCTTTTTTCAATAATGCTTTTATAAATATTTTCTGGAAGATTTTGAAGTGTATGTGTACCAAAAATAATATTAACAAATGGATAGCTCTTTTTTAACTTTTGAACCATAACTTCTTCTTGCATCATACAACCACCAATTGCAATTGTAATATCTTTAGATTCTTTTAATTTTTTAATTTCGCCAACTTTACCAAATAATCTTTCTTCAGCATTTTCTCTAACACAACATGTATTAAAAATGACTAAATCAGCATCTTTATAATCATCGCATTCAGTATATCCCATTTTATCAAGCATACCAGCAATTTTTTCAGAATCATTTTCATTAAGTTGACAACCCATTGTTAATATAGAATATTTTAAATTTTTCCCATTATTTAAGTCTCTAACTAATTCCATGAATTTTTCTTGATTTTCTTGCACTTTTTTATTCCTCCAATACCAAGTTATTTTATAACATTTTCATTACTTTTTCAAGTTTTTGACAACAATTTGTAACTTTAAATTTATCAATATTTCATTGTATTTTTTTACTTTTTTAATTATAATTAATATGAGTGAAATTTTAACAAAAAATAAATTATGAATTGGAGTAAATTATGAACCCATATGATGTTTTAAATGTCAGAGATAATGCAACTGACAAAGATATTGAAAAAGCTTATAGATTTTACAAAAATAGATTTAATCTAAAAGAATATTCTGGAGATCTTCAATATGCTCAAAAAAGATTAGAAGAAGTGGAAAAAGCATATAACATTCTTTCAAATCCAGTATCAAGAAGAGCGTTTGATACTAGACATCATTCTCATGTTCAATCACATGTTGTTAAAAAGGATGTATATCAAACTTACTATCAACCAGACCCTATTGGAACACATTACCATAAAGATTATGCATTAGCTATGAAAAGATATAATGAATCAAAAAAACCTTCACTTTTCAATTCAGAAGCAATTAAAACAAAAGATGATTACATGTTTAACGACGAAAGCATTCAAGAATATGCCTCATACAATAAAATTAAAACTGGAAGAAACGTTGCTAAATACCTTATATTCTTTGTAATAGCATCAATTTTATGGAATATAATTTATTCAATCTACACAGTCATAAGTGAAATCTTTGGTGATGTAACATATAAAGCACCTTACTCAGATATGATAAATTCAGATTACAATTCAAATTTTGATTCTGATACAGATTATAATTCATATTACTCACCATATGATGATTTTTATTATGATGATACATATAACGATTATGAATATGAAGGCTATTCATCAGATTATGATTATAACTATGATGGATATTATTCAGACTACGACTATAACAATTTTTAAAAATAAATTTATTTTAAACGGAGTTATTATATGACAAACTACTACAAAATACTTGGTGTAAAAAAAGATTCAAGCCAAGAAGAAATTAAAAATGCATATAAAACGTTAATTAAAAAATATCATCCTGACTTATATCAAGGTGATAAATTATATGCCGAGAAGAAAACAAAAGAAATAAATGTAGCATATGAAACACTTGCTAATCCATCTTCAAGGGAAGCATATGACTTAGAACTATTCCCTCCTACACCATCGTACAACTACAATAGTTCTTCATCAGATAATTATAGCTACACACCACCAAAATATGATCAACCACCATCAGATTATTACACAAAATATAAAAACCAATACTCTAATCCAAGTAGAGAATACAATTATAATGATTTTGCAAACTATCACGCAGATAAAAGATATACCAATTATCATCGTTCAAAAACACCTTCATCAAATTACGTAGATCAAAATGTTGAAGATGTTCCAACAAAAATGATGCATATATTTGATCGTTTTTCTGCTAACAAAAAAGTTTTTGCAATACTTGGCGTAATGCTTATCTATGGCATCTTATTTTTTACAACTGTATCTAATTTTTCAGGATATATGACTGGTGAAAATACAGGCCCACTTCTAAATGAAGATAAACCTGCATACCAAGTAAATACAGTTACAAATACAGTAGAAACAGATACTGTAGAAATTATGCCATATGAAGACTTCGATATTAATGATTATTTAACAGATACTGAGCTATACACTCTTTACCAATCAAGATATAAAGATCAATTCTCTACATTTGAACAATTTAAAACATATCTTTCTCAATACCTATATACATCATTAATTGAAAATTATTAGTATACAAATACTATTTTTTAGAATATAATACAAAAAACGTTTTAGCTTAAGGAGGCTTACATGAAAGAATACAAATTAGCAGTAGTTGGTGCTACTGGATTAGTTGGTAGAAAAATAATTGAAGTTTTAGAAGAATATAATCTACCTATTTCTACAATTGAATTTTTTGCGTCTAGAAGATCAGCAGGTACAGAATTTTTCTTTAATGGAAAACAATGTTTAGTAAAAGAATTAAAAGAATCATCATTTGATGAAGGATTTGATTTTGCTATTTTTTCAGCAGGTTCTGAAATTTCAAAACAATACGCTCCTATCGCAGCAGAAAAAGGTTGTGTTGTAGTAGATAATAGTAGTGCTTTTAGAATGGATCCATCTGTTCCTTTAGTTGTTCCAGAAGTTAATTCAGAAGAAATTAAAAATCACAAAGGTATTATTGCTAACCCTAATTGTTCTACAATTCAAGCAGTTATTCCTTTAAAAGCTTTAGATGATAAATATACAATTAAAAGAATAGTATACTCTACATATCAAGCCGTATCAGGAGCTGGACATGAAGGAGTTACAGATTTAGAACGTGGTATAAAAGGTGAAGATCCAGTTAAATTCCCTCACCCTATCTTTAATAATTGTCTACCACATATTGATTCTTTTACAGAAACTGGTTATACAAAAGAAGAAGAAAAAATGATCAATGAAACAAGAAAAATTTTAAACAAACCTGATTTAAAAATTACTGCTACAACTGTTAGAGTTCCAGTAATCAATTCTCACAGCGAATCAATAAATGTTGAATTTGAAAATCAATTTGATTTAGATGAATTAAAAGAAGTATTAAAAAATACAGAAGGCATTATCGTTGAAGATGATCCTGCAAATAATTTATATCCATTAGCACTTAATGCAACAGGACACGATGAATCATTTGTTGGTAGAATAAGAAGAGACTTTAGTGTTGATAGCGGAATTAATTTCTGGTGCGTAGCTGATAATATTAGAAAAGGTGCAGCATCAAATGCAATTCAAATCGTACAAAAATTAATCGAATTTGATAAATAAATTTAAACCCATAAATTTACAATGATTTATGGGTATTTTTTTATTCATTTTTTATATACTAACATTATGAAAACAAATATTAATTTTTACAGTGAAAAAATTGGTGAAATAAAAAGATTCCTAGAACATTACTATTCTAAGAATCTTGATAATTTAAATTCTAATTTACATTATAAAATAGATTTTGAAAATCCATTTGAAATGATTAATATAATGAGCTGCTTTATTGATAATCAAAACAACTATGATATTAACTTATGGATAAGTTTTGATGAAGATGTGTTTGTTTGTGTTACAAAGCACAATCTCGACAATCTTATTAAATATATTTATGAAAGATATCCTTATTGATGTTCCTTTTCTAAAATAATTGTTACAGGTCCATCATTTACTAAACTAACTTTCATATCTGCTCCAAAAATACCTTTTTCTACATGAATACCTTCTTGTCTACATTTTTCCAAGAAATACTCATATAAAGGTTCTGCTTTTTCTGGTCTTGCTGCAGCAATAAAGCTTGGTCTATTACCACTACTCATGCTATCAGCATAAAGAGTAAATTGTGAAATTATTAAAAGTTTTCCATCTACATCTTTTAAAGATAAATTCATCTTTTCATTTTCATCTTCAAAAACTCTTAAATTACATAGCTTTCTAGCTAATAAATCAGCCTCTTTTTCTGTGTCTTCATGTGTAATACCACACAAAACCATAAAGCCTTTATCTATTTTCCCTACAGTTTGTCCATCTACATCTACTTGAGCATTTAATACTCTTTGTACAACTAATTTCATGTCTATTTCCTATCTATTACATTTGATTTTCGTTATTGTTATCTGGATTATTGATTTCAATTACGTTTGCATCTTGTGCATTTTCTGGTTCTTCATTTTTTACTTCTACTTTTGGTTCGATTTTAGGTTGTTTCTCACCACAGTTTGAGCAAAATTCTGCTTTTAATTCTAATTCTCTTCCGCATTTAACACATTTTTTAATATTTTTTAATGCTAATAAATCTGCTCTTAATTTTTCAAGTTCATCATTTAATGCAGATATTTCATTACATTTTTCTGTAACTAATTCTCTTGATGCATCTCTTCCTTCTTTTAATTCATTATATACGAATTTTCCAATCTCGTTATATAATCCATCAATTTTATCGTTTGTGTCACTAATTTTACTTTTGATTTTAATTTCCTCAGTTAAAGTTGTTGCTCTTTCTTTTGTTGCTTGATAAGTTTCGTTTGCTTTTTTTCCTAATTTGTCAAAAAAATTCATTTTAAATTCCTCCTATTATTCTTCTTTTAAGCTTCTTGTCATTAAATTATCAACTGCTGTTTTTGGATCTAATCCATTATAAAGCACATCATATACTGCATTTACGATTGGCATCTCAACGTTGTATTTTTGTGCTAATTTATATGCAACATCTATATTGTCAACACTTTCAATTGTCATTCCAATTTCTTTTCTAGCATCTTCGATTGAATATCCTTTTCCAATCATAACACCAGCTCTTCTATTTCTACTATGTTGGCTTCCACAAGTTACTATTAAATCTCCTAAACCTGTTAATCCATAAAATGTTTTTTCATTTCCACCCATTGCTGTACCTAGTCTTGCTATTTCAACTAAACCTCTTGTAGCTAATGCAGCAAATGTATTGTCTCCAAGTTCTAATCCTACAGAAATACCTGCACAGAAAGCTATAATATTTTTTAGAGCTGCTCCTAATTCTACTCCTCTTACATCTTTTGATGTATAAAGTCTCATTTTAGGGCTTTTAAAAGCTTCTACAACAGTTTCTTTTAATTCATCACTTTCAGATGCTACTACAAGTGCAGTAGGAATATCTAAAGAAACTTCTTCTGCATGACTAGGTCCTGATAAAATACCACATCTTACGTTTGGTAATTCTTCTTTCATAACTTGATCAAGTGTTAAATTAGTTTCAGCTTCAAATCCTTTTGAACACATAACAAGCATTTGATCATCTGTTACAAATTCTTTGTATTGTTTAATAGTATTTCTTACAAATTTTGATGGTGTAACATGTAATATAATTTCAGCTCCATCTAAAACTTCTTCGAAGTTTGTTGAACAAACAACTCCTTCTGGAACTACTGCTTTTGGTAAAAATACACATTTTCTATCAACATTAATTGATCTCATTTCATCTTCATTAAAAGACCAAAGTCTAACTTCATTACCATTATTCGCTAAGTAAATTCCTAAAGCTGCTCCCCAACTTCCACTTCCTATTATTGCTATTTTCTTCATCCATTATTCTCCTTTTAGTAAGTTTTAAATTATTTATTTTCTTTTACATCATCTTGTTTTTCTTCTTTAATCTCTTCTTTAATCTCTTCTTTTTTCTCTGTCTCTTTTTCTTCTTTAACTTCTTCTTTTTTCTTTGAACCTAATTTATTTTCAGTTCCATTTAAAATTCTTTTTAAATTTGTTCTATGGTTAAATATTACAAATGCTGCTAATAATAAACCAAACACAACAAATGTCATATCATGTTCTATACCTGCAATATAATTATCTTTTATAAATAATGTTAATATTGCAAATAAAACAGATGCTGAAATTGAACCAAGTGAAACCATTCTTGTAAGTGCCATTAATGCTAAAGCAAATACTAAACAAATTAATCCAATTTGCCAGTTAATTATTAGAATAATTCCTAAGCTTGTAGCAACTCCTTTTCCACCTCTAAAACCAAAGAATACTGGAAAAGTATGTCCTAAAACTACAGCTAATGCTGCAACTTCTACTAAAATTGCTTTACTAACATCTTTTGCAAATAGTCCAATTACAACTGCTATTAAAACAGAAACAACACCTTTTAAAATATCACATACTAAAGTAATTGCTGCTGCTTTTTTTCCAACAGTTCTTAATACATTTGTTGAACCAGCATTTCCACTTCCTTTTTCTCTTACATCAAATCCTGCCATTTTTTTACTAATAATAACAGAAAAATTGATACTTCCTATTGCATATGCAATAAGAGCCATTACTATGTAAATTGCCATATATCCTCCTATTAATCTGAGTAATATCGATTGAATTTTTAATAAAAAACTCTAGGATAATAATATTATAAAAAGCCTCAATAGTCAACATTTTGTTATCAATTCACACATATTTCAAAAAAAATAAACCTAACTACACTAAGTGTAATTAGGCTTAAATTTTAACTTTCTTTTACTTCTATTTCTTTTTCTACAGGTTCTTGTTTTATTTCTTTTTTTAGTTTAATAAATTCATATATCAATTTTATAAACTGACCGATCATTATAATTGAGAACATAAGCATAAATGGATACACAGCAGATAAATACATAGCAGTAATTACATATGCATTAAACGCTGTCTCATAAGCAATTCCCATCATTAACGTTACCATTGCTCCTAAAATACCAGATATAATTGCCCACATTTCAAACTCAGATAAATCTTTTTTAAATAATTTTATAAATACCACAATTGTATATATTACATATAATACTATAGCTAAGCAAAATGTTACTAAATTTACTTTTTGATAAATATTAATTAGGTTTTCAATAATATTTGTCTTATTTAAAATTTTCTCATTATATCCATCTTCGTTATTAGTCAAATTAACAATTTGCTTAGATTCTTTATCAACTAATAAAAGTGAATTACCTGTATATTCATAAAATTCTAAACACGCTTCTTTTTGTGAATCTTCATATTCTATTGGCTTGCCATTAAAATATATATCATCATATTTCATCACGCCTTTTACTGTTAAAACCGTCGCATCATATAGTTTTTTTAACTGCATAGTTAAATTTGGTTTAACATCTTCATATTCTAATTTACCTTCCGCAAGAGCTTTTTCTATGTCAGCATGAAATGTATTAAAGAATAAATTTGTATTTTCAGCACTATTATAATATCCATATTGATTTAATGCAGCTTTTAAAGCCCATGGAAACCATCCATTTGCAACTTCTCCTTCTTCAGGACTACTATCAAATAATGAATATCCATATACTAGCCCTTCAAGTGTTGGATATATTTGTTTTAAACAAGAAACTTCTGCAACTCTTTTTAATTTTTCTACCGTAAAATCTATATTATCGTAATAGTCATATTTTTTAACTTTCTTTAAACTTTTTATAGCCTTATTATAAGATTCATTATTATAAACTGTATAAACTCCAAAATGTTTTTCATTTTGCACACATAAAATATGTCTATATCCAAATACAAGTACTATTGGAATAATAAGCAAAATTAAATTCTTAAACAATTCTAAATTAATCTTTTTATTCTTTACAAGTACAGCCACAATTAAAGATAAACTCATAAATGCAATATATGGGATCATCCATATTGAATCTTCTCTTGTATACCAAAATAGTGCTAACACTACACCTGTTAATATAGATGCAAGTATTCTTAAAAAATATTTACCATTATTTCTTGAAAGTAATAAATATATATATCCAGTTATAATCAATATTGCAAACGATGGTATTATTGCATTTCTATATATTCTTTGCATAACCTGATAAGAATACATTATTGGTGTAAACAAAAGCACGGTATATATTACAAATAAAAAGAATTTATTATCTATTTTTTTACTTATAACCCATATAATAAGTAAACATGCAATCGTATATAATGTGTTCATCATTGTTATATAATCAATATTTAGACTATGGCAAGCTGCTAGCATCAGTGGAAATGTTAATCCTTTTGATAATCTAGCATCATTATATCCACCTACCCATTCACCATTTGATAAATGTTTTGTAATATTGATCATTAACGCATCATCAACACCAAGTGCGACATTTGCAACAATAGGTAAATCACTTACAAATACATGCTTTACAATTGTTACACATAATATAGCTAAAATAAAAATTGCAAGAAACATTTTCTTTTTCATATAATATCCTCCTTATAAAGGGGCTTAGCTTTCGTTTTCTCCTTTTTCTCTAACAATTAATCTAACTGGTGTTCCTTCTAAACCAAAGTTATTTCTGAAACAATTAATTAGATATCTTTGATATGAGAAATGAAATAATTCTTTATTATTAACAAATATTACAAATGTTGGTGGTTTAGAACATGCTTGTGTTCCATAAAGAATTTTTAATCTCTTACCTTTATCAGTTGGTGGTTGAACAACTGCAATTGCTTCATTAATTACTTCATTGATTACTGAAGTAGAAATTCTTTTTGCATTTTGTTCAGCGACATTATTTATCATTTCAAATAATTTATTTACTCTTTGTCCTGTTTTAGCTGAAATAAATATTACTGGTGCATATGATGCATAAGAAATTTTTTCATAAACTTCTTTTTTGTATTTTTCTAATGTTCCAGTTTCTTTTTCAACTTCATCCCATTTATTAACTACAATAATTATACCTTTACCAGCTTCGTGAGCTTCACCTAATATTTTGGCGTCTTGATCTGTAACACCTTCTGTTGCATCAATTAGTACTAAGCAAACATCAGCTCTTTCAATTGCAAATAATGTTCTCATAACACTAAATTTTTCAATTGATTCATTTACTTTTGCTTTCTTTCTAACACCAGCTGTATCTATAAAAGTATATTTTCCAAATTCATTTTCAAATTCTGAGTCTATAGCATCTCTTGTTGTACCTGCTATATTACTAACAATACTTCTTTCTTCCCCTAAAATTTTATTAACTAAAGAAGATTTTCCTACATTAGGTTTTCCAATGATTGCAACTTTTATTCTTTCATCATCAGAATCTTCTTCTTCCTTAGGAGGTAATTTATCATATATTGCATCTAATAAATCACCAATTCCAATCGCATTAGCTGCAGATACTGGATGTGGTTCTCCAAGCCCTAAGTTATAAAATTCATATATTTCAGCTGGTGTTTCTCCATAATTATCTGATTTATTACATGCTAAAATAATTGGTTTATTAGATTTTTTTAGCATCATAGCTATTTCCATATCAGCAGCAGTAACGCCTTGTTTAATATCTGTTATAAATAAAATAACATCAGCGACTCCAATTGCTATATTAGCTTGTTCTCTCATTTGAGAAATAATAATATCATCTGATTCTGGCTCTATACCTGCTGTATCAATTAATGTAAACTCTCTATCTCTCCATGAAGCGTTTGCATACACTCTGTCTCTTGTTACACCAGGTGTATCTTCTACTATGGAAATACGTTGTCCAACAACATAATTAAAAAATTTTGATTTTCCTACGTTAGGTTTTCCAATTATTGCTACTATTGGTTTAGCCATTTTCTCTCTCCTTTTCTTTACAGTTTACATATTATATAACATTTTTCGTTATTTTTCAAGTGTTACAGGCTTTTTTAGTCTATTTTTTATTCCATATCCAAGCATTCCAATTAATGTAATACAAGATATAAATAAACTAACCCCCATTAATTGTGTGCCAACATATTCAACTTCTAGTGTAGCATTATCATTTGCTACCATTACAATTCCAATAAAACCGTTTTCTGTTTCAAAATAATCTTGTATTCTTCCATCCAAAGTTACTTTATAACCTGGATAGTATATATATGGTAATTCAAATATTGTATATTCAGCATCTAAAGTTTCAAGTTTTGCTTCTAATTTTCCATTTTCTTTCTTTTGATTAGTTATTATTGCTTTACCTTGAAGTGTAAATACTTCTGAATCTCTTGAAGCAATATAAAATCTATTTTCATAAGCATTAACAGGTAAATATTCTGCTTTTGCAGTACCTGCAACAGTCTCTATCTCTTTTCCACTCATAATTCCTAGATTATGATTATTAATATCAACAATATTATCATCATAAGTTACATATCCTATAAAAGCACATGTATAACCTATCGTTATAATAGAAATTACTAAAACGTCTTTTATATTAAATTTCTTAATTATAACACTTACATTCAACGCACATACCACACTTAAGAAAAATCCTGCCATCATCAAAAAGCGCCATGCAAATTGAATCATAGCAATTTCTTTTGGGAATATTCCCCATGGGAATATTTTAGTAGCCATTAATGTAGATAGTATCGCTGAAATTACACAAAATAAATGTAATTCTTTTTTATCATCATCAATTTTTCTAAAGCCTAGTAATGATAATGCAAGCATTATTATAATATGTGGTCCAAGTTCAAATACAAATGAACCATCATTTTTGGTAACAAATAGTTGAGTAATATTTAATCTTGAATTTAAGAAATCTTCTTTTGTTCCCATCATACCATCTTGATATACTTGATAGTTTGTAAATAATGATGTTTCAATAAATGGTACCCAATAAAAACTTGATAATAGTAGTATTAAAATTATACTCATTATAAATTTTTTTAAGATTTGTTTATCTTGTAATTTAATAAGATTTAAAATTACGAAAAACATTGCAAATACTGCAACAAATAATGTTGAAAGATTGTGTGTAATAATTAATCCTACTGCACCTATTACTAAATAATATGTTCTATCTTCTGTATAAAACATATTATAAAGTCCTAAAAACACAAGTGGAATGAATGCAAATGATACAAATTCACCTAAAGCATTTCTAATATATAAATCTGTTAAATGATAAGGAAATGCTAAATATAAAACACTTGCTAAAAGTGATGTATTATTATTCTTTGAAACTGCATACATAAATTTATACATTGCAATTCCAGATAGTGCAAAACAAATAAACGCCAAAACTTTATATGCATTAATAAAATTTCCAGTGAATAAGCTTATTAAAGCCATTGCATATGCTGTGCTTGGACCATAAAATAAATTCCATGAATATCCAAATCCATTAGTAAAACTTGATATTACATTAGGAAAAATTGTATTTTCAAATTCTAAACGTGTTCCATATGCTCTTGCTATATGTTGTATACCATCATCTTTATATACATCAACATTTTTAAACATTGGTATTATAAAAAAGAAACATACCAAAAGTATAATAAAAACATCTATTAATTTTCTATGAGCTCTTAATTTTTCTTTCATAATTTTACTCCTTAAATCACGAAAAATTATATCATTATTAACTTTTTTTATCAATAGAAAAAAGCCCACTTTTCTTCGCTTCTGTGAAGCTAGGTTAAGGGGCTTTCTCCGTTTTGGTCAATACATTACAATCACGTTATCGAGCTTAATGATATTCACTCTATTCCACTGATTATGTACTTTGGCAAACAAACATACATTGAAACCGTCAAGCAATTTTTTGTTTGTGCTTACGATTACAGGCTTTAAAACAGAGCCGTACTTTTGGTATCTTTTTGACACATGTTCATATCCACGCCCAAGCGGGACCGTAACTTGCATACGCATTTCGATTTCATTAAGTGGATAATCTTTAGGACAAATCCATTCTTCAGGAATAACTTTAATTTTCCCAGAATGAATTTTCCGATGAGATCTTTCCACTGACGTTCGATACGCTTTTGCTTCTTCAGGTGTCTTTTTCCCCATGAACTCTTTGAATTCTTCCTCAAGCAAATTACCTTTGGTCGTATTACACTTTTTACATGTAGGAACCAAATTATTCGTAATTGTTGGGCCTCCAAAATCCACAGGAAATTTATGATCCATTGTACGCTGCTTCTCCGTTATCTCTGCACCACAATAGTAGCAGGTTTTGCCTTCATCATAAATCGCATTCGTAAGAGCATACATTAACTCTTTAAAATCGACTGGCCGGTATATGTACAGTAGGTTGCCTTCAACGACTGCTGCACCATTGTTAAACACGAACGGTGGCTTAGGTAACAAAATATTCATTCACATCACCTCTTCTAATCATAGAATCACATATCGTCATCAATTGAACCGTATCTATCTTATAAGCTTTTATGGCCATTGTCAAGTTTTAACAAACAAAAAAACGTCTTTTCCAAGACGTTTTTTAAAAATAATTATTTACTTGCTTTTTTTGCAATTACTTCTTTTCCATCATAGTAACCACAGTTTGAACATACTGTATGTGGTCTTACTGGTTGGTGACAATTTGAACATGTAGAAACGTTCTCTTCTTCTAATTTCCATGTTGATCTTTTTAATCCTGTTCTAGCTTTTGACCATCTTCTTTTTGGTTGTGCCATCTTAAAATCCCTCCTTTAGCGACTTTTATATATATGTCAAAATAAAATTTATTCCGTAAAGTTACTAAACTAGTATACAACCATTTTTTTAGTTTGTCAAGGCTTTTTTAGCATTTTTAACGTTTGTTGGGATAATAATTCCAGCTTTTTTACCAACATAATCAAATGTTCCAAATTGACTCTTTCCACGTTCTAAAATAATTTGTGTTTGTAACCTGCTGTTTTCTAATCTATAAAAATTAATTTGAGTTCTAATATCTCCAAATATACCTTTTAAAAAGCTTTCTTTATGAATAACAGGCAAATATGATTGTCCATTTGTAACTTTTTTTGCAGCTAATTCATACATTTTCTCATCAGTAACATCTTCATGACCATATGTTTTCTTAATATCATCATATGTTGTTCTCATTGCATGAGTAAAATTACCACCTAAATCAGATATAGCACAAGCATAAATATCTGCCATCATATCTTTAGAATCATATTCAGATTGTGGTTTTATTTTTTGAGATTGTAATAATTCAATTCTTAATTTTATATTTTTAATTTTCTCAAGTTGAAGTGTATTTTTACCTGTAAAATTACCTAAAAAAGTAATTCCTTCAGCTTTTATATTACAACTATCTACAGCGTACTTTTGCATTTTAGCATCTTTAATTATGCCTTGAACTTTATAATATAAATTCTTCATTGAATTCTCATCTGTATTATTCCCATATTCACTTACTGTCTCTGTAGAAACGGTTTTAATTTCTACAATCTCTTCTTTTGATTCCATCTCTTGTACCTCTCCTTTTTAATTGTACCAATACAAAAAGGACAATTCAATATATGTAACACAATTGTAACCGCAATTTATCATAAGAAAAACAAAAGACTGCCTTTTTAAAGCAGTCCTTAATTTTATTATTCAATTTTTGTTCCCATCCCAATTTCTGGATAATCTTCTAATATAGCTTCTGCTAAATCATCATTAATTTTAAATTTCTTTACATATCCACCTAGCGAATTAGCTTTATCTTTTAAAGCTTCTACATCTGAATTTACATAGATTTTTGCTTTACCTTTACCATTCTTAGCTTCTTGAACTAAATTAGATACAGGTGAGTTTCCATCAAATGCAACTACTATAGAATTTCTTCTTTCAAATATTTCATAATTGAAGCTTTTATAGATACCCATTTCTTCTCTTTCTGTTGAAATACGAATACCGTTAATATCTTCTTTTAACAATGTATCAATTTCTTCTGCTGAAACTTCTTTTGGGATAATAGCATTTATTTCAAATTTTTTATTAAGTTCTTTTGATGCGTCTAAAATAGCTTTTTCATATCCACTCATTTTATGACCTACAACAAAATATACTTTCTCATCATTTAATGTAGCTATTAATTTTTTGATTGTATTTAATCCTTCATCATCTAAAACTGTTTCTCTGTTTTTTGCATTAAAGCTTCCACCTGCTATAACGATTGGAATTTTATTTTCTGGTAAGTTTTTAATTTTACCTTTTAATTTTGATTCAGAATCTAATTTGTTACTTACTCTCATTTCAATAACATTATCTTTACTTAATTCAAAGTTTTTATTTTCAAGTTCTAATACAGCTTCTCTAATTGATCTTCCTGCTAAAAATTCTTCAAATCTTTTTGATTTTTCAATAAAATATTTCTTTCTATCTGCTATAATTTCATCTTCAACTTTTCTCATTTTAGCAAAATCATCATCATCTAATCCAATTAAGTTATGAAGTGCTAATTGTTCATCTACTGTATCACTACCATAGAATCCACATCCATCTGTTCCTTGAACACATCTTACTCCACTCTCTAGATATTGTTTTAATGGATGTCTTTCAATATCTGTTAAGTTGTTTAATCTAACATTTGATGTTAATTGGAATTCAAGTACTGCTTTTGTTTCTACCATTTCTTTCATTAAGTCTTTTCCTTCTTGAGAATTCAAATCAGCAGTATATAATCCATGTCCTAATCTAAATCGTGGCATTTTTTGTCCTGGTTTTAATGAATCTTTGATACATTCTATTGATCTTGCAACGTTTTCTCTTAAACAATCATTTTCACCAGCGTGTATTCTAACTGTAAACCCTTCATCTTCTGTTACAGCATATTGTACTAATTCTCTGATTACAGGTTTTAATTCAGCTATATCATTTATTTCTTCACCTATAAAATCACTACCTACAACATATGGACTTTTAGCAACTGCTTTTAATACATCTAAGTTTTCCCTTAAGTAGTTACTATTTGTTTTTTGTTCTCTTATTATTGTAAGTGGAATTCTTCTAATACCTACTAATAATCTAATTGAAACTCCAGTTTCTTTTTCGATTTTAGGCATTATTTCATGTACTTCTTCTAATAATTTTATTGCAGGTTCACCTGCTTTTGTTAAATCTGTATCTGCAATTTCAGTATATAAAATACCTTGTTTTTGGTATTCTCTTGCTATCCATAAATATTTATCTTGTCTTAATGAATTGTTCTCATAACCACTTCCTGGCTTTTTATCTTCTAATATTTTCTTAACATATGAAACAACATCTGGTTCTGGTATTGCTTCAACTTTTTTATTTGTTAATTTAATTTTATTATCTGATGGTTTTCCTTTACAAAATACATATCTATATATGTACACTTTCTCTAAGTTTGTAAATACTGATTGACCATCTTTTAATAACGCTAAACTTGATCTTACTTTTAAAATATTTTCTTCAGCATTTTCAATGTTATTTAATATTAAATCAGCAAAATTTATAAACGTATTATCATCTATTTTTCTTGTTAAATATTTTCCTGTTAGTTCAGAATCTGCATATTCTTTTTCAACAACTGCTCTATCTTTCATAACCGCAGCTTCTTGTTTCTTTGTTAATTTTAACCCTAATTTTTTAACATAATATAATGGATATCTTACTTGATGTACAATTCCAAGCGAAATAAGCACATCTGGTGTTAAGTTAGCATTCATATGTGTATGTAAGTCTGTTCTAAATTTTGATTTTTTGAATATGTAAGATTTAACAATTGTTTTTTTGATATCATACTTATAATCTTTTGTTTGTGACATAAGTGTTTTTGTGATAGCTGGCATTTTAGCTTTTACTTCTATTCTATTATTATAAATGTTAGCTATTTTCATACCAGCAAGTCTAAAGATATAAACTTCTTCATTATCTCCATTTAATGAAGCAGGAATAGTTCCTTTGATTACTTTTAATCCGTTTTCGTCTCTTGTAAAATCTATTCCACAAAGTTTAGCTAAATTTGATATTAAATTTCCACTTTTATGATTAGGAGTTCTTATAATATAAGTTAGTTCATCTGCCTCATCTGTTTTATATAGATCTACTACAATATCTTTCTCTT
>JAZSBZ010000031.1:0-29915 GCA_045602645.1 Candidatus Scatovivens sp. | reverse complement strand
AAAGACATTGTTGAATATATAGAATATTATAATAACAGAAGAATTAAGAGCAAACTAAAAGGAATGTCTCCTGTAAATTACAGAAAACATTCCTGCTTAGTAGCCTAATTTATACTGTCCAACTTTTTGGGTTCAGTACATAAGTATTGGCTTTTATTTTTTTATATCAAAAAGATGGTGCTAAGCACCATCTTTTAATCTTATAATATATTTGCTTCCATACTGAATTTTGATATTGCATTATCAATTTCATATTGAATTGTTTCTTTTGGAACATCTTCACCTACACCAGAATATGTCTCCATAACTCTAACTGAAGATAATACAATTGCTTGAGATACATCTCCGTCATCAACGAATTTAGGGAATATAACTTCAAGTTCTAATTCTTCTTTAGGTCCTAAAACTATATCTTCTAAAGATGAACGTTTTCTAACTTCATTAGCTAATTTTAATGATATTTCATTTTCAGCTTCTCCATCAGAAATTACAACTGTATAATTAGATCTATTTGTAAGTTTAATAGTATATGTTTCAATACTATAATTTACAGTTTTATTTTTTACATCAAGTTTTAAATATTCATTTTCTGAAATACTCTTTACATCTGTATGATAAATAAAGTTACCGACATTAAATTCGATTTCTCCATCGTCATTTTCATAGAATGTCATTCTTTCACTTGTAAATTGATATTCAGAATTTGTTAATCCTGTAGCAAGTATATCGTCTAAATATTTAACTTCGTATATATATAATTTTTTTGAATCATATGTCATATTTGAATAATCTTGTAAATAATGTTTCTTTGGTGTTGGCATTTTTACTAAAACATGATCCATAAATTCACGTACATCATTATGAAATGCATATTCTTTACAATCGCTTGATAACATATCGAATGCTTTTTGATAATTACCTTCATTACAATATTTTACATATTCATCAACTAACTTTTCAATATCTTCTTGTATACCCTTTGGAGTAGATTTTGTTGAATCCATAACTGAAGTATGCATCTCAAATGATGTTTCAGCTTCAGGTTCAACTGTTTTATGAGCCATAAATAAATTTATACAAAATATTAATCCCCATATAATTAAAGCTATAATAATAATTTTTTGATACTTTCTAACAAAGTGTTTGAATTTTAATCTAAATTCTGTATAATTCATAACAAAACTTCCTTTCTATTATTTAACTGAGAATGATAATTCATAATCGTTTAAATCATGTTCTTGAATTACGAAATTATATTCTATAGCTGAATCTTTTCCTGTAAGTGAATTACCTATATTTACCCATAAAACATAGACATTACCATTTCTCTCAATATTTGTATACTCAATTGAGAACATCATAGGAAATTTTGTTTTACAATAATTTTTAAATTCATCTACTGTTGGGAAGAAATTATTTCTAAAATCTTCGTTCAATAAATCATATGCTGAATCATATTTTGATTTTTCTATTAAGCCTACAAAATCAGCTAAGTAATACTCAATTCTTTCTCTTTCTTCCATTGCTACTAATGAGTTCACTTCAATTTTGTCTACTTTTTCTTGAACTGCTGCTGCAAGTTCTTCATCAGTCATACCAGAATAATCTTCTGGTTTTGCCTCTAATTTATTTAATAATACAGTTAATCCAATCATAACTAATATTAAAACTAAAATTATTAGTGGCAGCCTACTACTTCTAATTCTCATAAAAAGTCTCTCCTTACTTAATTTATTTTATCATATGTTTATTTAATTTGTTGTTTGGCTTGCTTGATTTTTTCTTTTTTCAGCTCTTTCTAGCTCTTTACTTGTTCTAACAACATTTCCAGCTTTAGCCATTTCTGCACGTGTTAAGCTATTACTATCTCCCCCAACTTGTGCAAAATTTTTATGAGCTTGAGCTATTTGTCCTTGTCTTTGTAATGACTCATAATCTGATGTTGCTCTAAATAATGAGTCAAGTGATGTTCCTGGAGCATCAGAATCTAATCTTAATGCATTCTTAACATATGCTTCTTGATCTTGTTGTGTATATTTATGTCCAGATAACACACCACGTGTTATATTTCCAACCAACATTTCAGCTGTTCTCTCAATTGTATCTTGTTCGTCAGAATTAATTGTTGTAATTTGTTTTGAATCTTTTGAAGATTTATTCATTAATGCTATTCTAGTTAATTTTCTTATAATCTCATTTTTCTTAGCTTCTATATCAGAATCTTTTGGAGATCTCGATCTCTTTCTAAATCTACCTTCTACTGATTGTTGATCAAAGAAAGAAGCATCTAACTCACTTGCTCTTTTTTGAGCATCTTTTACTTTTTTATCAAAAGTTCCGTCTTGTTCTGCAAATCCTTGTCTATCATATAAATCTTCTGCTCTACCACCCAATTTACTATCTTTCTCTTTTGCTCTTCTTAATGATTCCATTGCAAGCATTTGTTCTGCTTCCATAGCAGCTCGTTGATCTGCAATTTTCTTATCAGCTCCTGCTAATTCAGCAGTTTCTTCATCAGACAATTTTTCACCATTTGCTTGTTTAGATTCTAGTTCACTTTTTCTAGCTTGAGTTTGCTCCATACCCTTTTGAGCTTCTGCAGCTTTATTTGTATGATCATTAGCTTCATCATAATCTTTCATTGCATCAACTACATCATCATTATCTAAATCTTCTATAGTATCTTGTAATTCATCATATGCTTTTTGTTCTTCATCTGTTTGATGTCCTGCACTAACATCACTTAAATGACCTTTACTTGTTTTGAAGAATTCATCAGCACCTTCTCCAACTGCAGCACCAACACCATAGGCTTCCATTGCACCTGATGTACCAGTACTATAACTCATTGCAGCTCCCATAATAGCAAGTGTACTTGCCATTGAATTATGACGTTTCATAAATTGTCCAAATTTCGAATTTGTAAATTTATTATTTGTTAATTTATTAGGTAATGATTTAGCACCTTTAATAGTTTTATTTCCAAAATTTGCAACTCCTTTTGCAAAGTCTGATTGTGCAAATTTATCAATTCCTCTTCCTGCAGCAGATATACCTTGTCCTACTTTTGTATTACTAAATTTTTTAGCAGCGCCATCTGCAAATTTACCCAATTTATCCATTTGATTACCAGCAAATTGTCCAATTTTAGTATTAGCCAATTTCTTTGAATCTAAATTAATTGCTTTTGATAATCTTTGTGTTCCAGATTTAGCCATGTTAATACCTTTTCGTGCTGTATTACCAATTTTCTTTGCATTTTTAACAGCCATCATACCAACAGCCATACCTGCGGCCATACCTGTTAATGAGTTATCATCTTGGAATCCAAATATCTTTCTTATAATTTGCTCTCCATCATTTATAAATTTCAAACATAATATTGCTAAAACACCATTGGCAATTTGATTAAAATCTGGACTTAAAAACAATTCAAGCGGATTTGCTAATGCTTGTAATGAAAGTATATTTCCATTACTTGTAATCAGTGCAAATGCTGTTCTTACAAAAGCCATATACATTAAACAGTGAAATGGTTGTATTAAAATTGTATATATAAACTCTTTTAACCAATTACCTAAAGCTTGTGCTTTACCATCACCCATCTTATCAATTGAATATGTAATTGATATAAGTGGTGAAATCATAACCAAAAATGCAACCTTAATCATACGATTAATATATGCAATTAAAAATGCAATTGTTTGAAATACTATAAATACAAATACTAGTACTGCTGCCATACTAGGTATACCAATACCAAGTATTCCTTGCGTACCAATTTGTATAATTAATTTTGTCATTTGATCTTCAATCAAACCTGCTCCAGGGGCAAGTGTTGCTTTAGACATTGAGTCCATTAATGATCTTAATACATTTACTATCGCATTATTAGTATAAATTACAAAAACAGCAATATATTGTAATATAAATATTAATGCTAAACTGCAAATCCAATCAAATAACATTTTTTTGTATCTAGCTTTTTCTTCTGCAACTGAAGATATTGCCATTCTAATACCAACATATAATAGGATTAACATTAGAATTGCAGCTGCAATAGCTCTCATTGCATAATACCATCCAGAAACTGTAGTTCTCATTATTTCTGTAACAGTACCATCTTTAGCTCCTTCTATATCAAATACATTAACATCTAGTAATTGATATCTATTAAAGAATATATCAAATGGTGTAATAACACTCAATACACTAGTAGAACCATAATTTACACCAGTTGATAATGCCATATTAGAAGTAATCATATTTATTATAAAACTTATACCAACAATCATTAATCTCTTTGGCCAGTATATAATTGATACTATACCACCAGCTAAATTAGTTATACCATTTATAACATCTTCTGATGGATTTAGAGCATAACATATATTGCTTGAAAAAATTACTTCAAACATCATTATAAAAATTATTAAAATTATTAGTATTTTACTTATAATTTTTTTCATGTCATACCCTCCTAACTTTCAGCTTCTGTATTAGTATTATTATTTAATGAAATATTTAAATTAGTCATTGCTTTATTTGATTTTTCTAATCTTACTTGAGCATTTTGTCTTATTGTAGGATTATTATCTTGAGCTTCCTTAAGTAATTCTTCATGTCTTTGTGCTATTATCTCTTTAGCTCTTTCTGCAAATTGTTCTGAAACAGTTTCCAAATCTCTATTTCCTTTAGCATATAATGCTATTATCGCATCGTCTCTCTTCTTCTTCATTTCTTTAATATAATTCTTATAATTTTCTCTTACAGGGTCTGAATTATCTAATGATTCCATTACCAACATTTGAGTTTCAAATTCATTATCTACAGATTCACAAAATCTTTCTAATTCAGCATCCCCCATTGTTGATACTTCATTATCAATAGCATCTTGTTCGCCATCAAGAATTTGAATATGTTTATCTTGTTCTGTTGTATTAACATCTCTTGTTGAAGCATATGTAGCTCTATCTGCGTCATCTGGGAACACCTCGGTTACTAACATCTCTGTATAATCTTGTGTTGAAATACCAGTTTCACCAACTTTCTTCATATTTGCATATAACGCCACTCCATCTGCATGGTGAAGTGTATCTTTTTTCATTTGTTTATATGACTCATTATTAGCTATATCTGGATTATTTTTTTCTATTCTATCAAAAATAGCATCCACTCCATCATTAGCAAGTTCAGCATTATTTTCAATAACATTTTTCATATCTGTTCTATATCCATCAGCTGCAGAAGAACCAATTAAATTATCTAGATCACTTAGTAATCTATCCATTTCTTTTAATGTATCTGAACTACCATCATATTTCTCTGATTCAGTTTCAAAAATTTTATTTAAATCTTTACGTAATTCATTAGGATTTGCATTTGTACCGTTAAAATCTTTTACTAATGATGATGATTGATTAACAACTGTTCCTTTAGTACTCTTCATAAATTCATTCATACTTGTACCAACTGCTGCTCCAGTTGTAATAGCTGTTGCCAAGTTACCATTACTACCATATAATCCAGCACCTGCAACAATACCAAAACTTGTCGCAACTTTACTCTTAGCAATTCCGCCTAACTCACGAAGAACTGCAGATGAAGCAATATTCTTCTTAGCAGTATCAACCCATCCAGATGCTTTTTTAATTGATCTTCTAACTGGACTATTTGCTGTACGCGTTTCTTTTGCGATTTCTTTTCTTGCTGCAGCTCTTGCAGCATCTTCACTCATTGTTCCACCACTTTGAGCAATCTTTTCTTTGGTTCTTGCTTCTACTTTAGCTTCTTTTTCTTTTTCAAAAGCAGCGTCTGCTTTTGCCATAGCCCCATCTTTACCTAAATATTTTAAATTTTTATTTGCTTTTTTCATAGCTGCAGCAGCTCTTAAACTTCTATTAGTTGTATATTTTTGATTCTTTTTCTCTATTCTATCTGCACGCCAATTATCCCATTTTGCACCCATCTCTTCTTTTGTCTCTGCAAAAGTTTTATCTTTATCTTTACTTGCTAAAAGCGCTCCCATAGCCATAGTATCTACAGCTACATCTCTAGCAATTTTACCTGTATTTTTTGCTAAATTAACTGCTCCACCAATAAATCTTCTACCTGATGCACCTAAACCTTTAGCATTACTTAACGCCATGGCAGAAACAGCTAAACCTGCAGCCATTGATGTTTTTGAGTCATCACTCTTAAATGCAAATATCTTTTTAACTAATTTTTCAGCATCTTTTATAAATTTGATACATAATATTGCAACAATTGATGCTGCTAATGTATCATCTGATACACCACCACCAGATTTTGTTACTAATATATCTAATGCTGTACCAGTCATACACATATAAATCGCACAATGGAATGGTTGAATTAATACTGTAAATATAAATTCTTTTAACCAGTTATTTAATGCTTGTGCTTTACCATCACCCATCTTATCTATTGAATATGTAATTGAAATAAGTGGTGATATTATAATTAAAAACGCAATTTTTATTAAACGATTAAAATATGCAACAAATAAACCTATAGTTTGCCATACCAACATACAGAATACTATTACTGCTGCAAACGAATTAATATCAAACGCTTTTTTGGCAATATCACCTATAGTTTTATAAGTTTCTGTTATTAATTCTGAATCTCCAACAGCAGATAAAGCATTTACAATTGCATTATTTACAAAAATTGTTGCTATCATAATATATTGAAGTACGAAAATTAAAACTAAACTACATACCCAGTCAACTAACATTTTCTTATACATTGCTCTATCAGAAGCAATTGTAGATATTGCCATTCTAATACCAACATATAACAAAATGCATAATAGTATTGCAGCTGCAACGTTTCTCATTGCATAAAACCATCCTGCAACACCTAATCTAATTCTATTAACAATTTCACCTTCTTGACCAGATGTCATACTATCTTTTATATCAAAGAAATTAATATCTAATATTTTTACTTTATTAAATAAAATATCAAAAGGAGTTACGGCTTTAACAGGATTTGAACCATTATCTACATTAACAATCACTGTTGTCATCCAATTTATACGTTCAGCTACTTCTATTGCAAGTAATCTTTCAGGCCAAGTTAATAAGCCTATTAATCCACCTAATACATCTAATAAGAAGTCAATTACTTCTCCAAATGCACTAGTATCATAAGCTGCCATTGCAACAGGTTGCATTAAAAAATTATTTATTGTAACAATTAATATTAAAGCTACTATAAATTTTTTTAATGTAACGTTCATCCTCTTTTACCTCCTTTTCTTAATAATCATATTCACTAATTTCTTCATGATATCTATCTATTGCTTTTATCTCTTTTTCCATGTCTCTTATAATTTTATTAATTTGTTTTTCATAGCCAGCTTTTACGCCTTCTTCTACCTTTTTTAACTCTGCTTCCATTTGTTGTTTCGCTTTTTCAATATATTCTAAGAATTCAGCTTCCATCTCTTGCATTCTTTGTTGTACTTCTGCATTTTGTCCAAATTCATCTATATCTCTCATCTCTTCTAATTGTTTTCTATGTAAAGCCAACTCCTCTTGAACAGCTTTATTAATTTGAGACATTTTACTATCAGGATCAATCTCACCTTTTTTACCTTTTCTCTTCTTACCAGAAGATCCATTATCAGGTTGTACACCATCTTGTGGTGTTTGTTCTGAAGTTGATGGATTTTCATTAACAGTTCCTTGAATTTCAGATGGAGTAGTATTACTTCTAAATCCACCCATAACATCTGCTGCAAAGGTATCCGCTGTTATACCGAATTCTGCTGCAGTTTGGAATGATTTAAACACCTCAGCTCCATTATAAAAATCAGCTAAATTCTTTGCTGCCTCTGCTATCTTACCGTCATTTACTGTATATGCATTTCCACCATCAGCAGTACCTGTTCCTTTAAGTGAATGTTCAATTGCTTGATTTGTTTTCATTGGATTTGCTTGAGCTGTTCTCTTAATTCTATTAACTAATGATGTTTTATATGTTTCATCTAATCCAGCTTCAGCAAACGCTTTCTCTAATTCTTTTTGTAATGCAGCTTCTCTTGATTTAGCTTCTTCAGGATCGCCATGAGTTGCAAGTATTTGACCAATTGCTTTTGAAGCATCCTTTTTATTACTTACCCCCATTGCTTGCAAGTTATCTTTTACACCTCTTCTTAAAGTTGTTCTAGTACCTTGCATAAATTCATTCACACCTTTTGTAATAGCTGCAGAAGTCATTACAGCTGTTGAAATATTAGAACCAATACCAATTTGTCCAGATCCAAATGATAAACCTGCTCCCATCGCAATTGTTGATTTAGTTGCATCTGATAATCCTTTTATTACACTTGAGTTATCTCTAATATCTCTTAATCTTGATAATGTTGTTCTTGGGCCAACAATACCAACTTTTCTATTTGGATGTTTATTATTTTTCTTTTCTTTTTTATCAATAGCTTTTTTTGCAGCTCTATTTCTTTTTGCAATATTTGCTCTAGCTTGTGCTTTGGCTTCTCTTGGAGTCATTTTTGAATTTGTAGCATATAATTCTGCTGCTTCTTTTTCTACTGCTTCAGCATCGGCTGTTGTATTACTTTTTGCTTCATATTTATTAGCTTTTTTCTCAGCCATATCTGCTCTAACTTCAGATCTTCTCTCTGAATATGACATATTTTCTTGGCCTTCACCTTTTTTCAAAGCTTTTGCAGCAACATAAGTACCTACTGCAAAATTTTTCATACCTTGTACACCTCTTACACTTGATTTGCTTAAGTATCTTAAGGCATTTGATCCTGTTCTACCAAGATTTCTTATATTATTAACAGATGATCTAGCTGTTTTACCTATGTTTTTAGCATACATCATACCAGCACCAGCCAATGCTAAACCAGCACCTAAACCTGTTGATCCATCATCTTGGAATGAGAATATTTTTCTAACAATACCCTCAGCATCCTTTGTAAATTTAATGCATAAAATAGAAATTACAGCTGCCGCTAACATTACACCATCATCTGTAGAATTTGTTTCAGTTAATAAATTCAATCCAATATCTATTAAACTCATATAAATTACACAGTGGAATGGTTGAATTAATATTGTATATATATATTCTTTAAACCAATTGTTTAAAGCTTGTGCTTTACCATCACCCATCTTGTCTAGTGAATATGTTATAGTAACAAGTGGTGAAATAATTGTTAAAAATGCAAGTTTTAAAATACGATTAAAATATGCAAAAACTAACCCTAATGTTTGCCATACAAGCATACAATATACTACTGTAGCCGCAATACCATAAACATTATATGTATCCAAAGCTAAACTTTTAATTATTTCATAAATTTGTTCTAGTTTATTTGCATCAACACTTGCTGATAAAGCTTTTATAATTGTATTGTTAACTGTAATTGCAAATATCATAATATAATGCATTAACATTAATATACCCATACTAGCAATCCAGTCAACCAACATCTTTTTGTACATTGCTTTATCAGTTGCGATTGTCGTTATAGCCATTCTAATACCAACATAAATTAATATTACTAACAATGCTGATGCTGAAATATTTCTTAATGCATAATACCATCCTGCAACACCCATTCTAATTTTATTAACTAGTGATTCAACTTCAGGTCCACTTGTTTTAATATCAAAGAAATTGATATCAAAAATTGCAACTTTATTAAATAAAATATCAAATGGTGTTATAAATAAATTTGCAGCACTACCGTCTGTAGTACCTTCAATATATGCTAAACTTCCAGTTAGCGCATTTATTGCCCAGCCACACGCTACAGCAACAAATCTAACTGGTAAAGTCAACAGTCCTATAACTGATTGCAACATATCATCAAGCCAACCAGCTTGAGAAGGAGGCATTAAATAGAAATTTAGCAATATTACGACAATAGTTAAAACTATTATTATTTTACTTAATAAGCTCTTTTTCATATCCAATCCCTCCTTTCATATATTTATTTTGTTATTTATTTTTTTGTTCCAGCTCTCATGTTTTTAATTACATCTTGAGATGAAGTATCTTTTTTAACTTCGCTTGCTTTCATTACAATTCCAGTTGTATGTCTTGCCTCTTTTGCATCAATATCTCCTATAATATTATTTACAACAGAAGTAACATTTACAATTGGACCTTCTGTATTTTTTCTAATTTTAGCTTCATCCCATTGTGCTTTACTTTCTGTAACCTTTTTATGAGATTCCAAGTAATCTTTAAATCCATCTTCTGATAATTGTGTTTTAGAATCAATTGCTGCTTGAAAACGTTGTACTTTATCAGAACTTAATTCAGCTTCACTTTTCTTGTGAGCTAAACTTGCTTCATAATATGCAACTTTCTTAGCTTTTTCATCTTTATCTACTTTATCATATCCTTTTGTACCTTTTTTAGTTTTTAGCTCTTTAACAGCAAATTCATTTACTTTTTCAAGTTCTTTTCTCATAAACAATAATTCTAATACATCTTGAGAATCTTCTTTAGCAACTTGTTGTACTCCATTTACATTGATTCCTTTATTGTTTCCTACATCTGATGCAATATCATCAAGTGTTGCATCATCAAATGTCATTGACATAATTTGATCAAGTTTTCTCTTTCTTATTTCTGTATTAGCTTTAGCTCTATCAGCTTTATGTTCAATAGCTTTCTTAACTGTTTTCTTTGGATCAGTTGCAATAGCTTCACCAGGTCTAGCTTGAATAATATTTACATATTGTTCAATTATTGAAGCATCCTTTGTTGAAAGTGATATGCTTCCATCTCTAGAACTATTAGCTTTAACTGTTCCATCTTCTGTTCTTACTGTAGATGATGTATCTGAAACTTGTACTCTACTTGAAGTATCTGTAGGTGTTACTCTACTTAATACTTCTTGTACTGTTACTCTTTGATCTCCAGTTTTTGTTGCTGAAATTTCTCTAACTGCAGTTTCAACTTGTGATTTTACACCTTGATCTAAACCATCTAATAATTTATCTGCAGCTTTTGCCTTCTCTTTAGCAACCTCTGTTTTCTTTTTCAAGCTTTCAATAACAGCAGCTTCACCTCTCTTGAATACTTGAGATACCTTTTGATTATCTTTTAAGATACCAGCTTTTACAAGTCTGTCTGTAACTCTCTTCATCGCTTCGCTTTGTGCTTGTTCTGTATTCATATCAAGATTTTCTGTTGATTTAACAAATTGATCAACAACAATATCAATTTCTTTTTCAACTTGTTTATATTCAGCATCGCTTATTGTTTTACCATCAACTTTATCAACAAATTCACTTTGCTCAATTGTTGTTTTTGATTTAACAGCTTTATCATTTTTTGATTCATCTGCTGTTGCAAGACCTGTTGTTGGATCATATTTCATACCTTGTGAAGCATATATTTCAGCTATAACTGCATTATAATTATCTAATGCTTGTTTAGCAGCTTTTTCTGCTTCTTGTACTTCTTGTGAGTTCTTAGCAACAATCTCACCAGTTTTAGAATCTATAGCTAAACCTTGTCGTGCAATTTCTTGATCTAGCATTTGTTTTTCAACAAGTTTATAATTATGTTCTAATACCGCAGATTGTACTACAGATTGTACTTTAAATCCGTCTTCAACGAATTTAATTTGTTGTTCTCTTAATTGTTTTGCTGAATGTAAATCTACAGCACTTAAGTTACCACCAAATCCTGTTCTTCCCATTAATTTTGTAGCCATAAATCCTGTACCAGCAACTGCAGCAAGTGGAACTGCTTGTGGTAATACTCCACCAACTAATCCAACTGTTGCAACAGATACTGCCATTTTTCCACCTGTAGCTATATCTTGAACTTGAGCACTTAATTTTCCTTGTATTCCTAAATCATGTTTAATATTTTTATATAATTCCGGATGGTTTTGCATAACATTATCTTTAACTGCTTTATTCCATTCTTTTTTAGATCTTTTTAATGCTTCTCTTTGCATTTTTCTCATTGTTGGTGTACCAAATCTTACGAAACTATATGTACCATTATATTTAGTTGGATCTATTTTAGCTTTTATAGCACCATTTGCTAATGAACCTCCAGCAAGTGCCATTGCAATACCAATTTTTGGATGAGCAACCATTGTACCCATACCAATAAACATTGTTGCAATACCACCAAATCCATTTCTAATAGGATTTAATACTTGCTCTTTAAATACTTTTTTATCAGCTGCTGTAAAACCTAATAAATTTTCAGCACTTAATTCATGATATAATCCATTCTTATCTGATACTTTCTTACCACTTAATTGATCATAATGACTTGTACCAAATATTCCTTTTCCCGTTCCTTTTAAAGCATTCCAAACTCCAACTTTTCCGTTTTCTTTACGATCATAACTAAAGTGATTTTCAATACTTACTAATTTATTTAAATGAGCACTTGCAATATCTTTTTGTGAAAGGTTTCCATTTAATTCATTGTATTTTATCAAGTCACCCATCTTAGATCTTAACTTATCTTCTGCTCCAGGCACTTTAAGTGAAACTTCTCTTTGAGCATCTAAAATATCTTGCTTAATTCCTTTTTCGCCTTTAGCTAATAATGTTTTAAAATCTGTTGTAGAATCATTTGATGTAACAGGTGTTCCTTGTGGTACATTTGGTTTTACCTTTTTATTTCTTTTTGAATCTACTACATCTCTTGCAGCGCCTCTTCTTGCTTCATATTCAGCATCTGTTTCTGTAAATTCTCCACGAGAATTTCTATATGCTTCTGGTGAGCCATACATTTTTGTCATTTGTTTATCTACAGCTTTTTCATATCTTTCTCCAGCTTTAGATTTATAATTTTCCACTCCAGCTTTACCTGCTCTTGCAAGACCTAAGCCAGCAGCAACTCCTACCTTACCTGCACCTTTAAGTGCTTTTGCATATGGTGAATTCATTAATGCTTTTCCTAATGGTTTAGCACCAATTACAGCACCTTTTATACCATCAAAGTTCTCTTTAAGTTTTTCAGCATCACCAGCTCCTGCTGTACTATCTAATAAACTTCCGTTTGAACCCATTTTAAATATTGTTCTAAATGATTTTTCTGCTTTAAGTGCATAATTCATAAGAATTAATGCCAAAATCATACCTGCAACAGATTGAAGTGACATAATCAATGCTGCAGAAATAAATACTGAATAAATAATAGCATGTACTGATTGAATCATAACGTTCATAATATATTCAGTTGTCCATGTTGTTAAAGAAGATCCTTTACCACTAAATACTTTTTGAAGAGCATATGAAACACCAACAGCTGGTCCCATTAATGTTAAAACTATTAATGTTAATAATCTCTTCAAATATACAATTGTATATCTAATTGCAAAATAAACTAATGTCATATACATAACCATACCAGTCATACCATTAATTAATTTTGCATCATAAGCTCTTGTTCTTACAGCTTCGTAAATATCAATTTCAAGTTCTTCATCTGTATATTCAATAACATCTTCACTTTTTTCTGCAAGTTGCATCATTGAAACTTCGTTAATTGAATTTGCTGATTCTTTAATAACTTGAACTAAAGAATTATTTATATGTACAATTAAAATCATTGCATAATGAATTGCAAATACTATAATCATACCAACAACCCAGTCTACTAACATTCTTTTATAAACTGCTTTTTCAGATGCAATTGTTGAAAGTGCCATCTTAATACCAACACCTAAGAATACAACTAACATCGCAGCTGCTGATAAGAAAAGCATAACGTAATACCATGTTGCAACTACATTTTTGATTTGTACTATAACTGGTTCTCCAGTGATATTTAATGCTGCAATATATCTTTGGCAACCATCACAGTTACCTTTACATGTACATGAAGATTTACATCCTGTCTCTGTACAACAGTTTTCTACATCTTCACCACATTTATCACAACGTAATTTTTTTCCTGTTCCAGAATATGTTTTATCATATTCTAAATCAAAGAAATCTATACTTAATGCTGGAACTTGGTTATATACAATTGCTTGTACAGTTACGTTATTAGAAGAATCTGTTAATGATGTTAAATCTGTTGAACTAACTTCTTCTCCCTCAACGTTAACTCCCGTTGTTCCTTCCAAAGTCCATGTTAATATTTTCTCAATAAGTGCGGTCCAACCAACAAATACCATTCTAAATCCCATTGTCATGATACCAAGCAACCAGTCTGCAATATCACCAATGTTATCTAACAACCAGGCAAAAATGTTAGTTGCTGCCTTATAAGTTCCTTTTGTTGTACCAGAGTAATAAAACTCACCTTCCTCTAATGTTAATTTAGCTTGAGCAGAAGGTGTGATAACAAAAGTAAGTACTAGAGAAATCGTAACAATTATTAATATTAATTTTTTAGTTAAATTCTTTAATTGCACCATATCTTTCCCCTTTCTAATATTGAACCGGCACCTCGACACTGTCATATTTCAATATTCCATTTTCAAATCCTCTTAATTCAAAATTATCATTTCCTTCAATAATTCTTTGAACTATTCCATTATTTAAGTTATAAGAAAAAATTCCTTCACCTTGTTTTGAATAAATAAATATATCATTTGTTAACCATAGGTAAGTACTTATTGAATCATTTAATTCTCTACTTGGTTTTTCTAATGAGGTAGTAACAAACCTCATAGAATATATTCCTCCATCAGCATCCCTTTGTGGAATCTCTTTATAATACATACTTGAACCTATAATATTTTTATCTTTTTCTTCTATCGAATTTATATAATACTTGTAATCGTCTGCATATCCAACTTCTTCACTATATCTTCTCTTTTCTGCTTCGTATACAGAGTCAATTTGTAACCTTGCAACGAAATATGTATTTTCCAAATATGGTTGAATTTTGGACATAGTGCTCTTAATACTATTATACACCAAAATGCCGCTAATGTCACTACTTTTCAGTGTTATTTCTATACCTTTTAAAGGGTATGCAACAAAGAAATTATTGCTTCCATAAGTATATTCAGAATAGTCTGGCCACATGTATGTTAATTCGTTCATAAACTCAAGCAGCCCTAAGTCTTCAGCGATTAGTTTGTCTGCTAATTTAAAGAACTCATCCGTATCACCATTATATATCCTATAAATAGACACTTCATCAGGTGTAAAGAAAATATAAAAATCTTTACCTTTATAACCAAAAACTTCTAATTTTTCGTCTGTAAACGTTGCATCCCCAAGAATATCTTCAACATCTTTTCTTGATAATCCTGCTGATAAATTATTTACTATTTTTTCCGAATAATTTTTTGTAAAAATTATATTATAGATTTTTCCATCAATGTTTCTTACTTTTATACCTTCATCTTGATAAATTAAGTATTGATTAAATATACTATCTCTTGTTCCAAAATTCATATCTTCTTTCCAAGAATTATCAATACAAGCCTTTAATATACTAGATTGTACCTCAAAATCTGTAGTAGGAATTTCAACATATTTTTTCATACTTATTTGAGAATCCATATATATAAAATAATCTTCTATATCATTAATTGTATATGATTCAACTCTATAATTTTTACATTTTACCCTAACAATAATATCGTTTTCTTCATCGATTAATCTAAAGCTAAAATGTCTCATTGCTTTAGCACCATCTCTTATTAAATTGTTATAATATTCTTCGTTACTTGTATCATCTTCATTATATGGTAAATACTTAAATTTTAAATAAACATCATATGGATATCCTTTTTCTGGCCCATCAGATTCAGAAATATATGTTGAGCCATAATATTCAATAACATCTTTAATTGTATCTAAACTATCATAAGATATTTCCTGTTTATTATTTTTTTTCTCAATTCCCGAGAGTATTAGGGAAATAAACAATAGAACAAAGATCACAACAAATAAAACTATGAGAATTTTCTTATAGTTTTCATTGCTTTGATCTTTGTATTTTGGTCTATTCATTTAGTATCCTCTCTAAGAAACGTTAGTTACCGCTTCTTCTCTCTTTTTCATATTTTAGCACAGCATCTACATCTCTATAAGAAATATAGCCATCTTTAACTAATTGTCTAGAATCATCTGTAAAACAATAATTATTATATAATGTTATTCCCTTTGGATCATTATTTTGAATATCAATCTCCATTCCTCTTGTTGGGAAATTCATATATAAAGATTGTGATTCTGGATCATAGTTTAGTGCATCATATGCTAGTATTTTTTTAGCTTTTTTATAAAAAGTTTCTAAATCTTTTGTTTCTATATATTTCTTTAGTGCTCTTTCGAAATCTTTATTTTCCGCATAAAGATATCCATATAATGAAACTTCATCATTATAGAAAAAGTAATAGTAATCGTTGTTTCTATATCCTAAATATTTTTCACCTACACTACCAAATGTATTATCTGGATGCAATTCATACACTCTATTTAAAGGAGTTCCGAATGGTACATCATGGAATATATTTCCATGATATCCCCCCATTAAAACCATGTTAAATACACTATCATTTGGCGCTAATTTTATTTTTAAGTTTTCATTTTCATAATATCTATATCCACTATCTAAAACTCTATATTCAGTTAAAAACTCATCCTCTACACTAGAAATATACATACTACCTAGTATCAATTCTCTTAAAAAACCGTCTGCTTTAAAAACAACTGCAGGTTCAACAATTTCAGAAGTTTGAACTGCTATATAGCTTTTACCATCAGTATTTTCAAAGAATTCTTCTCTGTTATTATATCTAATGATATGTTTTTCTGTATTAAAATCATATTCAGCAGTAACAGTTACATTTTTTTCTTCATCAACTAAATTAAATGTCGCTGTTAAGAAAAATTGTGATAAATCATATACAAAAGATTCAAAATATTTTTCATTGCTTTCTCCATTATCACTATATAAATCTTTGCCTAGCTTTAAATAAATTGTATTTCCATCTTTACTAATGTATTGTGATTTATATTTAGCAATTATTGATTCTATTGTATCTGGTTTATCTTTTTCTTCTGTCAAATTATCTACAATTTGATTTGTAACAACACTATTTGCAGCGCTAGTAGTATCTTTTTCTAGCGCTCCCAATAATGTTATTATTAATAATAACAAAAAGAATAATAATATTACCATTATTAAAACTAGTCTTGATTTCGCTTTATTATCTGTCATATTATTATCCTTTCTTTAAAAATTTATCTACTCCTCTTAATGATACTAATCCTCTCATGTCAAATACTACTTTAACCATTCTTTCAACTTGTCCCATAGCCATTAACATAGCAAGCGCAATTAATGGTGAACTTGCTGCAATAGCATTTGCTGTTAAAACGAATACTAAGTATATTAATGCATGTAGTGGTTGTATCAATACGTTTACAACGAACTCTTTCATCCAAATTGAGAAAGCTTGTGCTTTACCATCTCCAGCTTTATCAATTGAATAAGTTATTGTAATTAATGGTGAAATTATAATTAAAAATCCAACCATTAAAAATCTTTTCATATATGTCCATAAGAATTTTACTTCAGTAAATAATAATACCCAATAAATTATAGACCAAAGCGTCAATTCTAAACCAGACATACTAAATAGTGATCCTAACGCTTTTGAACGAATTGTGTCTTCAAAAACATCATATGTTCCTGATGCTCCAGCTGCGTTTTTGCCTAATAAAGAACATCTTATTTCAAAGAATATTCCAGTTAAAATCTCACCAAGTTGTATAACTGCACTTATTATATAAATCATCAAGAACAATATAACTATACTCTCTACCCAACTTGTAAGCATTTTTTTATATCTTGCTTGTTCAGAAGCAACAGTAGACAATGCCATTCTAATTCCTATGTATATAAGAACTAACACCGAAATAGATACAGCTACGATTCTACTTATGTAATATGCTCCAGCAATACTTTCTTTAATCGCGTTATTACCAGCACTTGCTTGTAACTCTGCAGTTCCAACTTTATAAGTATCTTCGGTATTAAAGTAATTTATATTAAATAAAGGTACTCTATTAAATACACATCTATCTATCGTAAATAAATAATTTAATTCATTGTTCTCTATTCCAAAAGTTACTTGTGCAATAACAAGATCAATTTGAAATGCAATAAATACATTTAAAAGTCTTGAAATAAGTCCAGTTACAACACCTATAATTGAAGCTCCATAACTTAATGCATCTGTAGTTGTTTTTGCTACACTTCCTTGTATTTTAGATGTTGTACCTTCTTCAGCAAGTTCCGCACCAATTGTATTTGATGCAGAAGCTTGACCCATTACACCTTTATTACTTGGTTTCTCATTAGGACTTCCACCCTGTTGAGCATATGCACCATTACACAAAACGAAGTTAAGCAGTATCAGTATCACTAAAAATCCACTTAATAGTTTTTTCATACTTTACCCTCTTTTTATTAAGATTTTCCTTCTGCTTCTCTTCTTGCTTTTTCAAGCGCTGCCACTTTTGATAAGTTTGTTTCAACGAATTCAAACTCTTTCTTAGTTGGTTGAATAGCTAAAATTGCAGAATCTCCACCAACCTTTAGAAGTCCCTCACCACGGTTACAAGTGATTAAGAATCCAGCCTCACCTTCACTTAGTTTGAATACTTCTTTTAAGTATTGAATTTCTGATTTATCTTGTGCTAAGAATAATTTTGTTTCTGATGAAGTTAAAACCGCTTGTACCTCTTGTTTTTCATAAAAGTCTTGGAACTTTTGTGAAATAACCGCTAGAGATACATTTCTCTTTCTAGCACGTCTAGCCATAGTATTTAAGAAATCTACAGCCTCTGGGTATGGTAAAAGCATCCATGCCTCGTCAACTAGAACTCTCTTTTTAGCTGCTTTAGCTTTATCTTCACTATTTTTCTTAACATATTTTTCCCAAACCCAAGAAAGCATAATTTGTTGTGCTAGTGGTCTAGCAAATCTTTCTTCAAGTTGTGAAATATCAATATTAATAAATGGAACACCATCTAATAATTCAAATGTTGATTGACCATCAAAGTAAGCCATTTGTCCTTGGTACTCTCTAACGTATTGTTTCATAACCTTTACTAAGTAACTGTAATGGAAACGATAGTCAGGGTTCTCATTTTCTTGTGCTTTTCTACAAATTCTTCTATACCAAGATCCTATTGTAGGCATATCTTTTTTAGTTCTACCAATATAGTTTTGACTAATATCGATAGTTCCGCCATTTTCATCTCTTTGGTATAAACTCTCTATATTATTTGTAATACCTAAAGCTGCATACTCTTCTGCAACAGCTTCAGAAATAATTTGTTTTGTAAGCTCGTTTACCTCTTGGCTTCTTGTACTACCTCTAGCCATAGTAAGTAATCCGTTTGTTACGTCTTCAACTTTATTTTCAACGCTTAATACAGTTCTCTCTTTACCAGTAATTTCGTCTTTAACGTTTTCTGGCTCTATATCAAATACGTTAATAACTGTTTTTGAGTTAGGGCTTAGTGTTACGTTTACACCACCAAGTGCTTCTGCAACGACACTATACTCACCCTCGGCATCTAGTGCTAAACTTTCGATACCCATTAATACAGCTGAACGAGCTGTAATTGTTTTAATTGTAACTGATTTACCAGCACCTGATTTACCAAATATAACCATGTTGTAGTTAGTTAATTTTGGACTAAAATTATCATATAGAATTGGTAAACCTGTTTGTTTATTAAATCCTAGTGGAATACCATTTTCATGTCCAACTTCAGATGTGAAGAATGGGAATACTGTTGACATTGCTCTTCTATCAAAAGTATGTGATTTTGTCATTTTATTATCACAGAATGGTAAGTTACTTCTAAAAGCTTGATCTTGCATAGCCCATGCTGGTTTAATATCAATTAAGTTTTTAGACATTTCACTTGCTAATAATTCTGTATATTTATCAAGTTCATCCATACTATATGCAAATAATGTTGCTATAATAGATGAATCAAATAATTTATTGAAACCTGCGGCAATCGCATCACGAAGTTCCTCAGCTTCCATTCTCTTTTGAGCTATAATTCTTTCTCTGTTGATATCACCTCTATCTAAGGCAACAATTCTTTCGGATTCAAGCTCGTTAATTGTTCTATTTAAGTCTTGTTGTGAAGAAGCTTCACTAACTGGATTTATAAATACTGAAACGTTTAAGTCTCCGAAAGTATACATTCCTCTTAAGAATTCAGGGAAAGTACACATTCTAGGTAGATTTGCGACTATCATACTTCTTGCATATCTTGTTCTTGTTGATGCTATTTCAATATGATTTGTATAACTTGCATCAATTCCACCTGGAGCAATTAAATATTTTAATTTAGTTTCATTCTTTTTAAATACACTAGTCTCTTCTTTCTTTATGCTTTCAATTTCATTACTGCTTTCAACTTTTTTTGTTGATCCTAACATTTATCTCTTCCCCCTTTTCCTTAGTTTTCTAATTTCTTTCTCTTAACAACCTTTTTTCTAACAACTGTTGTTCCTGGGGCTGGTTGTGCACCAGACTCAAGTTTTGGTGTCTCTGCATTTTGTGGTTGTTTTGGAGTTCCTGAATTTTCAATTTCTTTTTTAGCTAATTGGAAAACTCTAGGGTCAAGTTGATTTTCATAAGTATCTAATAATTCATTAGCTTTTTGTTTTATTTTTTCTTCTTTATTAAGTGTTAATTCTAATTCTTCTATTTGTTTTTGTCTATCAGCTTTTAAGATACTATCTGTTGCCATATCAATAGCAGCAATATTAATTTCTTGATCAAGTTTTTCTTGTTTCTTAATTAAAACGTCTTTTCCTGTTGAATATAATGAATCATATTGAGCATCTAACGCTTTAGCAAGTTGTAAGAATTCAGCTTCGTCTCTGTTATATGCGATATATAATAATTCAGCTAATTCTTCAGAATCAAGTATTGAACTTGCGATTTGTGATGTTGCTAATGCACTAGCAATATTTTGACATCTTGTATAAAGTTCTGAGAAACACATATTGTAAATTTCTTCTTTAGAATATTTATCAAGTCCACCACCAATTTCTGCTGAGTAATATGAAACTACAACGTATGTTCTTTGTTGTAATACGTTTTTATTTGAACTTAATTTCTCAACATAGTCTGTAATACTGATACCATATTCAAGAATATTAATTTTTCTTCTTTTCTCAAACTCTAATTTTTCTCTTAAAGCTTTATTTCCGTTTAATTTTGCTTGAGCAATTTTGGCATCTATTTTATCAATTTCAATTGTTAAGTTATCTACTCTTGATTTATATTCTTCAATAATATCTCTTAAGTTAAGAGTTCTACTTTGTACATATAATTGAATTGGAAATCTTAAAGTATTTAAGAATTGTACGAAACCTTCTTCTACTGAAATTTTTTCTTGTTCAGACATTAAGTCATAGTTAACACCATTACATTGAAGAATCATTACATATTGTGTTCCGTTCTTTCTTACAATCATGTTATCAACAATTTCTTCAAATTCCATAAAATCAAAAATTGATTCTTGTGTTAAGTTTCCAGTAAATCTACCATAGTTTTGATCTTTTTTCTTTTCTTGAGATGCGTTATCATCTAACACTTCATTATGTTCTTTTTCCTTTGGGGCAGATTTTGGTCTCATCAAATAAATATAAAGTAATACTAGTAAAAATATAATACCAATAATTATATAAATACCTGCTTGAAGTAAAGGTATTAACTCACTACTCATTTGTTTTTTCCTCCTTAACTACTTTTTCTTCTTTTGTATATACATACATTTTTCTTGTTTTCTTAAATTTGGCATATCTTAATATTATTTCTCCAATTGGTTCTCCACCAATTTTTTTAGTTATAGGAAAAGCAACAATTGTTGGTATCTTTAAAGCACCTATCGCAAATCCAATAAATGCAAAAAACGCCATAATACCAATGCCTACTGGAGTCATTCCTAAAGATTGGAATATGAAAAAGAATAAAGATCCTATCATAGCTCCAACTGCAGTTGTAATTAACGATTTTACAGTGAATATATATAAAATTCTCGATTCACCTCTATAATTACGAGGTATATAATAAGTTCCCATACTTTTTTCCTCCTAGAATGTAGATGCGATTTGTACAACTAATGACCAAATTCCATATGCACCAAAAATAACAACTCCTGATACTACAACACCTATTAATTGTGTTTTTAATTTAGCTTGTGCTTCTGGTCCTGCTGTTAAGTATTTAATACCCATGTATGTTGTTACAGCAACCATAACACCAGCACCAATCATTGTTAAAATTTGTCCTAGTCCAACAAATTCATTAGCTATATTAGTGTAATTGATATCTCCTGCTTGTGTCTTCCCTTTCGAAATAAAAGAGCTAGCATCACCTTCCATTTTTGTTAAAAGATCAGTTCCAGCATTAACACTATTAAATGCAGAAATCACTACAAATAATAAAATCATGATCACGCTAATTTTAGCTATTTTCCCATATTTTTTTAACATATATTTTTGCCTCCTATATCTAATTTGCCTATTTATACTATTATATTCATAATTATATCTAAACCACATTTTATTTTCAACACATTTATTAAATATTTGCTATTTTTAACACAAATGTAATATAAGAAAACAAAATAAAAAAAGTGATTTTATAAATCACTTTTTCTAACATTTTTTTATTTCATTTTTCTATTAAACTACTGACGCAAAATCTGATATTAAAGCTACTAAGTTAACTGCACCAAATAATAATATACAACCTATTAAGATTGGCATAATAGCTTTTTTAACATCTGCTTTTTCTCCTGGACTTGCAAGTAAATATTTTATACCTAAAATAGTAATTACAACAAGTGCAATACCAGAACCAACCATTTGGATTAAACCGATAACATTATTAATTACGTTACCGATCTTAGAAGTTGGTGATGCCATAGTTGAAACTCCAGACATTGTTGAAATTAATTGAGTCATTTCACCACCATACACAACAGTAAAGCATCCAATTATAATTATAAAAGTAATCAATAGTGATATAATTTTTTTCATAACACAACCTCCTAATTACTTTATTGTATCACTAACAAAAGTTCTAATTATTGTTAGGATTCCTGATGCACCAAATAATATGAAAGCACCAATTACATAATTAACTGCATATTTTTTAATATCAGCACGATCTCCAGCTGATGCAACTAAATATTTACATGCAATAACAATTAAAACACCTATCGCAGCTGCCACACCAACTATTCTTGTAATATCCAATACAGCACCTATAATTGATGTTGTAGCTTTTTGAGCATTTGTACCAGATAAAAGTGATGTGCTACCACTAAAACTTGAAACACTCGCCATACTTACGACATTAATTAAAAATGCTGATATTATCATAACATACATTGATATTATTAATATTTTAATTAAACATTTTTTCATATCTTAACCTCATCTAAAAGCATTTTATGACCCTACCGCTTGAGTTGTAAAATCAATAATTGCAGCAATAATATTTGTTGCACCAAATAATATTACAGCACCAACTACATATGCAACCGCATGTTTTTTAATATCTGCACGATCTCCAGCAGATGAAACCATATATTTCATAGCAATCGCAAGAAGCATAACTAAAGCAATAGTTACACCTGCAATTCTTAAAGATGTAACAACAACCGCTGCAGTATTATTAACCATACCTCTAACCTTTGCATTTGCTTTTTTAGCTTCAAAATCACTTGCATTTAAAAATGCACCACCTGTAGCAAAAACATTTGTAGCAAAGCAAGCAATTAAAACTGACATTAATAAAATGCTTAAACATCTAACTATCATTTTCTTATTATTTTTCATATTTGCTCCTATCTATCTACTATAACTATTTAATTATAACAGCAAATTGTTCAACAATTCCTAAAATTCCTACTACAGCAAATAATACAACAGCGCCAACTACATAAATCATTGCACTCTTCTTAATATCGGCTTTCTCTCCAGGAGCTGCGCTCATATATTTCATAGCAACTGTTAAAAGCATAACTACAGCAAAACATACACCAATTATTCTTGCAGATGTAATTACTGTTGCTAAAACATTACTTACTGAATTACTTGCTCCAGTTGGTTTATTAACAGAATCTGCTGTACTTATTAAACCACTCATTGCAGAAGAATAACCACCAGCCATAACAGGCATACAATTTATCATGACAATAGCAAAAACCATAACTATTGACACAATAGTTCTAATCATTTTTTTATTCATAACAATATCCCCCTATATACCTGCAGCAAATTTTTGAATAATACCTAAAATACCTGTAGATGCAAACATAATTACAGCACCTACAATATAAACTACTGCGTGTTTTTTAATATCAGCTTTCTCTCCAGGAGCTGCACTCATGTATTTGATTGCAACCATTATAAGCATTGTAATAGCAACACCCATACAAACAATTCTAGCAATTGTAATAACTGCACCAGAAATGTTTGTGAAAGCACCAGTTACAGAAGTATTTGCACTTTTACCGGCCATTGTATTAATTTCAGTACCCCAGTTATATGCACTAACACCACTTTGTAACACCGCTACTACAAAAAGAGAAACTATTAACATTACAACTAATTTTTTCATCATTTTCATAGTTTGTTTCCTCCTTATACACTTTCTACATTCGTAATATAATTATACCATTTTTTTGAAAATTTTTCAACTTTTATAGCATAAACTTACTTTTATATAATTTTATCTTAACCGATAACAAATTTTTTGTAAATATGTTTTAAAACATTTAACAATTTTTAATCCTTGTACTGCTCCATTCAAAAAAATTTAGTTGATTTTTAAACGAAAAAAAGAATGCTGAAAGCATTCTTTTTTCCTTAAAAATTTTATTACTTATTAAATTAGTCAGCTGTAACGTTTTTAGCAAAGTTTTTAACGATACCTAAAATACCACTTGCAGCGAATAATACAACAGCACCAACTACGTAAACAACAGCATGTTTTTTGATATCTGCTTTGTCACCAGGAGCTGCTGAAATATATTTGATTGCTAATACGATTAACATAACAATAGCAACACCAACACCAACAACTTGTACAATTGTGATAGCAGAACCAATGATTCTGTTTAAACTAGAAGCTGCACCTGTTGTATCTTGTGCGTTCTTTGTTACTGTATCTGTATCAATTGATCCAAAAGAAACGTTTTCAGCGTTTACTAATGTTGCCATTGATACAACTAATAATGCTGCAACAATTGCTACTACAACAACTTTGATTAAACTTTTTGTCATAATAAAATCCTCCTTTTACCATACTTAATAATATTATATACCTTTTTTTGACAAATTTCAACAAAAATCGTATATATTAAGTTATTTTTATATTAGCACATAACTTTTACTTTGTAAATATATTTTTAAAATTTCTTGTAATATAATGCCAATTATATATATAATAATTCCAAGAAAATTTAGGTTTTAAAAAGTAAAGGAGAGTTAATGAAAAAGAATTCAAACATTATTTCAAACACGCTATTAGCAATACTTCTATCGTTTTTATTTTTTAGTTTTATTTTTCTTGTTTTGGTAACATCAAACGATGAACTTTGGAACTTTCAAAACATTTATAAGATGATAAATGGATACAAATTATATACAGATTGTAATGCAATTATTACTCCAATTTTTTATTATTTAGGAGCAATATTTTTGGATATTTTTTCGGCAAAATACATAACATTTAGAGTATATAATGTCATAACAATAATATTATTGCTTGTTATAGTTTATAAAATTTTGAAGAAATTAGATTTATCCAAAAACTTACTTCTTGCCTATCTTTCTTTTTTCTTCTTATTAATGTTCCAAGTATTTATTGCGGGAGCAAATTATAATACTTTAGCATGTTTGTTTATTCTACTGGGTATGTATCTGTACATTTCTGGTAAAAGCACAAATTTAAAACAAGGTTTAATAATATTTCTAGTATTTTTCACAAAACAAAACACTGGCGTATTTTATGCATTAGCAGTTTTAGTTTATGAATTAATAACTACAAAATTCAATTTAAAATATATAAAAGATCAATTTAAGAAATTCTTTTTCTTTTTAATACCAACATCTATTCTTCTTTTAAAAATGTATTTTGATAATAACCTATTTGACTTTATAAACTTCTGCTTTGGTGGTCTATTTGAATTTGGTGAATCTAATATAGTATTCACTGCAGCACCATTTTATTATGCTTTACCTTTAACAACAATTGCATTATACGCATTTACAATGTTAAAAAGAAATACTATATTTAAAACACTTAAAGATGAATTTTTTAATACATTAACATTTTTATTTATATTTGCCATTTTTAATACACTAATAGTTTATCCTATATTTAATAGTGCTCATTTTATATGTACATTTCCATATCATCTATTATTTATCATTTATTTCTTTGATAAATTAATATTAAATGATATTTTTAATGAAGAAAAATACAAAAGATATAGCAAATACTTCGTAATAATAATACTTTTTGCATTATCTATACGTACACTTGCTTACTTTTATTCCGACTATGACTCTATTTCAAAATACAGAAATAGAAACTCAGCATTTGATGGACTATATTCATATACTGAGAGAATAACAAAAACAAACGAATTAGTAACTTACATATCAAACCAAAAACAAAAAGGAATTGAAGTATATATCTGTTCACATGATGCAGGATTCCCTGTAATAGAACTTAATGAATCTCATGGAGTATATGATCTACTTTTTAATGGTAATCTTGGATATAAAGGAAAAGAAAAAATAATTAATGATGTAGATACATTAAAAAATACAGAATTTTTAGTAGTTACTAATGAGGAAGAAATATTTGTTCAAGAACCTAAAGAAATAAGAACTTATATAATGGAAAACCTTGAGTTAAGAGGAACAATTCACAATTATTCTATTTATTCAACAGAATTAACAAACACCGATAATTAATTATAACCATAATTAAAGATTATTATTACTTATATATTAAAAACAAAAAAAGAGAATTTTTAAAATTCTCTTTTTTTGTTGGTAAGTATTGGATTTTATTTTTTATCTATTTTAATTCATTCCATTCATCTTCTTTAAAACCTACTAAAACTTTATTTTTCTTTACTAAAATAGGTCTTTTTATTAACATACCGTTACTAGCAAGAAGTCTAATTTTTTCATCATCTGAACTTAATTTTAATTCTTCTTTTAAATTCATACTTCTATATAATAAACCACTTGTATTAAAGAATTTACTAACAGGAAGTCCACTCGCTTCAATAATAGCTTTTAATTCTTCATATGTAGGTGTTTCAGTTACAATATGTTTTTCTGTATATTTAATTTTGTTCTCATCTAAAAATTTTTTTGCTCTTTGACATGTTGTACATTTTGGATAGCAAATAAAAATGTAATTCATATTCCGGCCTCCTCTTTTAGTCGATTTTATTTTTCTTGCTCTCTCAAGCTTTTTTATTATAACACATTTTTATGTAAATTACTAGTGTTTTTTACAAAAATTTACATAACACCATTTTCCTTTACTTTTTTTATGTTTATGATATAATTTTTTTGATATTAATTTTATATCAAAGTACACCCCGAAAGGAGCAAAGCTTACGCTTTAAAGACTTATGAAAAACAATAATAAAAAACTAATGATTTTCCTAGCAATAGTAGTTGTCATTTTTTCATTTGGCATTGTACACAAAGAATTTCAAAATGATACATTTTTTAACATTGCCATTGGAAGACACTTACTAGAAAATGGAATTGACATGAAGGAACATTTTACCTGGGCAGCAGACAATCTATACTACTCACATTCGCATTGGATATTCGATATACTAATGTACGCTATATTTAATTTTACTGGTTTTACAGGTATACATATATTTACACTTTTATTTACAGCAATAACAGGCCTTACTCTATTTATTTTACTTTCGAGGCGAAGTAAATCTCCTGTAATATCATTTATCGTAACACTAATATGCATGTATATAGCAAGAGACGCATTTACAGCAAGATCTCAAGTGATATCATTCTTATTCTTTATAATAGAAATTTATTGTATTGAAAAATTAATAGAAACAAATAATAGAAAATATGCAATATATCTTATAGCATCTGGAATTATAGTTGCTAACTTCCATGCTGCAACATGGCCATTAATGCTTGTTCTTTTTATGCCATATTTTGCAGCTGCATTCTTAAATTCAATTTCATTTAAAGCAAAAAACAAAAATGAAATTAAAAAATTAGAAAAGAAATTGGAAACTCTAAATCCAGAATCAAAAGAAGCTCAAAATATACAAGAAAAAATTAATGAGTGTCAAAAGTATCTTAGAGAAAATGATGCTCCATATGCAGAATACAAAATCATCAGAAGAAAATATTATAATGTTAGAACTCTATTAATTGTATTTATACTAGTTACATTAACGGGGCTAATTACACCAATTCATGGAACACCATATACGTATATCGTTAAATCAATGTTCGGAGAAAGTAATTTTGAAACAGGTTCATCAATGGAATATATTTTAGAAATGCAACCAACAATTCCAATTGCTAGTCTTCCTTTCTTAGTATTTACAATTTTAATAATCGGATTTATAACATTTTTACCTACAAAAATTAAAACAGAACACGGCTTCTTACTTGCTGGATTATATGTAATGGCTCTATCAAGTAACAGATATTCATTTTTACTAGTATTTATAGGAGCATATGTATTAAATGAATTAATAACAAACGCAACAAATATTCTTATAAAAGATGATATTGAAAGTTTAGAAAAACTTCTATCAACAAAAAAAGCATTTATAGCATTAGCTTCTTTGGCTATAATATTTACATCATGTAATATGCTTGATTATTTAAAAGTTGATTATATAAATGAAGAATTATATCCTATAGGAGCTGTAGAATATATTAAAGAAAATTTAGATTATAAAAACATTAGAATATATAACTCTTATAACTACGGGAGTTATTTAATGCTAAATGATATTCCAGTCTTTATAGATTCAAGACTAGATGTATACTGTAGCGAATTTAATGATACTGATATATTCTATGATTATGTGCAAATCTCTAATGGGACATGTCATTACGATGAAGTATTTGATAAATATGACTTTACTCATATTCTTCTATATTCATCAGACATAATAGTTCCTTACATAAAAGAAGATATCAGTTATAACACATTATATGAAGATGAATACTTCATTTTATTAGAGAAGAAATAATTTTAATCCTCTCAAAAAATGAGAGGATTTTTTATTTATAATTTTTGATCATATTTTTTAAAAAATAGCATAAAATATATTAAGCGAGCACCAAATATCAAAAAAATTGGCAAAAAGCTTGACAAATGCTTATTATGTGTGTATAATACATAATGTTCAAAGATATCGCGGGATGGAGCAGTTGGCAGCTCGTCGGGCTCATAACCCGAAGGTCGTAAGTTCGAGTCTTACTCCCGCAACCAATTAGAAAAACCTTGAAAATACTGATTTTCAAGGTTTTTTATTGTTTTTTACAAGATTTTATATGAATTTACAAACAGATTTATAATTTTAACAATTTGTCATTTGACCTCAAAAAAACACACTATATATAAATAAATTATATATCAATCTTTATATAATCTTCTTTAACATAAAAATCGAATTCTTTACTTTCAACACAATCCAACTTTATATCATAAGAAAGATTATGATTAAACTCAAATTTGTTAAAAATAATCCTATTTTCTACATTACTTGCATTAATCATTTTATCATTAAATTCAATCATAAATTCATTATTATCCCCTATTTTAGTATCTACATTAAACATAAATATTAATTTTATATATCCATTATTTT
>JAZSBZ010000030.1:0-4755 GCA_045602645.1 Candidatus Scatovivens sp. | reverse complement strand
AATTACCACACGATCATTCATACTTAAGTCTTTTATTACTTTTAAATCTTTAAAACCATTTTCTTCCATTATTTTTGTAACATCTTCTGCTTGGTCATAGCCTATTTCATAAGCTAATATTCCATTTGGGGCTAAAAATTTTAAGGAATTTGATGTAATCTCCTTATAAAAATCTAATCCAGAATCACCACCATCTAAAGCAAGTAATGGTTCTTTTTTCACTTCGCTTTGTAATGACTCTATAACATCTTTTTTTATATATGGTGGATTAGATACTATAATATCAAATTGATATAGTGGCAATATATTTTTAAACACATCTGATTCAAAAAATGCAACACTTGCTAAGTTTCTTGTAGCATTTTCTTCTGCAATCTTTAATGCTCTTTTACTAATATCAGAAGCATAAACAAGTGCTTTATCTACATATTTAACTAAAGATATCGCAATTGCTCCACTTCCTGTGCACATATCTAATATTCTTATTTTATCTTTTTGTTTTTTTATTTTATTTGATAACGCAATAACTTCTTCTACTAAATTCTCAGTATCTGGTTGTGGTATTAAAACATTCTTATCAACATAGAATTGTAATCCCATAAATTCTTGTCTATTTAAAATATATTGAAGTGGTTCTCCTTCTTTTAATCTTTCAACTTTTTTATTAAATACATTTATTAATTTGTCACTAACATCTTCATTATCATGTACTAAAAGGTATTCTTTCTCTTTTCCAAGTACATCTGCAAGAAGTATCCTTACTTTATTTGTACAATCTTCAATATTCTCTTTTTTTAATTCATTTACAGAATTTAATAAAACCTCTTTTATTTTCATAAAACCAGCTCCGTTATCATTAAATTTACTACTCTTCTTATATCACACTTTTAGCAATTTTTAAACCTTTTTAGGCAAAAAATAAAGACAAACTATAAAGTTTGTCCTTACTTTTTTTAATTATTCATCGCCTTGTTCTTCATGACCTATTTTAACTTCTTTTTTAGCAAAAGCAGGTAATCCTTTTCTTACTCTTTCTTCTGCAGCTTCTTTTTCAAAATCTATAACAGGCATTTCTTTTACAACTTCTTCATAAAGTTTTATATAATCTTGAAGTGGAAGTGGTCCTTCATTTAGATGTGACCAATCACCATTTGTTATTCTTTCATTAATTACATCTGGTATTTTCATAAATCTATATGTACCATCTGATAGATCTTGCGAATATTCTTCATCTAATCTAGCTTTAACATGTTTATCAAACCATTCTTGATTTGCAGTAATACCATAAGCTTTATTTACCATATATGCCAAAACATACATACCATGATTTTCAATATCTGCAATAACTCCCCTTACACCTTTACCATCTAAACTTTGACCATTAAATTCAAATTTATCTTCATACATTTTTGAACAATCTATTTTTTCTCTAATAAATCTATCAAAAATAAAATCTTGAGTTAAATGTTTTTTTGCACCAGCAAAATAAAGTGGTGATAAATGTGTGTTGTGCTCTTCAAAACTTTCAATACTTGTTGTTTCTCCTAAAACACATGATTTAATTTCACTTACAATATGCTTTGGTAATCTTTCTACTTCTTCTTTAGATAATGTTTTTAGATTTACAGGATATTTCATCCAAGAAATATCTTTTCCATCATGACTTTTTTCAAAATGGCTATATTGTCTTGGACCACAATATCTTCTAATTGCATCTGGCAATAATACATATTGAACTTCTTCATCTAATTTTCTTTCGTTTCCTCTTAATCCTAATAGTGTTACTAATGTGTGTTGTAGTGTTATCATTTTTTACCTCCTAAATAACTCTTATAAGGAACTGTTTTATATCAAGTATTATATAAAAAAAAGATATATTTGTTTATTCAAATATGTCCTCATTTTATTTATTATTAATTTATTTTTAGACATATTTGTTTAACCAAATAAGTCTCATCTTTTAAAACAAAGCCAGGATTTTATCCGATTGTTGACCTTGTTCCATACTTCTATGGTAATTACTCCCTTACAAGAATTATTATATCATTTTTATCAAATTATGTCAACCAAAATAAGGCAAAAAAAAGCCCCCACGTCTAGCCGTAAGTTGTTAAAAGAATTTTTATGGACCTGTACTCACACAGGTGGGTGCCTCCTAACTATTCCTGGGCTTCTTACATAAATGCAAGCCTGCACGCCATAATTAGAGTAAAGCTCCCGTATCCAAAACTTGTAGGTTCTAAAAATTCCGTCATACGCACTGCGCAGGGAAAATTAATATTTACTTTGTATATATATGATACCATACTACATGTATATCTTCAAATTACTAATTTCCTATATTATTTAAATATACTTCTATAGCTCTTTTTTTTATTAAAATGCTCACTTTTTTCCACTTTTTTTACACTATTTGATAACTTGAAATTTGCTCAAAAATATGTTATAATTAATTAATCTCGTGGATTTTTCACGGGATATTTTTTTGTCTTATTATATAAATTTTATGCGTTCTCAAAGTCTGGAACATACCTAGTTTCATCATCTTCTAAATCTTGCATAAATCCATCTAAATCAAGATCAAATACATAGTTTTCAATCATCTCATACTCTTCTTTTGTTAATTTTCTACCTATATCTTCCATATCTACAGCTTTATGTGTTGGAAAATATTGTGCCATAACACTTACTAGCACGCCAGACATATTTTCTTTAATCCACTTTAAAACATTCTTACTATTTTCTATATAATTTGGAAGAACTAAATGTCTTATAATAAGTCCTTTTTTTATCATATCAGTATCTGAATCAAGCTCTACATTTCCTACTTGTCTATACATCTCTTTTATCGCACAAATAGCATTTTCTTTATATGAGTCAATCCCTGATAATCTCTTAGCAAGCTCGTTATCAAAATATTTAAAATCAGGCAAATACACATCAACATATCCTTCTAAAAGTTTTAAAGACTCAACTGATTCATATCCACTTGAATTATATACAACAGGAATCTTAAGTCCTTCTTTTTTTGCTATATCTAAAGCATTAATTATTTGTGGTATGTACATGAAACCAGTAACTAAATTAATATTATTTGCTCCCATATCTTGAAGTTTTAAAAACTCTTTTACTAAATCTTCTATTTCAATTTCTTTCCCTAAATATTCTTGACTTATCTTATAATTTTGGCAAAATTTACAAGCAAGATTACATCCTGAAAAGAATACTGTTCCTGATCCTTTCTCACCACTAATGCATGGTTCTTCAAAATAGTGAAGATTAGCAAGAGCTATTTTTACTTTTGATCCTGCCTTGCATCTTCCTATTTTTCCATCTAATCTATTACATTTACATTCATGAGGACATAACTTACATTCCTCTAATATATCCATATATTTTAATTCCATAATAATTGCTTTCTAAATAAAAATTTTTGCCTCCCACAGTTGGGAGGCATCATTTTGTTTCTCCTTCTACTTCAACGAGTTCTTCTCCTGACAAGTAATCGTCTTTTTTAGTAACACACGTTACTCGCTTTCCATCAATAACAAGTTTAACATATCCAGATTCGTCTGTTCTGTATACAGTAATCTTATTCTCTTCAAGGTATTCCATAAAGGATTTTACTGGATGACCAAACAAATTATGGTTTCCATTATCTGAAGAAATTAATACATAACTAGGATTTACTGCATCCATAAACGCCTCTGTATTAGATGTCATACTTCCATGATGAGCAGCTTTGTAGATGTCGGCAGAGAGATCAACTTTGCTTTCAAGCAATGCTTCTTCTACTTCTTTTTCAATATCACCTGTAAATAACATTTTGATATCACCATAAGTAAGTTTTGCTACCAATGAATAATTATTGATTTTTTCATATTCATCATCAATTGGTGCAAGAAATTCTACCTTGGTTTCTTCAAACATAAATGTCTTAAAGTCTTCATCTTCTTTTACAAATTCAAGCATCGTTTTGCCTGAAAAGTAATCGACAACATTAACCATTGAGTGGATAATATGATATACCGAATCAAGTTTGAATAAACTATGTTTAGACATATCTGTTACATACATATGATCTATTTTGTAGTTTAGCATTATGCTGAAAAGTCCAGCTGCATGATCTTGGTGATAATGTGTAAGTATCACGTAATCAATTTTCTCGACTCCGAGTTCTTTTAAAGCTTTATTGGTAATGTTCGGATTGTACATTGTCCCTGCATCAATAAGCATAACTTTATCATTCTGCAAAAGAACAAATGAATCACCTTGTCCAACATCTATCATGTGGATTTCAAGATTACCATCTGTAAATTGCGGATTGACTACATCATCTTTTGATACAACATAGAGCCTTAAAACAACCAGCATTACAAAGATCAAAACGAAAATTGTAAGAACAAAAAGAAATCTAATCAGCTTCCGTAGAAACTTTTTTGCCTTGAAATTATTCATTGACAACTCACTTCCTTTCTATGCCATTTTCAAAATGCTCCTTAATATTATAACACAAAAAGGCAACCTTTACAAACCTTTATTTTAAAGGAGTTGGTGATTTAATCTTTTATTTTCTTTGCAAGTTTATTTATCGCCTTACTTTCTATTCTAGAAACGTAAGATCTGCTTATATTAAACATACTTGCAATTTCATATTGTGTCTTTTGTTTTTTTCCATTTAAGCCATATCTCAATTCTAGAATTTCTTTTTCTCTTTTCTTTAAAATACTATCCATTTTTTCATATAATTTTTTT
>JAZSBZ010000029.1:0-18060 GCA_045602645.1 Candidatus Scatovivens sp. | reverse complement strand
ATATTTTTTAGCATCATCTTTAGAAAATTTATTTAAGTAATAATTATAAATTTCCATTTGTTCTTTACTAAAATTCTTTATAAGTTCTTCTTTTGTGTCAATTATACTACTTTTTTCAATATTTCTTTTCATAAAATCACCACGAAAAAATTATAGCACATCTACTTTTATTTGTAAAGGGTTTATGTAAATTAAATGTGTTTTTTCTTTATTTCCGTAGTTATTCGAATTTTCTTTACATCAAAAAAGCACATTTAGATTTATTCTAAACGTGCTTTTAATGTCATTATGATCTAGCAAAAAACTTCTCTTTAAATTTTGAAATAAGCTTTTGAAACCAATTTTTCTTTTCTAAACAAGCTATTTGGTTTTTTCTCTTCTCTTCCAACTTTTGTTCAATAACTTGATCTGATAATACATTTTGAGGGTAGATTTTCTTTTTTTCTTCTTCTATCGCAGTTAATTTATTAACCTCATAAACTCTAATCTTCTCTTTTTGAGCGTCAGTAGCCCAATATCTTTTGAAGAATATTGCTAATATTAACTTAGTTTCTGATAACATTTCTTGTTCTAAGAAATCTTTTTCTTCATTATATTTAAATTTTGTATCATCATCTTTATTAACTTCAAGAGCTTTAATCATCTCTTTTGGAAGTTTATAATAGTCTTCTAATTTTATATGATTCAAAATTTCTAATACTTGTGCATATGCTTTGTTCTTTTGTATTTTAATCACCCCTTATTGATTATTATTATCATCTTTTTTTACTCTTATTTTGTCGGGCTCTTTTGAAATGTCTTGTTCTAGTTCTAAACTTCTAACGTCTCTATCTAATATTGCTTCCATTGCTTTTACAGCTTCAATATCTTCTAATAAACTCATTGTTATTTTACCAATATTTTGACCTGTTACAACAGAATCTTCTCTTCCTAAATATTTAGTGCAAAATTCTCTCAATGGCATATCTTCTAAAGTATAATCACCAGCTCTATAAGTATTAATTTCTGATTTATTCTTTTCATAGAATTTTTTGACATTTTCTTGAATTCGTGCTGTTGCTCCATCAACATCTGATTCTGCAACATCTTTTCCAGAATAATGTATACTTTCTGCTGGAACTTTAGACATCATATATTTAATAATGTCGTATCTAGAATATGACACCGTATTTGTCTCATTATTTTTTAATAAGCATACTTGTAAGTTTTCTGGTAATATTGTTTGATCTGTACATCCATCCATAAAGTTCTTTTCATTTTCTACATCTGTACCATCAAATAAGAAATACACTCCATCTCCACCAAGATACTCTTCAAGAGACTCTGATGCATTAACAGCTTCAATTCTATCGGCAGGTGCTTTACCTACAATTCCTGCTTTAATATCATCATAATGTTTTTGTAAGTCAGCATATAATGCAACTGCACCAGTCATACCTTCTGAATAAAATACTTTTACTTTTTCATCATTTATTGTTTTACTATTATCTCCATTTTTAGGAGTTAGTCCTGAAACACTTATAGAACGAACTCTATCTAATGAAGTCATATGATAACATTTTTTCATTCGCACTTTTCCTTTTACTATTTTTGTATATATAAAATTTTATTAATAATTTACAAAAAAGTAAATAGTTTTTACAAAAATTGATAAAATTTTACAAATAAAAAGAGATTAAAATTTAAACAACTTTAATCTCCATATATATAATTTCATTAGATTTATATTTTATTTCCAAATTTCGCCATTTATGTGTGAAATAAGTGCCATTATAAATGCATCTTTGGTTAAATTAATTCTACTAATAACATTCTTAGTTAAAAAATTTATTCCTCCCTTTCCATTTCCAAGTTTTTCACCATCAAAAATCTTATCCATTACTTTTCCAAGTTCTGTTTCTCTTATTTCATCTACATACTTTTCTGGAATAGGAAATCCTTGACTTGTTCCTACTGATTGATATCCATCTTTTGATTCAACAACAGCTGCATTAATATCAATCCAATCTCCTAATAAATTAGTAATTCCTGCTTCTGATGCTACAAAAAAATCAGCATTTATTTTATTTTCTTCAGCATATTTTCTTAAATTCTTTACTCTATTTTTAGCTCCAATAAATATCTCTTCATTTACTGGTTGATCACTTACATCTGATGAAACTTTTACTCCCTCTATTTCTACATTTTCAAAATATTCTTCAAATGCTTTTTTAGCTCCTTCTATTTTTCCCGGATTTTTAGTCCCCATTAATATTTTCATATCTATCCTTCCTTCTTTTTTTGCATATAATAACAACATTTAGCAAGTATCCCTGTAGGTACAATTTTAGAGAAAAATTTTGTACATTTTACAGTAAAACCTGGGACAATATAAAACTTTCCTTTTAATAATTTTTTCACTGTATATCTTGCAACATATTCACTTGAAAGTGAATTAAGTTCAAATTTTACATTAGCAACATTATTAAAATTTGTTCTAACAGGTCCTGGACATAATAAACTTACTTTTACATTTGATTTTTCTTTGTGTAATTCTTCTTTAATTGCTTCAGTTAACCTAACTACATAATTTTTCGACGCATAATAAGTAGCCATTAAAGGTCCTGGCAGAAAACCAGCAATTGATGCAACATTTAATATAATACCAGAGTCTTTTTCTTTCATATCTTTTAAATATAGTTTAGTTAAAATATGAAGCGCAGTAATATCTGTATCAATAATACTAAATTCCTTTTCTAAAGATGTCTCAGTAAATCTTCCAAAATCTCCTAATCCAGCATTATTAACTAATATATCAACTTCTTTTTCTTTATTATAAAGTTCTATACAATTATCTCTATTTGTTAAATCTACAGAATGATAATTTACATTAACATTAAATTCATTAACTAATTCATTTTTTAACGCTTCCATTCTTTCAATATTTCTTGCAACCAATACAATATCATATTTTAATCTGGCAAATTCTTTAGCTAAATCTCTGCCAATTCCTGATGAAGCTCCTGTTATTAATACTTTCATAAGATTTCTCCTTTTCTTATCTATAAAATAATTATATTTTATTTTCCCCTTTTGTCAATATTTAACCCAATTTCAAAAGAAAAACTCCACAATTTTCTAACAAATTGTGGAGTTTATTTTTCCAAATCATCATTTCTTAATTGTTTTTCTTCTGCTGAAGAACTTTGTTTTATAGTTGCCTCACTTGGTACAACTTTAACTACATATCTATCTATTGGTCTTGATAATTTTTTATTCTCTACAAAGCCTTCATCATCTTTTCCAAATATTTTTTTAAATATACTAGAGACTCCTCTATTAGCTTTTGACATCTTTTTAAGATTTCTTGCTAATATATATATTTCATCTGACTCTTCTTCAGATATCTCTTTTAAAATTTCTTTTTTAGGAAAACTTTTAAGCCAACTTGCATCAGTATATGTTGTTTCTAACTTTCCAAAATCAGCTTCTAATAAATATTTATAATCTTCAAATGTTTCTTTAAAACCTGGATCAAAATATTCTCTTTTTCCATCTGAAGTATATCTTGCATGTCTTACTCTATTTAGTCCAAATTCTTTAACTTCATTTAAAAAGTTCTCAGCTGCTTCCTTAGATTTTATTTCTGATACTCTACTTCCAAAACCTAATTCTAATATTGTATCTTGAATCAAAGCAATTCTATGTTTCATATCATCTTCATACATTGCTTTTTCTTCATCATCTAATCCTTTGTATTCTTTCCAATACTTAGATTCAACTCTTTCTAAATCATTAACTTTTTCTGTCAAAAATGTATAATAATCTTTTCCCCATTTTTTAATAATTTCTTCTTTAAAATAATCATGTCCTTTTAAGATACTTTTTTCTAAAGAATTGCCACCTAATGCTTGGTTAATTTGGTTAGTTATAGCAATTGATAAAAAACTATCATCTGCTTTTTCAGGGAATTTACCATATACACCATTAAATATAAACAATCTACCGAAACTATCATCTAGTGATGTGGCGCTTACAATTTCTGTTCCTGCCTCCTTAAATACTGGATTCATTTCTTTAAATGTTTTATCTGATTGCAAAAATCCAATTTTATGGATTAGTTCATGATTAAGTGTTGATGTTAATCTTAAAAAATGTGGTATTCCGACATTTCCAGATTCTATTTCATAAAAAGCAAGTCTATTTTTTACAACCATTGTATAAATATTTCCTTTACTTTTTAGAATATTTTCAACTTCACTTCTTGAAATTATATCTCCATATTTTGCTGATACCAAAGAAGCTACTTGTCTATATATAATACTCTCTTCTTCTATAGTATAAGCTTTAGCTATATCACCGAATGAATACATTTGATATCGTCGCATTGTTTTTTCTAAACTTCTATCAATTTCACTCATTACACAATGTCCTTTATTTTAATTTCTTCATATTGGTTATTCAATTTACTTATTAATCTCTTTTTTTCAATTGGAATAAATACATCATTTTCTTTCTTACAAAATAACATTTTACCTTCGTCATTCACAAACTTATGATACTCTTTATTTTTATAATTTATAGTATCTATAAAAATGTATTCTTCCTCTTGATATTTAAATTTTTTTAGTTCCATAACTCACCTTAATTTTTAAAAAAATAAAAACTACAAATTAAAAAAATTTATTACTTTATTTCATAATTTTCTTAAACATCTATTAATGCCAATAATACGTTTAAATTATATCATTAAGTTATTATATCACATTAAAAGTAATGTAAAAGAAACTCAATCTTAATATATGTAATACAAAAAAGAACCTATCTTTCTATTGATAGATTCTTTTAATTTACTACTTGTCCTTGTTTAATCCATACAGAAACACTTCCATCTTTACAATAGAATATTCCATTTCCATCATTATCTACATATACAGTTTCTGTTAAGTTACCAGTACAATCATAAAAAATTGAATTTGCTAAATCTTTTCCTACATTCATAGTAATAGATCCACCTCTAGCATCAGACATTACAACTGCAAGTCCTGATCCAGGATGTTCATAATCACCTAATCTAGTAAATCCTATAATATTTTTATGATTAAAGTAATCATACTGTTCTCCATATGCATAATATTTTCTTACTTTTAAAAGTGTATCTAAAATACCTTGTTTTGAACTAACATCTTGTTCTGGAATTCCATAATAATCACCATAGAATACACAAGGAAAACCATCTCTTCTTAGTAAAACTAATGAATAAGCTAAAGGTTTAAACCAATCTAATACCCATGATTCCAATGCTTGTCCTGGTTCTGTGTCATGATTATCTACAAATGTAACCGCTTTAAACGGATTTGACTCAACTAATGTCCCTTCAAATATTTGGCTCATATCAAATTCACCATTACTAATTGAAGCTCTATAAAAATTATAATGTAGTGGTACATCAAAAAGTGACATTGTACCTTCTGTTTTTTCTATAAAACGATTTATAGTTTCAATATTTGAACTCCAGTATTCTCCTACTGAAAACAATTTTTTACCTGATGTTTCTCTCAATTCTTTTAACCATTCTGGGAAAAATTCACTTCTAATATGTTTAACTGCATCTAATCTAAAACCATCTACTAATGTTGTATCTAAATACCATTTACCCCATGTTTTTAGTTCTTTTACAACATCAAAGTTATTTAAATCAATATCTGCTCCCATAAGATAATCAAAATTTCCATTTTCTTTATCTACATCTTCGTCCCAATGTTTTCCATAGAACTTATATATAGCTGCTGTACCTGAATTTTCATCCCAATCAACTCCATGAAAATGTGTCCAATTCCATTTGAAGTCTGAATATGTATTTCCTCTTCCTTCAAAGGTATACTTAGTCCAAACTTTAATTGGTTTAGCATCAGTAAGACTAACATTTCTATCTTGAGCATCATCTTGAACTGCTAAAACATCTTCTGTCTCATCAGCACCCATCTTATGGTTTAAAACAATATCTGCTAAAACTTTTATATTATTTTCATGCAAAGTATTTATCGCACCTAAATATTCATCCTTTGTTCCATACTTTGTTGGAATTGAGCCTTTTTGGTCAAATTCCCCTAAATCATAAAGATCATATACTCCATATCCTACATCAGACTGACCACTCGAACCTTTATAAGCTGGTGGCAACCATAAATGTGTTACTCCTATGTTTTCTAAATGTTTAGATTCTTTTGTAAGCTTATTCCAAAGTGTAGAATCACTAGGTAAATACCATTCAAAATACTGCATTAAAGTATCATTACTTGGCAAGTCTATCACTCCTAAATATTTTCTGCTAAAATTATAACATTAATTTTATAAAAATCAAAATTATTAAAAATTACATGCTTTTTAATAACTCTAATATTTCTTGTTTATGATTCATTATTGTATTGTAACCCGTCTTAATAACTTTATCAGCATCTTCAATTTCTAATAAAGTTGTTCCTTGACAATTTATTTCAATAGAAACGTCTGCTAACTTTTGAGCCTCACGAACATCTCCTAAAGAAAAAATATCAACTGCTCTTAATAAAATCGCAAATATGTCTTCTTTAGGTTCATATTCATCAATCTTAAAACTTAAAGCAATAATTCTATCAGCACCCATTTCTTTTAAAATTTTAACCGGTAAATTATCTTTTGTCCCTCCATCAATAAAATTATAATTCTTATATTGACATGGTGTAAATACACCCGGAAAAGACATACTAGCTCTAGTTGCTGTTGCAATTGGAGCATCATATATATAATCTATATCTAAATTATCACTTTTTTTAATTTCTTTTGATAAAAATACACACTCTTTAGTTGTAATTGTATCAACCGCTGTTATTGCAAATGGGATTTCAATTTGACTCATATTTTTAATTGCAGTATCTTTTGAAACTTCATTTACAAGATTCGCAATATTTTCTCCAGGAATTAATCCTTCTATTTGAGCCACTCCTGAAGTAAGATATGTTGCTCCCGCTTTAAAAAGTGGTGTTTTGGGAATTTTAGTTAGAATTTTATAATTTTCCATCGTTCTTTTTTTAATTTCTTCTAAAGAATACCCCATTGCATAAAACGATGCAAAAATACTTCCAGAACTAGTTCCTGATAAATATTCAATTTTAACCCCGAGCTCTTCTAAGGCTTTTAAAGCACCTATGTGAGCAAGTCCTTTTAATCCACCTCCGGCAAGTGCAACGCCTATTTTCATATTATCCTACTAAACTATCCTTTCCTCTAACGTATACTGTTTGTGTTGGATATGCTAAATCTATATTTTCTTTTTCAAATAAATATAAAATATCACATAAAATATCTTGCTTTGCATGTAAAAACAATCCATACTCAGCTTCTCTTACATATAAATAAATTTTAATATTTGCACTTGCTGATGCAATTTCATTTAATGTAACATTAACTGTTTCTTTAATAACTTTAGGATCATTTTGAAGCATAACTTTTAATTCTTTAATAATTTTTTTGATTTTTTCTGATGGTGTGTCTAATGTTAAATTTAAAACACAATCAAATCTTCTACTTGTTAATCTATTCCAGTTTACAACATAATTTGAAGTAATTGTTGAATTTGGAATTGTTACTACTGAGTTATCATATGATTTTATACGTGTACTTCTAAATGTTATATCAATAACTGTTCCTTGATATTTATCAACCTCAATCCAATCACCAATAACAAATGGTTTATCTGATAGAATTGCCACACCACTAAGCATACTTTTAACAATATCTTGTGCTGCAAGTGCTGCTCCAGCAGAAGCAATACCAAGACCAGCAACTAATCCACTAAATACACTTAAATCAAATCCAAGTTTCATAAATGCAAGTAAAGATGCTATAACCCATATAGTTCCTCTTGCAGCTTTACAAATAAATTTATCTACAGCTGGATTTTTTGAATTTTTAAAATATTTTTTACCAAAATATGAATCTGGTGTAATTAATGTTGTAATGGCTTTTGTTATATAGAAAATTACAACACATGTAAACAATTGATTCATAACATCCAAAGCTTCTTTATTTGTAGGTAATAAATTTATCATACAAAATACACCTAATAGAATAAAGAATATGTTTAATGGTTTATACATACTGCTTTCTTTTGGTTGTTTATCGCTATTTATTATTTTATAATAACATCTAATTACTAACTTTGAAAAAGCTCCTCTAAACAATGTGAAGAACAAAAACAAAGCAATTGCCATTTGTGAATCAAAAAATTTAAGCAATGAATCAATGTTAATTGAATAAATCCATTCCGAAATTTTATCTATCATTTTCTCCTCCATTACAATATTTAAAATAATACATTAAAATTGCAATATTTACGCTTGCGTGTCTAAATTTATTTTCCATTGCCATTTTTAAACATTCATCAATATGAATTTTTGTAACATCTAATATCTCTTCATTTTCGTCAAGATGTTTATTACCAACTGATAAATTTCTAGCAATGTATATATATATCTTTTCACTTGTATATCCACATGATGGATAATAACTTGTCAAGAATTCCAAATCGTCACATTTTGTTCCAGTTTCTTCCTCAAGTTCACGTTTTGCAGCCGTTTCAGGCTCCTCTCCATCATCAATCATTCCTGCTGGAAGTTCTAGTTCAACACTATTTATAACTTCTCTAAATTGATGTTCAAAAATTACTTCATTATTTTCAGTAATCGGCAAAATAACAACAGCATCTCCTGGATTAACACAGTCTCTTGTATATTGTTTTCCATCTTCTTTTTCGTAAGTTTTTTGGACTACATTAAATCTAAAACCGTCATATTTTAATTCTTCATTTACTAATCTATTCAAAAAAGTAGACCTCCATAAATTTATACGATTTTATTATATATTAAAAAAATAAAAAAGTATACAACTTTTTCATAACAAATTGTATACTTTTTATTAAATTTATTTTACATTTTTTAAATTCAAACTAACGTAATCTATTATATCTTCCGCTTGTTTTCTAAACTTAGAAATATAATCTTCAAATATGTCTACTCTAATATCTCTACCAGACTTATTTTCCAGCACATTTCTTAAAAGCTCAAAGCAATCTACGATATGATGTCTAAATTCATAACCATCATATAACTCTTTAAATTTTAATGACTCCATCATCTCATATGACTTCTCATATGCTTCTGTTATATCATTTATAAAATCGTTCGTTATTCCTTGGTTAAAATATTTGTAATATCCTATTAAAACTTTTTTATAATCTTCATAAATCAAGTTAAATTTACTTAATTTCTTATTTTCTGTTAAATATAATTTTATGATATGTATATAAAAAGCCTTAATATAAATGTATGTCATAGATCTATCAATATTTTGTGAGTCATCAAATTTATCCATAAAAGCATATGTTGTATCTTCTGACATTTCATAAATTCTTTCTGTAAAATCTCTTAATTTTATCATTTTATTTCTCCTAAATATTCTTACAAATCTTTATTCTAATATCCGTATAATTCATGATATTTATTTAATATTCTATCCAAACACTCACTTAATTTATATGTTTTTTTAGTCTTTAAACCACTTTTAACCGATTGATTTAATTTTCTTCTAATAATTTCAATATAAATTTTAAATATTATTTTAATCATGTCACCTCTTCATCAATAAAATATTTAAAATAATTTTAATTCATAAATTTTTATTAATCAACATAAATACCGAATTTACATTATAATTCGATTGACATTATTCGACAGAATCTTTTACATCTTTACTTAATTTTTTATTATTAATTATTATAAAAATAATCGATATAATAAATATTATTAATGATAATACTTGAGAAACTCTAAAACCCAAAAACATCAAGCTATCAACTCTTAATCCTTCAATTATCATACGTATTAAACCATATCCTGCTAAATAATATAAAAGTATTTGTCCTTTATATTTTCTTGTTTTTTGCATTTTAGATAAAATAATAAATATTATTAAATTAAAAATAGATTCATAAAAAAAGGTCGGATGAACCTCAGTATATACTCCATTTTTAATAATTCCCATTCTTAAAATACTACTCGTTTCTGTGCCATATGCCTCTACATTAAAAAAATTTCCCCATCTACCAAAACATTGAGCAAGAGCAACATATGGCACTATCCTATCTAGAAAATCGAAAAAATTTACTTTTGAAATCTTTAAACTAACAATTAAAGAAATTGCTCCAAATATTAAACCACCATATATAGCAAGTCCTCCATCTCTAAAATTAAATATTTGAGATGGATTATTTAAATAATAGTCTAAATTAAATACAACAAAATATAATCTTGCACCAATAACTCCTATTAATAATGCATAAACAATATGTTCAAGTACCGTATCAAATTCAATATCAAATTTGTTTTTACTTATCCTACATAAAATAAGTGTAACAATTACTCCAAGCACTATACAAATTGCATAATTATATATTGGCACGCCAAAAATTTCAAAAGTAATTTGAGGCACATTTAATTTTAAATTAATTCCCGGAAATTCTACAACATTCATACTATTTTCTCATTTTTTCTTTATTTTTCTATACTCTTAATAACTGAAACAACTTTATTAGAATCAACAAATAATTCTTTTAAAACTTCTTCTACATATTCTTTACTTACTTCATTAAATTTATCAATATATTCAAACGAACTAATGCCTTTAAAATGATCAGCTATCATTGCTGTAGCAACATTTGATGGATCACTATATGATTTTACAAGTTCACCATATAATTTCTTTTTACATCTTTCAAAATCTGAATCTTCAATTCCATTTTGTTTTAATTCATCTAAACATAAATTCATTTTATTTAACACATCTTCTACATCATGTGATTGGAACTGAATCATTACATGAGCAAAAGTTTTAGAAAATTCATATTGAACACTTGGTTCTGAAAATATTTTTCCTGCTTCATATAATTCTTCAAACATTTTTGAACTTCTACCAACTAAAAGTCCACCAATTATTTCTATAGCAATATCTCTTTTTACTTTATCATATTCACGATTATTATCTTTATATCCCAATAACACGCATGGCATGCTAATATCCATCTCTTTTTCTACATATGATTTTACTATACCTTGTGGCTCATCATTATAAATTCTTTCAGGTAATTCTTTACTTTCCATTACCATATGTTTCTTTATTTTTTCCAAAACTTCTTCAGGATTAAATCCACCAACAAGTACCATTATCATATTTTTAGGAATATAAAAAGAATTATAAATTTTATATAATTTATCCTTATCAATTTCAGCAATTGTTTCTATAGTTCCAGCAACATCAATATTAATTTCATTGTTATGATACATTGCTTTCATAGCATTCATATACAATGCCCATTCTGGATAATCATCATACATCATAATTTCTTGGCCAATTATTCCACGTTCTTTTTCAACATTTTCATCTGTAAAATATGGATTTTGAACATAATCCATAAATTCAACTAGCGCTTCATCAAAATTTTCAGTACACTCATATAAATATGCTGTATGATCGTTTGTTGTATATGCATTAGCATCTACTCCTAACGCACATAAAGTATCTAAACTATTAGTTCCATCTTTTTGTTCGAATAATTTATGTTCTAAATAATGCGCAATACCATCTGGAACAATTGTCATTTGACTATCACCTGGTGCAAAAAATTTATTATCAATAGATCCATAATTTGCACTCCATGCAATATATTTCTTACTAGTATCTTTAGGTACTATCATAACAGTTAAACCATTATCTAATACTTCTACATATAACTTTTCATTTATTTTTTTATTATCAATTAATTGCACTTTTATCTCCTTAAATAATTAATTCTTTAAAAAATACATTATATTAATGTGTATGTTTTGAGCTAAAAATAATATGTCCTCTTTAGAAACTCTATTTATTCTTTCAATATACTCATCAATAGTTCTATTAGTTCCTGAAAGTTCTTGACCTATATAATAAACCACTTCAGTATCTTGCTCTTCTTCAATATTCTTAATACTTGAATTTAAATATACTTTTGCTACTTCAATATCTTCATCTGTAAAATTACCATTTCTAATATTATCAAGTTGAACCTTAATTAAATTATAAGCCTTCTCAAAGTTTTCAATTTGAATTCCACATCTAATAAATATATTTAATTTTTGTTTAACAAATACGCTTTTAGATGAATAAGCTAAACCTTCTTTTTCTCTTACATTTTGGAACATCATAGAATTTGCTCCATCTCCAAGTATTGCATTATATACTAAAGATATTACTTGAAGATTTTCATGCTTGCAAATTATATCCAGTCCAACAACTAATTTTCCTTGAGTAACATTCATGGATTCAAATTTTTCAGATACGTTTTCCACTTTTTGTCTAGATTTTGTGGATTCTTCTATCGATATTATTCTACCTTCTCTAGGTTTTAATTTTTTAATATTTTCATTTTCAATTAGTAAATTAAGAAGTGATTCACTATCAAATTTTCCTGATACAAAAATATCTATTTTTGCATTATCTATTAACCAATTATAATACTCTGTTATAGAATCTATTTTTATTAAATCTATATCTTCTTCATAACCGAATTTATATAATCCAAAGCCTTCTCCTTTATACATTTCAGATATACATCTTTCATATGCATAAGAATCTTTATCATCAATCTTAGATTTAATTACTTTTCTTAAATTTTCTTTCTCTAAACTTAAAAATTCATCATTTAATAAACCATTTTTTCTTACTGGATTAAAAACTATTTCAAGTACATTTTCAATATTCATTTTTAATATATCTTCACCGTTTAAAGCATATTCATTTCCTATAGATTCAATATAGAATTTAAGCACTACATTGTCTCCAGTTTTATCAATACCGCAATTAAATGATGCACCATACATATTTTCCATTTCTTTATTTAGTAAATATTGTGTTGGAAACTTTTCTGTTCCTCTTTTTAAAATAAATGGAATTAATGCATTTTGAGTAACATTTTCTCTTGTCAATGGTACTGTCAAAATAACACATGTAAGATCTGTTTTATGCTTTTGAGTATTAATAAAATGAACCTTAATACCCTCTTTTATTTCTTGTACTTTTTTATTCATTAATTTCTCCTTTTTTGTATTATAACCTCAAAAAATACTTTTATTCTTTCATTAGAAACTTAATAAGTTTAGCCCTATTTCTTCACTTAATTTTCTTCCAACATTTCCATCAATTTTTCTTACAATTATTTCGGAAGTTGCAGATATTCTTGACTCTACTAAATGTCCTCCAAAAACAACTCCATCTTCATTTCCAAAATTAATGTGAATATGTAAATATACTTCACCATCTTTTCTTGTAACGTTTCCAACTAAAGATGTAATCTCAAACATTCCTTCAAATACTTTTGTTTTATATTCTTTAGTATTAACATTAAATACACCAATTTCAACTTTATCACTAGCACCAAGTCCTGTTATTTCAGCTAGTAAAATATCTTCTTTTTTGCATAATTCTTTTAATGATTCAATTACATTTTCACCTTTATTTAATCTCACTACAAAATCGTTACCAAATTTTTTATATTCCATATTCTACCTCCAAATTGGATTATAACTTTCAAAAAGATATTATCATAAATTATGATTAAATACAATAAAAAGCGAAAGACCGCATCCACCTTAGCAGGTAGAAACGGTCTTTGAAGTGTTTACGAATATCTGATTTTCTTTCTGTAGCACAGCACTTTGTTAATATAGACAGGTTCAAAACCCATCTTTTTCCAAAACATCTGCGCTCCGCCGTATGGGCTCCAAAGTTCAATCCTTGAGGCTTTCCTCTTTTTGGCAATCTCATAGGTCGCTTCCCACATATGTGTACCATGACCTTGATAACGTTCAAAAACAAAAAAGTCACTGATGTCGCACTTTCCTTTGTGATAGAAGAGTTCAAAGAAACCGATTATCTCGTCGTCTTTCTTGAAAAAATACATCTCCCTATTCGGGTCTGCAAGATCTTCAAGGAACTTCGTCCTCGTTCTCATTGATTCTTCCAACGCTTGCCGGCTTATTGCTTGCTCATAGGCAAATGTCTTCAGCACATACTTTTTATCATATATACTGAACACCATTTTAGAGTAAGCCTTTCTAAAATCGCGATAGTCATCTGTTGTAACCCGAACAGCTCGATACATCAACACACTCCCCTTCTAAATTTTAAAAATCATCTTAGATTATAGCACACTTCCAACGTCTTTTCAATATTATGTTAAGTTTATTTTTAGTTTATTTATTCACATTTTTATCATTTTTTTCATATTTTAAAATATATTAAATATTAGTCTTGACTTTTCCCTAAAATTTTGTTATCATAATAATGCTTTAATTGTGACGCGGGAATAGCTCAGTTGATAGAGCGATGCCTTGCCAAGGCATAGGTCGCGGGTTTGAGCCCCGTTTCCCGCTCCATTTTTTTATCCAAAAATACATATCGGCGCCATAGCCAAGTGGTAAGGCACGAGTCTGCAAAACTCTGATCATCGGTTCAAATCCGATTGGCGCCTCCATAGAATAACTAGCAAACACTTACGTACGTAAGAATTGCTAGTTTTTTATTTTTGTCTTCCAACTGTCTTCCAAAAAACAAAATGGAAGACAATTAAATTATAAATATAAAAAATCGATTAGTTATATTTCAAACTAATCGATAAATTGTAATTTGTAATACTACTTTATTCCTGCATAACCTGTTTTTTCTATTATTTCTTGACCCTCTTTGGATAAAATCCAATCCAAAAGTTTCTGAACATTTTCATTATTATTATCTTTGTATGTTACAGCATATAATGGTCCAGTTATTGGATATTTTTCTTCTCTAATGTTTTCAATATTTGGTTCAATACCATCAATTTTTAATATTTTAACATTGGGATTTTTTATAATTCCTTCCATATAATATCTAAAAGAAAAACCTATAGAATTTGTTTTATTTTTATAATCTGAAACTTTATCTATTATTCCAACCATAAAATCATTAACTTGTTCTGTTGGTGCTTCCATTATTGGAGTATCAGCCATAAATCTTTTTAACCTACTTTGACTTCCACTACCTTCGTTTCTTTGAAATGCTACGATATCTTCATCGTTTCCACCAACTTCTTTCCAATTTGTAATTTCACCAGAATAAATCTTTTTTACTTGTTCTTGAGTCAAATTTTCAACTGGATTATCTTTGTGAACAAAAAATACAAAAGCTTCTTTTGCAATCTCTGTATATACAAATTCTGTATTATTCTCTCTAGCAAAATCTATTTGTTCTTCCGAAGGATATCCACCAAAAAATATGTCTGTCTCTTTTTGAGCAAGCAATGAATACCCTCTTACAGTATTATTATATTCAAAAACTCCATCATTTAATTTTGTTGTATTGGGATAAGTTTCATTTACAAAAGCTGAATATACTGGAAATACAGCAGCAGCTCCATCTAATATTGGTAATTTTCCTGTTAATTTTAAACTAGCTTCTTTATCTAATTTTACAATTTTTGAATCTTCTGTAAACGGTAAATACTCATTACAATCTATATTTACATTAGTTTTTACAGTTATACTTTCTTCATATTTGTTTATTCCAATATTAATTCCTAAAATTATAAAGAAAACTAAAATAAATATTCCAAATCTTTTCAAATTTCTTTTTTTATTTTTTGAATATATTAAAATTAATAATAAGGTTGGTAATAGTAAAGCACTCCATACTGTAGAAATCACATTTATTTTTAATGAACTAAGAATTATTAACAAATAAATTGATACTATATAACTTACAAATAGAGCGATTCCAGTAATTATTAGTTTGAAAATTAACTTTCCAAGATTTTTCATTTTATTATTTTCTTTATCCATAACATCCTCCACAAATTACTATTTATCAATTAGTATAATACCATAATAGTAAGATAATATCAATTTATACTATTTTTTTGTCTCCAATGTCTCCATTTTAAATAAAAAGCCTTGCATAGCAAGACTTTCAAAAGACAAGAAGGGCTGGCGCCTCCATAGAATAACTAGCAAACACTTACGTAAGTAAGAATTGCTAGTTTTTTATTTTTGTCTTCCATTTTTTAAGCTTATTATTCAGAAAACAGGATTATTTAGATTTCCAATATTTTTATCGATTTTAGTATTTTATAGTTTATTTTAAATTGTCTTCCAAACAACTAAAATGGAAGTCAGTATTGGCATAAAAAAATCGATTAGTAATATTTTAAACTAATCGATAAATTGTGATTTGTCATTTACTTATTACTTTTTTCTGCCAACTTTTTTCATTACATTTTGGACATTTCATATATCTTGTTCTTCCCATGTGCATAGCCCAAAATACACTTGAATATTCTGGTACATATTTATAATGACATTTATCACATTCATAGTATCCTGCTGTTTGTTCTATTTTTATTGCCTTACCAACTCCTACTGCAAATACTATAGAACCAAATACTATTAAAATAAGTCTAATCCAAGATTGTATTTCTACAAAAGATGCTACGAATATTAGAATTAAAAATGTTAATGATGAGAAATAACCTATAACAATCTCCAAATTTAATAATTGTTTGTCTTTTTCTTCTCTTTCTTTTTCCATTTTTAATAAATTTTCTTCAGCTTGTTTTTTATAATCCTCCACTTTAATTACCTCCCCACTTAATAATTCATTTACACTTATTTTAAGTTCATTGCATAAATCAAGCATTATTGATGAATCAGGCATTCCTTTTCCGTTTTCCCATTTAGATATAGCTCTATCTGTAATGTTTAATTTCTCTGCAAGTTGCATTTGTGTTAACTTATTCTTTTTTCTACATTCAGCTATAAATTTTCCAATTTTAATCTGATCCATACTTACTACCTCCTTCAATTCAAGTGTAAATTATTATTTTGAAAAAGTACACATACTAATCGTTGAGTGGGGGTATTTTTTGTATCAACGAATAGTTGAGTAATCATAATTTGCCCTACAAATTATAATTTGTTAATTAATTTTATATGTCGCAGTTATATTTTTTTCATTATCAGCATTTTCTTCTACATATAAAATTCTTTCAAATTTAATATTATTTCTATTTAAACATAATTCTAAAAAACATAAGAAAATTCCAATATCTATTTGATTATAATGTTTAACCATATCTATTGGCATAATTCCTCTTTTACCTGGTTTTCTATATCTATAAACTTTAAGTTCGTTCTTTGAAGAATCAACAATCCACGGTTGAGTATTACATGCACTTGGAGTAAATCTTACAATATTAGCTATCTCTAAATAATAATATCCGTTCCAAATTTCTGATAATTCTTTTCTTTTACTTTTATACATATCTTTTCTAAACTTAGTTTCATCATCCACTTTTGATATCGCTATCATTATTACAAAATCTAAACCATCTAATTGTTTTTCTTCTACTTTACCAATTCCAAACCAAAGAGTACCAATATTTTTAGATACTAAATATAAATCTAGTTGTTCACCAATATAACCTATATTTTGTAAATAGTTATCTTTCTTTTCAGAATATAATAAAATGCAATACTCTTGACCTCTTTTGCAGGTTGTAGTATCTTTAACAATTTTCATTTTTACTTTAATATCCGCTGCCAATGGTTCAAAAGTATCAAATTTCTTCTCAATATCTTTAAGTTCATTTTCTGTAATCTTTTCATTTCCTATATTTCTAAATAAATGAAAAGATTTTCTTTTAAAAATCATATCATATAGATTATCATTCATTTTATCACCTCTACAAATTACTATTTATCTAACAAATTACAAAATTGTAATTTATTTCTTTCTATTATGCTTATTGATTTTTGATATTTCTTTAAATTTATCTTTCTTTTCTTGTAAATATTGATTCGAATCAGTATTATATCTTGATTCCTTTTGTAATTTTAAATATTGTTCATATCTTTCTTGATCTATTTCTCCATTAACTATTGCTTCAATTATTTTACAACCAGGTTCATTAGTATGAGTACAATC
>JAZSBZ010000028.1:0-4046 GCA_045602645.1 Candidatus Scatovivens sp. | reverse complement strand
ACCGCTTGGCCTCCGACTTGTTTCCCTTAGCAACAATGGGACACTACATAGCCCCTATTGAATGAATGTTTCCATCTTCATCAAAATAGTAATTATTTCTTGTTGCTTGACCTTTAGTGTGTTCTTTCTCATGACATTCCTTACATAAACCTTCAAGATTATCTTCACCTAGTGTTATGTTCTTGTCATTTATATTTAATTCATTTAGATATATCTTATGATGTACTATTCCTGTTCTTCTTTGACCTTTAGGAATGTATTCTGATATACCATCTACATATACAGGTCTATGACATCTATTACATAATAGGTTTTGCTTTAACCATATTGTTTTTCTTACATCTTGCCATGCCTTGCTATTGTAGAAGTCTTTTCTTATGCCATAACTCATTCTTATTTCTTTCTTTTTGTTATTTTATTAGTAGGTGCTACAGCTTTTTCTTCTTCTTTTACTGGTTCGATTACCTTTACATATACTCTATTAGCATCGTTATCTCCTAGTAGTATGTTTAGTCTTTCTTTTGTTACTATGAATTGTTCTCCTGCTTTTGGTACTCTTTTTAGTTCATTGTCTATTACATTAAACTTTTCATATGTGTCTAATGCTTCTACCTTTACTTTCATTTTCTTCTCCTCCTCATATGTACTTTTATTTTTAACAAGTATCTTATCCCATTCATCTTTCGGTGGAGTGTATTCAAATGGTTTCACCTTCTTTTCAAAGATAAGTCTTGCTATTTCATCTACATTTTCGCAATTCCAGTCCAACACGATTCTTTCATTATCTGTTGCTGGTAGTTCTTTATATACACTCAATGGTGTAGTTATTATTGGTACACCATATCCATTTGCTTCATTTGTTGTATAGCAATATGTTTCTGCATCTTCACTTAATTGTGCTACCCAATCAGCCATTGCTATGTATGGTCTTACATCTATTCGTGGTTTCATATATACTACATTTGGTGATTCTAATTGTATGTTTGTTTTATTAGTAAATATTAACCATAAATACTGCCTTTCGTTCTCTTTACAATATCTATCTAAAGCTTCTATTAACTTTAGTGTTCTTCCTCCACCTTTCCATTTATCATCTAACCTACATGCACTTACTATTATTGGTACTTTCTTAACTGGTTCTAATGTTAGTGGATCATAACACTTTATTGCCTTTATGTTTAATCCCATTTTCTTTCCATATTCTTCTAACTTATCAGCTGCAAATTGGCTTACACCTATGTATCCTGTTAATTTAGGATTCTCTATAGGTGGCTTATATCCAAATTCTTGATATATTGCATGTGATACAAATATGTATTCTTCAGCTTCAACATCATTTATCATATCTATGTTAAAATTAAAAAATGCTTTTTTGCATTTAACTGTTTCTCCAGGTTTTCTTTTTAAACATCTCACATATTGTCTTAATCTTGTTATTTGATGTGGATCTGCTTCATCAAAAAATACAGTTATATCATAATCTTTATATTTCTTGGCTATTTCATATAGGAATTGTTCTGTTCCTCCTATTTTGCATATTTTCTTGAAATAAAATATGTTGCTATACATAGTATTTCTCCTTTTTTAACCGAAGTACTTATTTATGTCATCCTGTTTCGCTTTTTGTTCATGTTCTTCAACATTTGATAATAAAATATTGATTAAACTTACAAAGCTCATTTTTGACATATCTTCCATTGATATATTTAATCTTTTTGCTAAGGCAACTACTTCAAATTCGTCTACTGGCTCATTATTGTTTGTTCTAGTCTTAATTGTTTTGTAATTGCCTTGATAAGGGTGAACATGCTAATTCCAATACTTCTTGAATCCATTTTGTGTCATCATATATGCTTTCGATTCCACTTAAAAATTCTTCATAATTTGTTGCTTGATTCTTATCAGCTTCTCTTGCCATTATATAAGCCATCTTTAGTAATAATTCGCTTACACTGTCTAATGCATCAATGCTTTTAGTTATATCTTCTCCTATGTCTTTTAATTCAGTTAGCTTTTGTAAATCCGTTAAGAAACTTCTTCCTGTTTCATCTCTATAACTAAATTGTGTTAAAGCACTCGCTTTCATTCTGTAATCTTTGTTAGATATTCTAATTATCTTTTCCATTTCTTCTTCCTCCATTAAAAAAGAACATATTTCTATGCTCTTTATTCTCCCCATTTATAGAGAGGTGAAATATCTGCTACTGCTGTTAATTAGCAGTATTGAATAGATATACTTATATCATGGGAGTAGTCTAAGTTCTCAGTTATTCCCACACTTGGAGAACTCCACGGGACACTTTAAAAAGTGTTTCGATTTTTTAAATCTCATCAGCCGTGCTTTTATTAATTGTGTGGCTAGATGTTTTCTTGTCAACTACTCTGGAAAACCCACGGTATAAATATATCTACTCAACACCACCAATTAAGGTGGTATGATATATCGTTTGAGAAAAATCTCTAATGAAATATTACCTCTCTTGATAACTATCTCATCATAGCAATCTTAACACATTTAAAATGGACATTGTTGGACATTTTTAATTTTTTTTATTTTTATAGTTACTATAATATCTTCTTATTTGTTTTTCACTATAATTCATTTTAGCTGCTATGTCATTCCATTTTAATTTTTCATAATCTCTAAAATAAACAATTGCCATTTCTGGGTATATAAGTTTTAATCTATCTATTTCTTCTAATATATATTTTTCATATGCATTTCTTTCTTTATATAAGATTTGTAAACTTTCAGTATATTTATCTTTTTTTATAATAGCATTTAGAATCATATCGTTTTCTCTAAATCCACCATCAACAAGTATTTCTTTTAATCTGTTTGGTTTAATTCCTTCTGCTGTTTCTCTTAAAGTTAATATTAAATCAATTTTTCTATCAATTGATTTCATTTCATAATATGCTTTGAAAATATTTAGATCATCTATACCTTCCATTTATTTCCTCCTAATTACCAAAATATAACAACCATTTAGCAACTTTTGTTTCAATTATTTCATTCAATTTTGAATTATCTTTTATTTTTAACATATTACTCTCCTATCTTATATTCCATACTTTCAAATTGTTCTTTAGTTACTATTGATTTAATATCGTTTGCATAAATAAAACATCTATAACCAACTATTTCCCAATTTTCTTCAATTTCATATACCAAATACCCATTAACATAGTCTCCCAATTGGATTAGATCTATAATATTAGAACTACTTTTGATTATATCTTCTATATTAGCAAATATTCCATTTGAACCATCTTTTACAGGCATACACAATAGTTTATTACCATTTGCTGTTTCATATTCTTTGTATTGTGTTATTCCATATTTAGTTCTTACATAATCACCTATGTTCATTTATTCCACCCCAGTTCTTCTACTTGCTTATTTATTGCTTGTAGTTCTTCAAATGTTATATCTTGCACTTTATTTCTATAAAACAAGCCTACTTCAAATTTACATATTGCTGGTACACCAAAACTTGATATTATAATATGAACTTTATTTTTTTGATAATCAATAAATCTTTTTCCCATATCTTCAATAGTTGCATTTTGAACAAATATTTGTTCATTTCTTCTATACCCTAATTCTTCAAACATTTCTTTTGCACTCATATTATTTATACCTCCTCAACACTTAATATTTTTAAAATATAATATAATGTATCAGGTTTTGCCCCCCAATCTACTTGAATATCACTTCTTGTTTCTGCTAGAAATAAATTAACTTTACATTTTATTTTTGGTGCATTTTTACCATAGCCATTTTTAAATATTACATAAAAAATTGTGCCTTTTTCTAATTTATCTAATATGTTATTAAATCTTGTTTTATAATATGGTTTATATTCTCTGTATTCTTCTTTCTTTTCTCCTGATTTTATCATATCAAACCATTTCTTTTTTATTGGTAGTGTTAGCATTTATACTTCTCCTTTAATTCTTTTAAATAGACTAATATATTACTGCAAGTTATTTTTTCAATATTTGCACCATTTTTTGTTATTTTGACTAAATATTCTTCTAAT
>JAZSBZ010000027.1:0-3988 GCA_045602645.1 Candidatus Scatovivens sp. | reverse complement strand
TCGTCGATATTAGCAACAATTTGTTTAACGTTTGCTGGCACTTCTTGTTGTCTGTTTCCGCGGTTTAATAACCATAGTTCGTGCTCGCTCTCGGCAAGCTGACGGGTAATGGCACTACTGATGGTGCCTGTACCTCCAATGATAAGTATTTTCATGATTCTATGTTTAAGGGGTTGTGATGCAAAAGTAATAAAAAGAGGTGAATATTGTTCTCTTTGTGCTTGATTTTTCTTGTAGATATGCAGAAGTAATATCTCTTTACACGAAAAATCGGCTAAAAACGGCCGAAATTTTTCCCAACTGAGAAAAAATATTTTCCCTTGCGGAAAAATTATTTTTCCCTACTGGGAAAATTTTTCGCGGCAATAGGCTTATTTTTCGGCAAGTGAAATTTGTTTACAATATTATCCCTTTGAAGTGCTGTTTTTAGGTCTTGTGTGAACAAATCTTGTTGTTGCGCGTTTCTATTTAAGAAAAATTTGATATATTTGTCGCCATAAACTTAAATGATTTTATGTTATGAAAAAGATTATTAGTCTATTAGCAGTAGCAGTTTGCTGCTTTTTCTTAGCTACTCCTGCTCAAGCACAATTGTTGAAGTGGGGTGTTAAAGGTGGTTTGAATTTGGCTGAGTTGGATATAAAAGGTCTTAATGCAGAGGGTTTGGAGGGAAATACTACAAGCTTCTTCATTGGCCCTATGGTAGAAGTAACCGTGCCTCTTTTAGGTTTAGGTATTGATGGCGCTTTGCTTTACTCGCAAAAAGGTGAAAACGAATGGAAACAACAAGGTATTGAAGTACCTGTAAATTTGAAATATACTATCGGTTTGGGTAGCACATTAGGCGTTTACTTGGCTGCTGGCCCCGATTTTTATTTCAATTTGAAAGATATCGATTGGGCAGATGTGAAGACAACACAAGTTGGTATAAACTTGGGTGCGGGTGTGAAGCTGCTCAGAAAATTGCAAGTAGGTATCACTTATCAAATCCCTATGGGCGATACATTCGAAGGTATGGATCTTGTAAGTGGTGTTGATAAAGCAATCTCTGCCAAGACAAAAACTTGGCAAGTATCATTGGCTTATATTTTCTAAAGATAAGCAACTTTAAAACTTAAGGCGTTTAGAGGCACTTCGTGATGAAGTGCCTCTTTTTTTGCCACTAGTGAAGTCAAATGTCGGTCATAACTTATGACTGACGTTGGTCATAAGTTATGATGTGATAATGCTTATTGGATAAGGGAAGAATGTTATTCTTGTTTTTATCAATATCGATACATTCAGTTTAAGGTGACAATATCAAGACTAAATTCGTAAAATAGTTGATTTGGTCACAATGGTAGTGCATGGCAAAAGGAGAATCCGATATCTATTTTGAGGAATTTTGGACAAAAATAGAGGGTTAAGATTTGAAAAATAATACTCAATGCTGTTATAATAGTAGCCAAGCATATTGTTTTATCACTAAATCAATATATCAGATGCTAATATTTTTCGTTTTTTTAGATAGTCTATAGTTTGAAATCTCCCAATCCAATAAAATATCATTATTTTTGCAGAAAATAGATGATAAATCTTTGGGTCTAATACATATTAGTTTTTTTGTGTTTAATAGTGATTTATTTATTAATATTTAATTAGTGGGAAACATATGGCTATAGACTTTAATATGTGTTTTAATGAGTACATCAATAGTACCGATAAAAACAACACACGAATCATTAGCGATTTTAATGCAGAGAATGCAACTCGTAATGATTACAGAGGAAGAGAAATATATGAAATGCTTCAGAATGCAGAAGATGCAGGTGCAGAAGCAAAAATGAATATTGATGTCGTTATAGATTATTCGAATGATGTTATATCCATTGCAAATAAAGGAGGAAAACCATTTAGTGACGAAGGCTTCACTTCTATCATGCGAGCTAATCAGAGTAGTAAGATTGAAGAAAAACTAATTGGAAATAAGGGATTAGGATTCAGGGCTATTCTTAATTGGGCAAAAGAAATAGAAATCCATAGTAGAAATATTAAATGCACATTCTCCGATAAGATTGCTAATGAAAAGTGGATGGAAATTCAAAAAGAAATAGAGGCTAATATAGGGAAGAAAGAAACTAAATTATTCGTTAAAGACGTTTACAAGAATCAAAAAGCAAAATGGCCTAATGCAAAATGTCCTATTGCAATATTACCATTACCTAAATATGAGAAAACTGTTAAAGCTAAAGAGTACACTACAAAAATCACAATTAAATTACAAGACGATGAAGAAGTTGTAGAGAACATTGTGGAGCAACTTAATAGTTTAGACGAAAGAGTTTTGCTATTTTTAACATGGTGTAAGTCCATAACTATAATAGGTGATAAAACAGAGAATCGAGTTATTACATGTGATAAAAGCAAATGGTTATTTCATCGTGATAATGGGAATATTGGCGAAAAGGAATATTCTATAATCTTAGCATATCCAAAAAATGAATCAAAATTAAGAGATACGAATCCTCTTCATACCTTTTTCCCTACAAAAATCAATATAGATTTACCTATAATTGTTCATGCAACATTTGAATTAACGATGTCTAGAAATGGATTGATAGATAATTCAATTAATAAAAAAATGCAAGAATATGTGGCGAAATCAATTATTGCTTTTGCAGAGCAAGAATTGTCTACATTTTATTCTATTCCATCATGGGATATATACCATGCTATCGATATGAATACTACCTATGATGATATATGGACATTGAGACATATATTGAATAGTTTAAAACATGATGCCAAAATTTTCCCTACTATAGATGGAACGTATGAATTTTTGAATAATACCTATTACTATTCGGAAGATTTTTCAGAATATGTAACGAAACTTAAAGACAAGGGATGGCATGAACTAAAACAAATGTTGATTTCAGGAAAGCCTGATAGCATTAAGGAAAAAAATAAGTACAATACAAATGATTTACGGTTAAAAGTTAATGCTTTATCTGGTTGGATTAAAACAATAGAGGATAGATGTGAGTTAATAAAAGCATTAAAAGAAATAGATACGCATATTAAATTTGATTTGCTATATGACCAAGAAAAAGTTCTTTTATTATCAATATCGAAAGAGAATGTATATATAAACACAGGGCAAATACCCAGAAAACTACCCAGTGATTTCGGACTTAAATTTGTTGATGAAGGTTTGATTCAATATCTTATTACTCACATTCCTGATTTGAGTTCTTTTGATCAAGAAAATCAGAAAAGAAATCTATCTAATTATTTAAATACAGTTTGTAACGTAACTACTTCTGATATTACTAGTATCAAAAATGAACTAAAAAAATATTCAAAGAAGATTTCTCAAGAAACGAATCAAGAGATTAGAAATAGTCGATACAAAGAATTATTAATCTGTATTATGGAGAATCAAGAATTGTTTTCGGGTGCTCCTACAACAAATGATTCATGGATGCTTTTAGCAAAAGATGGTTCGTTTCATCCAGCATATAGTTTAATAATTAAACCTCATAAATATTTTGATAGGGTAGAGAAATTTATATTAGATTTGTCATATTTTGGAATTGATTTAGAGGATTCTGATTTGTATGAAAATCTATACTACAACGTACTAAATATTTCTAAATACATACCAATCATTGATGTTAATCCTTGCACAGATGAAGAATATCTTGAATACTTAGCAAACAAATATGATAGTCAGATAACATCATATAATTGTCAAAGAGCAAGAAATATAAATCATGCTCAAATATTATCAACTGAATATCTTTCAAATCTTAATCTTACAGATTTGGTGATTGCTATTCATAAAGATAGTATCATAAAAAAAATCCTAGAACAGGTTATAAAAGTATACTATCTAAAATATAAGTGTCAGTATGACGACCATAAGGAGCCAGAATTGAATTATGCAAAATATACTCTCCAAAAAATATTTAATTGTTCGAGATATGTCACAAGTGAAAGAACTAAT
>JAZSBZ010000026.1:0-21544 GCA_045602645.1 Candidatus Scatovivens sp. | reverse complement strand
TAGAACATTAAAAAATGATCAAATTAAAAGAGCTAAAGAGGAAGAAAGAAAAAAGAATTTAGCATCTATTAATGAAAATCTTAAAAATGTTACTAAAGTTATTGATAAATGTGCAGAAGAAATTCAAAAACCTAAAGAAACAATATATACTAAAAAAGAACAAGAAATAGAAATTTTATTGAAATCTAAAGGAATTAAAATCTATCAATGTAGATTAAAGAAATTAAAGAATGAAAAGTACATTGTAGAATTAAAACTTGACTTTGATGATAGTAGATTAAAAGAAAAAGAAATTGAAACTGGAATAGCTGATGTTATTTCTAAATGTATTGGAAGTAAAATGGTATTCCAAAGAGATCGCATTGATGAAGAAAATAAAGAATATTCTCAAATATATGCATCAGAAGATAAATTTGTGCTTCAAGTAGGTAGTGCTAAAACTACTAAAGAAGGATCAAGCGTGTCTGGAGATTGTAGTCTTCAAATTAAATTAGCTGATGGAAAATATTTAGTAGCTATTGCTGATGGAATGGGTAGTGGTGAAAAAGCGAGAGAATGTAGTAAAATTACATTAAGATTAATTAAGCAAATGTTATCAGCAGGATTTAATGGGGAGGAATCAGTTAAATTAATAAATTCAAGAATGAATTTAACACAAAATAAGGAAATGTATTCAAGTTTAGATATATCAATTCTTGATTTATTTGCTGGTAAAATTGAACTTTTAAAAAATGGTGCATGTAATACATACATCAAAAATAAAAGAAATATAAAACAAATTAAATCAGAAAACTTACCAGTAGGTATAGTAGATAATATTGAACTTCAATCAGTAAATATTGATATTGCTGATGGGGATATATTAGTAATGTATAGTGATGGTATAGTTGAATCAAAAGAGAATGTAGGAAAAGAATGGATAGAAGATTTTCTTAAAAATGTAAGCACAAATAACGTTCAAAAGATTGCTGATTTAATATTAGCTGAAGCTATTGATAATAGTTTTGGTGTAGCACATGATGATATGACGGTTATAGTAACTAAAATAGTTAAAAAAAGTAAATAATAACAAAAATGGAATGTACTAAAAGTACATTCCATTTTTTTATATAATCTCTATTTATATAAGATTTAATTTCTTTAAAAGATTTTTTGTTGTGTTTGTGAAATTATTACCCTTTAATTCGTCTTTAGATAGCCAAATAAGGCTATAATTATCTGAAGTAGTAATAACATCCTTTGAACTATTTATATCGGCTAAATAACGCAAATAAATGATTTGTGATTCTCTTCCTTTATATTTTTGAATTTCTGTATCAAAATCGAATGGTTTTAAGTTTTTAAGTTCTATGTTCATTTCTTTTAAAGCAAGTGAATTTAAAGAATTATCAAGTATTTGGTCGTTTGGTAAAGGACCACCTAATAAATGTAATGGTGGAACAATATCTTTAGATTTTTGTTTTGGTTTTATAAATAGATATTTTCCTCTGCATTTTATTAAAATTTCTATCATTAATTGATTAGGAATTTTAACAACGTCATTAAATTCATGCATAATTATTTTGCAAATATCTTCAGTAGCATTTGGTTTAGAAAGTAGTCTTGCATTTTCTCCCATTGCTTGTAATTTTTCTACATTTCTTGATAAATATTTTAATGTTCTAGCAATTTTATCTTCTGGTTTAATCCATACAGCAACATTGTTGTTTACTAAGAATTCTGCGTTTTCTTCTTCTTGGCCTGGGATAGGGTTAATGATTACAATAGGTAATTTTGATACTAATGCTTCAGTGATTGTTAAACCACCTGGTTTAGTAATTATTCCTATTGAGATATGCATAAGTTCTGGTACTTTATTTGTATATTCTAAAATTTTTACTCTATTTTCTGACTTTGTAAATTGAACAAGTTCGTTGAATTTTTTGTTCATTTTTTTATTTTTCCCAGAAATAGCTACTACTTGTAATCCTTTAAACATTTTGATTAATGCTTTAAGAACCATGTATGTTGTGTCTCTACCAAGTCCAAATTCACCACCAGCAAAGAATAGTATTGTTGGTTTTTCTGGATCTAATCCAAATTCTTTGTGTATTTCTGCGGTATCAAATTCTTGTGAAAATCTATCTGAAACAGGAATACCAGTAACAAAGATTTTTTCTTCTGGTATACCTTCTTTAATCATATCAATTTTCATTGTTTCGTTTGATACAAAGAAATAGTTTGTATATTGTGAAAGTACTAGCCATTGAGGGTGTATATGATAGTCGGTAAGAACAGTTGCTAGTTTATAATCTTTATTTTCTCTTTTTTTAATAATAGCGCACATTTGTGTAGAAAATGGGTGAGTGGAAACAATTAGATCTGGATTAAATTCTTTTAATAGTGAATTTAATTTGAATGCCATTAATTTATTTGTTGCAGTACTAATGTGAGATAGTGCACCATTTTGTGCTTGTTTATATATTCTTTTCCATGCCCATGGGGCTTTTTTTGCTAGTTCTTTGTAAGCTTCTGTAGAAACTTTATTGATTGATTTACTAATATATTCAATACAGTCAACAAGTTTTACTTCTACGTCTTTTTCGTATTTTTGCTCTAAAAAAGATCCAATAGCTTTAGCGGCAGATAAATGGCCACCACCATAAGAACCGTAAAATATTAATACTTTTTTCATAAGCTTTCCTTCTTAAAAATATATTAAATAACATTACTATTATACCACTTATATGAAAAAAACACAATATTTATACATATTTTGAGGCTTTGAGTATAATCCTTGAAAATATGGAAATAATAAGAAAAATTTAGATAGATCAAGGAGAGAATATGATAAAAGAAAACTTTATAAAATTGGTGATTATTGTGCTAACAGTTTTAGTTTTTATAACTGGAACTGCTGCTTTAAAATTAAAAAATGATTATACAAATGAACTAGATAAAGTGTATATAGATTCTTTTGTAGGACTTGTAAATTCAGTTAATAGTGTAGAAAATTATTTGGCGAAATCAATGATAAGTAAATCACCAGAACATTCAGCAGAGACACTGTCTCAGGTTTGGCGTGATTCTAATCTTGCTATGGTATATTTATCAAAACTCCCACTTTCTAGTGAGAATGTAGCAAATATTTCAAAATTCTTAAATCAGGTAAGCGATTACACTTATTCACTTTCTAAAAAGAGCATAAAAGGTGAAGAATTAGTAGATGAAGATTTTAACAATTTAAATGTATTATATGGCTATAGTAAAGAATTAGAAAATACATTGAATGTTATGAGTGATGAGATAAATAGTGGAAGTATTAAATGGACTGAAGTAACAGGTAAAGATGAATCACTTGCTCAAGCAGTTGATAATCTAACAGTGTTTTCAAATATTGATAATAATTTAAATAACTATGAAGGTTTAATTTATGATGGAGCGTATTCAGATCATGTAAGTAAGCAGAATAAAGTAGGGTTAACAGGAGATGATGTATCTGAAAATGAAGCGAAAGATAAAGCAAAAGAATTTTTATCAGATTATGATATTGAAGAAATTTTATTAAATGCGTATTTAGATAATGCGGATATTCCTGGGTATGATTTTTCAGTTAAAGTAAAAGATAGAAATGATAATATAAATATTTATATTTCTAAAAAAGGTGGACATGTCGTTCAGATGCAATCTGATAGAAGTGTAGATAAAGAAAATTTATCAAACACTGAAGCAATTGAAATAGGAAAAGAGTTTTTATCGAGTAAAAAATTTGCAAATATGAAAGAAACTTATTATATAAAAGAGTCAAATACTATAACGGTAAATTATGCCTATAATGATGGTGGAATTGTAGTTTACCCGGATTTGATTAAGGTAAAACTTGCACTTGACAACGGAGAAGTTTTAGGAATAGAAACTACAGGATATTTAAATTCACATACTAAAAGAGAAATATTTGAACCTAAAATTACTATCCAAAAAGCGAAAGAAAATATAAATAAAAAATTAAATATTATGTCAGAAAATATGGCAATAATTCCTACGAAGTGGAAGACGGAAATTATATGTTATGAGTTTAAAGGAAAAGTAAATGATAAAGATTTTATAGTTTATATTAATGCTGATACAGGTGAAGAAGAGGATATTTTAGTAGTGCTTGACACACAAAATGGGGTCTTGACAATGTAGATGCTTTAAAAATTGCAATTTATGAGCAAAAAACTTGAAAAAATTAGCATATTGTTATAATATTGTAGGGAAGTAACAATAAACTGTTAATTTGAATAAATTATAGTAAAAATAATCCACATTATGCGAGCATATTGTGGAATACATATAGGAGGATAAATTGCAAGTTAAAATAAATGACTGGAACATAAATTATGAAGTTTTAGGCAGTGGCACACCAGTAATTCTTTTACATGGTTGGCTTGCTACACTTGAAACTATGCGTCCAATTGCAAATAATTTGTGTAATAATTTTAAAGTTTATTTAGTTGACGTTGTAGGGTTTGGTCAAAGTGATATGCCAGAACATCCACTTAAATCAGATGATTTTGGTGATTTTTTAAAATCTTTTATGGATGCATTAGAAATTGATAATCCTATTTTAATTGGTCACTCAAATGGCGGTAGAATGATAATAAATGCAGTTGGTAGAGGAATAGTTTCAGCAAAAAAAGTGATTTTAATTGATAGTGCAGGTTTAATTCCAAAAAGAAGTTTAAGTTATCATTTAAAAGTTGCTTTTTATAAAACTGGAAAATTTATTTTAAACTTACTTCCAAACACAAAGAGAATAAAATCATTTAAAGAGAAGTTAAGAAATAATGTTGGATCAAGTGATTATAAAGCTTCAAGTAATGTTCTAAAAGAGACAATGAAGATTATACTTAATGAAGATTTAAGTCATTTACTTCCAAACATTAAGGTACCTACATTAATTTTCTGGGGTACTCTAGATACAGCAACTCCAATTGCTGATGGAAGAAAAATGGAAAAATTAATTCCTGACAGTGGATTAATTGAATATCCAGGTGCAACACATTTTTCATATTTAGAAAATATAGGGCATTTTAATACTGTAGTGAATGAATTTTTAAAAAATGATAAATAAAAGGGGAAGTGTAAATGGAGAAAGTATTATTAAACTTTAGTTTAATCTTAGTATTAATTTACTTTTACAAAATCACAAGACATGGATTACATATTTGGCAACTAGAAAATTATTATCTTGATAGATATGTAGTATGGATGAAAAGATATATTAAAAAAGTTTTTAATATAAAAACGGTAGTACTACTATTAGTTCCAATAGTTATATTTGGATTAAATATGTCATGGTCAAGAGTGGCAGGATATATTGTAGAAATATTAGTACTTATGTATTTAATTGTATCTAATAAAAGACAAAAAGAGAAAAAACCATTTGTTGTTACAGCAAGAATTAAAAGAGTATATACAACATACTTGTGTTTATTTGCTATAGCAGTGATTTTAGCAAATATTTTAAATCCAAGAATAGTTTTATCAGTACTTAACGTTTGTATGATATTTGCATATTGCTTTGTTTATGTTGTAGGTACAATAAATAAACCGATTGAAGGAGCAATTAGAAGAGGCTTTTGCAGAAAAGCTAAACATAAATTAAAAGAAATTCCTGGTTTAAAAGTTGTTGGTATTACAGGAAGTTATGGTAAAACAAGTACTAAATATATTGTTAATACCATTCTTTCACAAAAATATAATACATTAATGACACCAGAAAGTTATAATACAACAATGGGTGTTGTGAGAACAATAAATGAAAAATTAACATCTATGCATCAATTATTTGTATGTGAGATGGGAGCTAAATACGTTGGTGATATTAAAGAGATTACAGATATTGTTAATCCAACATATGGTTTGGTTACAGCTATTGGGCCTCAACACTTAGATACATTCAAAAATTTAGACAATGTTAGAAAAACTAAACTTGAATTAGTTGATAGTCTTCCAGATGATGAAGGGATTGCTTTCTTAAACTGGGAAGATGAAAATATAAGAAATTCAAGAATTACTAAAAAATCAGTTAAATTTGGTTTAACTCATGAAGCTGATTACTATGCAGAAAACATAGAAATTACTGAAAGAGGATCAAGTTTTGATGTAGTAATTCCTGGAAAAGAATCTATTAGAATTAAAACAAAATTATTAGGAAATTTAAATATTTTAAATATAGTTGGAGCTGTTGCTATAGCTGATAAATTAGGATTAACAGCTGATGAAATTAAGATGGGTGCAAAATATATCCGTCCAGTTCCACATAGATTAGAATTAAAACAAAATCCAAATGGAAGTATCATAATTGACGATGCTTATAATTCAAATACAAAGGGTGCGAAAATGGCACTTGAAGTTTTGAAATCATTTGAACATAAAAAGAGAATATTAATAACACCAGGTATTGTAGATCTTGGTGATAAAGCGGTAGAAATTAACCAAGAACTTGGTAGAAATGCTGCAGATAGTGCTGACTTTATTATTTTAGTTGGAGCACAACAAACAGTTCCAATTTATAATGGAATTAGAGAAAAAGGATATCCAGATTCAAATATTTATATTGCTAAAAATTTACAAGATGCTTTAGCAAAAATGAATCAAATTATGACAAAGGATAGTGTTATTTTACTAGAAAATGATTTACCAGATAATTATTTGTAAATCGATTGTATAAGGTTTAGAAAAGAGGATAGAAATATGAAAATAAAAGTAGGTGTGTTCTTTGGTGGTGAATCAGTAGAACATGAAATTTCAGTTATAACAATGAATCAAGCTATTTCTAGCTTAAATCCAGATAAATATGAGATAGTTCCAATTTATATAGCTAAAAATGGTGTAATGTATACAGGCGATGATTTATTAGATTTATACTCATTTAGAGATATGGAAGTATTATTAAAAAGATGTTATAAAGTAGCAGTTGTAAATGATGGAACAGGAGTTAAAGTTATTAAGTGTCCAGCTCCATGGATTGGAAAAAGAGTTATTAATACAATAGATGTAGCATTCCCAATAGTACATGGAACAAACTGTGAAGATGGAACTTTAGCAGGATTTTTAACATTACTTGGAATCCCATATGTTGGACCAGATATTTTAGCTTCAAGTATTGGTATGGATAAAATTTTACAAAAGAAAGTATTAAGAGCATCTGGAATTCCAGTTGTTGACTTTGTGGCATTTTATTCTATGGAATACATAAAAGATGAAGAAAAAATATTAAAACAAATTGAAGACGAACTTAAATATCCACTTATTGTTAAGCCAGGAAATTTAGGATCAAGTGTTGGTATTAGAAAAGCTAAAAATAAAGCAGAACTTGAAGAAGCAATTGAATTTGCTATGGAATTTGCTGATAGAGTTATAGTTGAAAAAGCAGTTGAAAATTTAAAAGAAATTAACTGTTCTGTAATTGGTAACTTAGCAGATGGAGAAGCATCTGTATGTGAAGAACCATTCTTCTCTGATGAGATATTAAGTTATACAGATAAATACATTGGAGATGGAAAAACAAAAGGTGGAACCATAGGTGGAGGAAAAGTAGGATCTATGAAAATGGGTGCTAAAGCTCCAGCTAAAGGTGGTTCTAATCAACAATTTGCTAATAAAAAGATTCCAGCAGATATAACAGAAAAACAAACGAATGAAATCCAAGGTTTAGCTAAAGATGTATTTAAAACTTTAGGATGCAGTGGAGTTTCAAGAATTGATTTTTTAATTGATACAAAAACAGATAAAGTATATGTTAATGAAATTAACACAATTCCTGGTGCGCTTTCATTCTATTTATGGGAAGCTACAGGAAAAACATTTGAAAAAGAACTAGATGAAATTATAGAACTTGCAATTAGAAGACATAGAGATAAAGAAAAATTAACATTCTCATATGACCAAAACATACTTGCAATGCAAGGTGGAGCAAAAGGTGCAAAGGGAATGAAAGGTCCAAAAGTTGCTAGATAATAATCAAAATTTGAGGCTATTTTTTAGTAAGAAAAATAGTCTCTTTTTTTATGCTAAAATTTAGGGAAAAAATATGAAAAAAATTTGTATAAATTTCTAAAATAGCTTCACAAAAAATAAATGAAATGATATAATCGTTTTGAATTTTAGGTAAGTTCGGGGGATGTTGAAATGATATTTAAAGATTATTACAAAATATTAGGACTACAAAACAATAAAGTAAGTATGGCAGAGATAAAAGCTGCATATAGAGAACAAGCTAAAAAATATCATCCTGATGTTAATATAGCTAACAAAAAATATGAAGAAAGATTTAAAGATATAAACGAAGCATATAGAGTTTTATCTGACAACATTAGCAAAAGAAAATATGACAGAATGTGGAATAGAAATGTTGGAAGAAAGAATTCATCTTATGAGGAAAGTAAAAGAAGTAAAGATTCTTTATTTAGCGATTTCTTTACAATGTTTTTTGGAAGTGTAGAAGACAACAAACCTAAAGTTAAAAATAAAAAGACACCGGCAAAAGGTGAGAATATTGAAACAGAAATTAATATTTCAATAGAAGATGCTTTTAGAGGAAAAGAACAAACAATTGGTGTTAGAACTGTAGAAGGTAACTTAAAGAAGTTTAAAGTTTCAGTTCCAGCAGGAATTCAAAACAATGAGAAGATTCGAATTGTTGGACAAGGTAAGCCAGGAAATGATGGCGGAAAAAACGGAGATTTGTTTGTAAGAGTTAAAATCAAAAACGATGAAAGATTTGTGCTTGATGGTTATGATTTAAAAACTAATTTATATTTAACTCCTTGGGAAGCGGCCCTTAGTACAAAAGTTACTATTAATGGTATTAACGAAGATGTTTCAATATATGTTCCAGCTGGTATTCAAAGTGGTGAAAAGATAGAGATTGAAAACAGAGGATATAAAGATGGAAAAGGTGGAAGAGGAAAGTTAATTTTGGATACTAAAATTATGATACCAAAACACCCAAATGAAAAAGAAATTGAACTTTTTAAACAGTTCAATGAATTATCAAGATTCAATCCGAGAAATAGTTAACATAATTTAACGAAAAACGTTGACTTTTAAGGGTATATAAGATATAATTAATGTGTATTTTGAAGCAAAAGATGAAACACATTCGGAAGAAACTTTTATAAGGAGTGTAAAGTAAATGAGTGAAGCTAACTTACAAGGAAAATATTTTAGTATTACAGATCCAAAAGATGTAAGTACTGTAATTTATCAAGTAAACAGAACAGAAAGAGAGTTTGCAAAAACTTCTCCTAAATATACTGTTGAAAGATTAGAATATTCAGAGGAATTTATTGGAACAAACAAGAAAAAAACATTCTTTGTTGAGAATCCAGCCCCAGAGGGAAATCCTTTGGTTATTTTATCATTTGCTAAGGAAAAAGTAGTAGTAAATATGGGATTTTTAGATTATGACGTTATTAAGATTTCTAAAAAACCAATGCCTATGAAATTCCAAACATTATATAACGAGGAAGAGACAGATTTTAAAGAGTTTGCTTATACACCAAATATGAAAAGACCAATTTCAATAATTGATCCAGATACTGGTGAAGAAGTTAAACCAATTTTATATTTTGATGAGGAATCAAATGAGGTTAAAGGAAAATGTAAATTAAAACCTCATAAAAAATATTTTGCGTTTGAAATTAGAGAAGGCAATAAATAATTATTTATTATAAAGCCGAAAGGAGATTTGAAAAATGGCTAGTGGAACTACAGGGGATAAGAATTTAAAAGTTCAAGAAGATAAGAATGATAGTGTAAAGAAAAAAATAGATGAAAATTATGCAGGATTAACATTAAACTGTATGGGATTAACTCTTGATGAATTAGAAAAAGGTATCGATACAGATACTGCAGGAACTGGAGCAACAGATGGTGCAACAGATACTACTAAAAAAGAGTTAAAAAATAAACAAGGAATTATCTTTAAAGTAATTTCTTCAGGACAACGTAGAATTGAAGAAATGGATATTGAGCAAGGAGCTACAAGAGAAGCTAAAGATGCTGAAGGAAAAGAAGCAGCTGAAGCAAAGAAAGAAGCAGATAAAGAAGTTCGTGAATAATAGATAAATAAATGAATAAGATGCGTATGCATCTTATTTGGTTTAAGCTAAATCATTTTAGGATTTAAATAAATACTACTTATGAAAAGGTGAATATTATGGGTTTTTTTGATAGAATTAAAGCAGCATTTAGAAAAATTAAAAATAAGATAATAGTATATACTATATTAGTTTTTTTCATTATCTTATGGTTAGTAATACCATTATGTACATCAATTGTTGCAGCAGAACTTGCATCTGGTGTAACATTTAGTACAAATCCGTTTGACTCAACATTGTGGCAAACGTTTTTTGTAAAATTTGCAGAAGGTATTGTTGCACCATGGAATGAAATAACAACATGTTTCCAAGAAACACATATTGGAAAGTTCTGGAGCATGTTGAAAGTAACTTTTGTGGTATATATCTTTTTTATTTTAGTTGGTCTTTCAAAAGCATTTCCAAAACATGAATACGAAGATATTGAAAACGGTTCAAGTGATTGGTGTGAAAATGGAGAACAATATAAAGTTTTAAGCAAAAATAAAGGTATAGTACTTGCCGAGAAGAACTACTTACCACTAGACAAACGTGGTAACGTAAACGTACTTGTTGTACGGAGGTTCTGGTGCTGGTAAATCAGCTTCATACGTTATTCCAAATGCTTTACAATTAATCGGTTCTTATGTATTTACAGACCCTAAAGGAGAACTTTATGATAAAACAGCAGGTTACTTTAAAGCAAAAGGATATGATATTAAAGTATTAAACCTAGTTCACCCTGCAAACAGTGATGGTTATAACCCATTACACCATATAAACAATGAAATAGACGTTGACATTATTGCTAACACAATCGTTAAAGGACAAGGCGATGGCGGTAAGAGTTCAGACCCATTCTGGGACGATATGTCAGAGATGTTAATGAAAGCGTTAATTTATTATTTAAAAGCAGTTAGACCACCAGAAGAACAATCATTAGCAAGCTGTTCAGAGCTTGTAAGAACTGCTAATAGTAGTGGTGGAGATAACTTACTTACAAATTTGATGAATCAATTACCATTTGATCATCCTGCAAGAATGTATTATAAAAACATTGAGATGTTACCAGAAAAAACTTTTGGTTCTGTACTTGGTACATTACAATCTAAACTTGGTAAATTCGACTCAAGAGAAATTGCTGAAGTAACATCAACAGATACAATAGACTTTACAGAAATAGGAAGAAAGAAAACTGCTGTATACGTTATTTCTTCAGATACACATACAGCATATGACTTCTTATTAACAATATTCTTCTCACAAATGATTCAACAATTATATGACTTTGCTGACGTTAGTGGTGGAGAATTACCATGTCCAACATATTTCATCCTTGACGAGTTTGCTAACATTGGACAAATCCCTGACTTTGATAAAAAGATTTCTACATCAAGAAGTAGAAAAATTTCATTCAGTGTTATTCTACAAAACTTAGACCAATTAGAGGCTGTATATAAAGAAGCTTATGAAACAATCATTGGTAACTGCGATACTCACCTTTTCCTTGGATCTAACTCACAAAAAACAGTAGAATATTTCTCTAAAGCATTAGGTGAAAAGACAATTACAAGAGATAATATATCAGTTAACAAGGATAGAGAAGACTGGAAACAAGGTAAGAGTGAATCTGATCAAGTAATGGGAAGAGCACTTATGACTGCCGACGAATTAAGAAGAATGGATAATGACCTTTGTATTATATTTGAAAAAGGTATTAAACCAATTAAAGCTAATAAATATTATTATTTTAAATATCCAGAAGGAAAATTAGTTTCTAAATATAAATTAGACCATAATGATGTTCACATTGAAAGAGGTGTTTGGAGAAAATACAATCCATATAACCCATATGTTGAAGGTCAAGATGAATCTGGTTCTGGAACAGGTGGAGGAGCAGCTGCATCTTTAGAATCATTAGATGATTTATTTGCAGATGATCCAGAAGAAATTGTAACACCTACAACTCCAGCTGATTCTTCAAAAACTGCTGCTGCAGCTTCAATGGGCGCAGCTATGGGAGGAGCTATGGGTGGAAACCCAATAATGACTCCTGAACAAAAAGAAGCAGAAGAAAGAAGACAAGCTGAGTTAATAGATATTCAAAAAGAACTAGAAGCTAAATTTGATGAACTTTTCGGTTCAATAGATTCAGAAGATTAATAAAGGAATGACTCTTTTTAGAGTCATTTTTTTATACCAAAATTAAGAACAAGTTTTCGCAAAATATTGACTGTAATTTTGTGATGTGATAAAATTTAAGAACTAGAAAAGGAGATATAATATGAAGTTTGTACATATGGCAGATATGCATTTTGATGCGCCTTTCACATCATTAAATACTAAAGAAGATTTAGGTGAAAAAAGAAGATTAGAACAAAGAAATGCATTCAAAAAAGTAATTGATTTTGTTTTAAAAAATAAGGTAGAATATTTATTTATTGCAGGAGATTTATATGAACATGAATATGTAAGAAAATCTACTATTGATTTTATTGCAAATCAATTTAAACGTATTTTAGATACAAAAATATTTATAACACCAGGAAATCATGATCCATATATAAAGGATTCATATTATGATACTTATGATTTTGGTGAAAATGTTTATGTATTTAATTCTTCTAAAATAGAGAAATATGAAGATGAAAATGTTAATGTTTATGGGATGGCATTTACTGAATTTTATATGAATACTTCTGAACTTGAAAGTATCGCGTTACCATTTTCAAATAAATTAAACATATTAGTAGCTCATTGCGATTTAAATGGCTCAAAAGACGAAGAAGGTTTCTTATACAACCCAATTCTTGAATCAAAATTAAATTCGCTAGGATTTGATTATGTGGCTTTAGGACATGTTCATAAAAATAATATTGATAATAAAAACAGAATATATTATCCAGGCTCAACTGTGTCACTTGGATTTGATGAATTAGGTGATCATGGAATGATTGCTGGAGAAATGACAAAAGATAAATTTGTTATGGAATTTATTGAATTAGATGATAGAAAATTTGAAGAAATAGAAGTAGATGTATCAGGTCTTGCTTCTAAAGAAGATATTGCTGAAGCTATATTAAATAGATACTTCAATCAAATGACTATGTATAAAATTATTCTTGTAGGAAAAAGAGAGTGTGAAATTGATCCAAGAGAACTTTTAAGGGTATTATCTCATGATAATATTTTAAAAATTAAAGATTCTACAAAGATAGCATATAATTTAGATGAGATTGCTTCTCAAAACAATTTAAAAGGTATGTTTGTAAAAGAAGTTTATAAGATGTATGAACAAGGCTTATGTACAGAAGATGAGTTTGAAAAGGCAATTGAAATTGGATTAGAAGCAATGTAAGAGGTGATAGAGATTGAAAATAGATAAATTAAAAATTAATGGTTTTGGTAAAATTAAAAATAAAGATATTGACCTTGAAAATGGAATTAATATCATATATGGAAAAAATGAAGCAGGAAAATCAAGTGTATTAAAATTCATTTCTAGCATGTTTTATGGAGTTTCTAAAAACAAAAATGGAAAAGAAATATCTGATTTTGATAAATATAAACCATGGCTTAATGATGAGTTTTCAGGTAAAATTTCATATGAATTAGATAACGGTGAAAGCTTTGAAGTATATAGAGAATTTAAGAAGAAAAATCCTGTAATTTATAACTCAAGAAAAGAAGATATATCAAAAGATTTTACTATTGACAAAACAAAAGGAATTGACTTCTTTGTAGAGCAAACAGGAATAGATGAAGAAACATTTTATAACACTGCTATAACAGAACAAGAAGGTATTAAATTAAGTAGAGCAAGTCAAAATAGTATTATTCAAAGAATAAGTAATTTAGTATCGACTGGTGATGATAGTGTTTCATATAAAAAGACTATGGATCGAATTAATAAAAGACAAAATGAAGAAGTAGGAACAGAGAGAACATCACAAAGACCAATAAATGTTGTTGATTCAAAAATTCGTAAATTAATGCAAGAAAAACAATCTTTAGAGATATATAAAGAGAGTATTTTTGATAATTCAAATGAAAAAGAAAAATTATTAAATGAAGAAAGAGTAGAAGTTTATAAAAGAAACTTTTTAAAAGAACTTAAAGGGCAACAAGATGCTAATAAAGTAAAAAATGCTGAAATTTCATTTAATAGAAACTTAGAAAATGAATACGATGATAAAATAAAAGAATTAAATCAAAAGATAACAGAAGCTCAAAAAAATGAAAGTATTGAAAAAATTAGTTTAAAAAATTACTATATTGCTGCAACTATTTTATTTGTTATTTTTGTATTTTTAATGGTAGTAACTGAAAATAAATTACTTAATTTTTTAGTACTGATACCAATGGTTTTAGTACTAATTAAAGCAAAAAAAGATAAGGAAAAATTTGAAAAAGAATTAGTAAATAAAACTAAAGAAAGATATCAAAAAATAGAAAGTGAAATTGATATTTTAAAAGAAAGCAGAGCAAAACAAAAGAAAGAAGCAGAAGAAAAAGAAGCAATTTTAAATCAAGAAATTGATGCAGAAAATAGAGGTATTATTGAAAGATATTCTAACTTCTTACCAAAGAGTTTTATGGAAAATGCTTTATCAATGGATTATGATCAAATAGAAAGAGAAATTGATTTAAGAGAAAGTAGAATTAATACTATAAAATTTAGAGTTGGAGCTATGGAAAATGATACAAAAAGCATTAACGAAAAACTAGATAATTTAGCTCAAATTGAAGAAGAATTACAAGGTGCTGAAGAAGAAAAAGAAGAATTATTATCTTTAAATAGATCATATAATATTGCTAAAGAATGTATGGAAAAAGCATATGCAGAAATGAAACAAAATATCAGTCCAAGATTTACTCAAAATTTATGCGATATTATCTCTAAAATATCTAATGATAGATACAAAAATATAGTATTGACAGATGATGAAGGATTAAATGTTGAAATAGAAAATGGTAGTTATGTACCAGCTCATAGATTAAGCACAGGAACAATAGATCAAATGTATTTATCACTAAGATTAAGTGCTTTAAATGAAATTTCAACAGAGTCATTGCCAATCATATTAGATGAAGTATTTGCATATTTTGATGATGATAGACTTGCAAATATTTTAAGATATTTAAACAAAAACTTTGCTGATAATCAAATAATATTATTTACTTGTTCAAAAAGAGAGAAAGAAATACTTGATTCTTTAAAAATAGAATATAATTTAATAAACCTTGAAAAATAGGTTAAAATGAGTTATAATAATAAATAGTGATTTTAAAAAAGTAAGGGGAAAAGATTTTTATGTTTCAAAAATTAGCAGACGTAGAAAAGAGATATGAAGAACTAAATGTTCTTATTAGTGATCCAGATGTCATTGCTAGACAAAGTGAATGGACAAAATTAATGAAAGAACATAGTGATATTGAAGATATCGTTTTTAAATACAGAGAATATAAAACAGTAGCTAAAAACCTAGAAGAAGCTAAAGAGATGCTAGATGATCCAGAAATGAAAGAATTAGCAGAAATCGAGATGTTAGATGCTAAAGATAGACTTCCAAAAATTGAAGAAGAATTAAAAATATTATTAATTCCTAAAGATCCAAATGATGATAAAAACGTTATTTGTGAAATTAGAGCAGGTGCTGGTGGAGAAGAAGCAGCATTATTTGCTGGAGTATTATTTAGAATGTATTCTATGTATGCTGAGAGAAAAGGATTTAAAATAGATGTAATATATGAAAACGAAACAGGAATAGGAGGATATAAAGAAATATCTTTCATGATTACTGGTAAGGGAGCATATAGTAGATTTAAATTTGAATCTGGAGTACACAGAGTACAAAGAGTTCCAGATACAGAATCAAGTGGTAGAATTCATACATCAACAGCAACAGTTGCAGTTCTTCCTGAAGTAGAAGATGTTGATATTGAAATTAATCCAGCTGATATTAGAATGGAAGTGTTTAGAGCTTCAGGTGCTGGAGGACAACACGTTAATAAAACATCATCAGCTGTAAGATTAATACACGAACCAACAGGAATAGTTGCTGAATGTCAAACAGAAAGATCACAACTTCAAAATAGAGAATATGCTATGAGAATGTTAAGATCAAAAATATATGATATTGAAAGAGAAAAACAAGAAAAAGCAGTTGCAAGTGAAAGAAGAAGTCAAGTAGGTTCTGGAGACAGAAGTGAAAAGATTAGAACATATAATTATCCTCAAGGAAGAATTACAGACCATAGAATTGGATTCAGTGTATTCCAATTTGAAAACTTCTTAAATGGTGATATGGACGAAATGGTTGATAACTTAATTGCAACAGATAGAGCAGAAAGATTAAAAGGAAACGAATAATAAAAATTTAATCCAAAGTAGAAATACTTTGGATTTTTTTTACATATAAATTGATAATATTCCAAGTAATATTCCAGAAATATACCCAGTTGATGCAAATTTTCCTTTATAAAGCATTTTTGATTCTGGCAATAGTTCACATGAAATTATATATAGCATAGCACCTGCTGCAAAGCTTAATGATATTCCAATAAATACATCAGATATATTTCCAAGAAGTGCGCCTAAAAATGCACCTACACCAGTACTCAATCCAGAAAGCATAGTTATAAAAATAGCTTTAGATTTTGAAAAACCACTAGTTTTAAGAGGTAAAGCAACAGATATTCCTTCAGGAACGTCATGTATTGCAATAGCAAGAGCTAAACTTAGTCCAAGTGAAGATGATGATTCAAAACCTGCACCAATTGCTAATCCTTCTGGTAGATTATGAATAGCAATTCCTAAAGCAATAATAATACCTGATTTAAATAAATTATTATTCGTATTTTTTGAAGAAATAATATTTGACTTGTCAACTATTTTTGAACACAAAAATATGCAAATAATTCCTGTCAAAACGCTTGTGATTGTAAGAGAAATATTAATGATTTTTAATGATTCTGGAATTAAATTAAATGAAATAATTGCTGTCATTAATCCTGCAGCAAATTCTAAAATAAAACTAAGAAATTTTTTTGATGTGATATTTAAATATGCTCCTATTATTCCACCAAAAGTTGTTCCCATCATACCAAATATAAGTCCATATAGACTTATTAAACTTAAATTACTCATAATAGATTATTCCTTTTTTAAAAGTATAATTTATTATATTAAAATTGAATTAAAAAAATGCAAAAAACAACCCAAATTGTTATATTAAAGCAATTTGGGTTTATTTATTATTCTTCGTTATATTTTTTAATCATTTTTCTTTGATAAGATATTAATGCTAAGAATGATGTTGCTATACCAAGACTTAATATTGTTGTAGATATTGTCAAGTTTGTTTTTGAATTTTCAAATTGTGTATTCATTTGTTCATGTAATAATTCAATATGTTGCTCTGTAAATACATTATTATATTGCATTAAAGTATAATCAATAGATTTTAATTGGAAATCTAAATTTAAAAATAATAATTCAGCAAATACAGCTACAGCTAAAACAATACAAACAATAAAAAATATATTCATGAATTTATTAATTGATTTATAATTTTCTACTTTAGTTTTACACTTTTTAAATACATCATAAGTACTTAATTTGCATATTAAGTGTAATGCTAAAAATATTAAGATGGAAGCAATAAGAGGGATTGTTATATATAAACCTCTTGTTGATGTTCCTGAGAAATTAGATAAAAAATTCTCAATTAAAGCGTATATTAACAAGCTAATAAAAATTAAAATAATTCCATAAGAAACGAACCCTGTAATTATGGCTTTTACAGTGGTGCGAGCTGTAATTTCTTTCTTTTCCATAGCATTTTCTCCTTTGTGACATAATATATAATTATGATATCATATAGCAATTTTAATTACAATAATAAAATTTATAAAGTAAGAAGAAATATCAATTTAATATCAGTTATTCGAAAAAATTGAACTACTCAAAAAAATTGAAAACTTTGATATATAGGCATTTTATTTTCAAAATGGAGATATTGGAGAAGAAATGCTATTGTAGTTAAACAAGTACATTGATATTGTTAAATTATTATGATATTATATTTAAAGAATAATTAAGAGTAGTATTTTTATTTGGTTTTTAAAAAATATTTCACTTGTTATAAATCCTTTGAAAAGTACAATATTTAAGGAATATGGAAATATTGATTACGAAAGACTACGAAAAGATTTAAAAGATTATTTTGAACAGTTATGAGTTTTATGCCAATGGCTGTGATGGATGTACTTAGAGTAGAAAGGGTGAGTAGAGAAGAACTTATAAGAATTGCTAATGAAAACAGATTCGATTTAGACGAATATAGAGTTAATAGTATAGATGAAGGAGAGAGAATATGAAAATTAAAAATCTTATTAAATATTTAGCAGTAGTAGTGCTAATGGTTCTTTATTATTTGTTTTAACAGCTTGTTCTAATAATGAAGAAGTAGAAGCAAATAATGATGGTGAATTTGGAGAAGATGTTGCAGAAATGCCAACACCACCAAGTATAGATACTTGGCCAAAAGAATTTTATGATAAATTTGGAATTCCAGAATATAAATATGGCGAAATATTCGTAGCTGTACCAAATGATAGAAGTGGAAAAGTACAAATAGATACAACATATGAAGATTTTTCTAAATATGTTAAAGAGCTTCGAGATAAAGGATATAGAATGAATCAAGAAGACCTTGATGAATTAAATGAAATGACAGAACCTTATATTAGTGGAAAAATATTTGATCCAAAAGTTGGTAAAGGATATGCATTAGAATATTTCTATTCACCAAAACCAATAGAAGAAACAATTTCTGCTGATATATTAGAAATGGAATTTGGTATATTACCAGAGTATGTATATGATGAATATGGTGACATAATAGATAAAAAACCATTAGAAGATCGTGTAGGAAAATATACATTAGTATTAACTGTATATCAACCTGAAGAAGAAGAAGAAAAAATAGACATTAAAGCTGTATCAAAACTTGGATTTAAGGAAGATGATGTAACACCATCATTTAAAGCTAAAAGAATGTATACAGAAGAGCATGATGATTTTATGAATATAATTATTACAAAAGGATTTGATGATGAAATAACAATAGATGAAGCTGAAGAATCTTTAGGTAAATTCTTAAAAGCTTGTGTTAGAATTTCAGATGATGGTAAAGCTTATAATATAGAAAATGAAGCAATAGAAAATCCAGATGAATATACAATGAATTATTGGGAATATAATTATCAAAATAATAGATATAAAGTACACGTAGAATATGAAAAAGGATTTGGAAAATCATTAGTATTTGCAGTAACTAAAAAATAGATAATTAATAAAAAAAGATTAATTTATGATAGAATAGCACTTATCGAAAGGTAAGTGTTATTTTTATTGGAAAACATTATTCAAATGAATTTCAAGAAAGTTTGAAAAAGTTTGAGAAAGGATAAAATCCTTATCGCTATAAATGATTTTCGATTTATCTCTTGAGATTCTAGTGATTTTGAGTGCAAAAATTAAAAAATCGAGTAAATCTCACTCTCACAAGAGAAATAACAGATTTTACTCGAATGATTTTGGAGGCGCAAGCCCTTCTTGACACTTGAAAAGCCTTGTTAATCAAGGCTTTTTGTTTTAAATGGAGACGTTGGAGACAAAATTTGAAATAAATGTAATCAAATGGGTAAATTGAAATTGTTTTATTATTATGATATTATACTAATCGATAAATAGTAATTTGTAGAGATAAAGGTGTGTGAGAAAATGAGTTTAATAAGTGCTATGATAAAAACTTATAAAGGTAATAATTTAAGTCAAGAAGAAATAAAAAAACTTCAATACAAAAGATTAAAAGAACTTGTTGAATATGCTAGAAATAATAGTCCATATTTTAAAGATTTATATGCAAAAGTTGGTGATGATTTTAGTTTAGAAGAATTACCAACAACTAATAAAATAGAAATGATGAAAAATTTTGATAGTTGGATAACAGACAATAATATCAGTATGCAAAAAATAGAAGAATTTACTAGCAATATAGATAATGTTGGTCGTATGATAGATGACAAATATCTTATATTTAAGACATCTGGATCAACAGGAAATCCAGCAACAGTATTATATGGTAAACAAAATATTGATGTTGCATCAGCAGTTGCAGCATTTAGAACTTTTGCAAGAAAAGAAGATTTTAAAGCATTTATGAAAAATGGTAAGAAAACAGCAGGTGTTTTTGCAAACTATGGTTTTTATTTGGCTTGTGGTATGTCTAGGTATTTACAATTACAAATGCCTAGAAAGAAAAATAAAATTACTGTTGATGTTAATGCTTCAGAAGAACAAATTATAAAAGAACTAAATGAATTTAATCCATCTATGTTAAGTGGTTATCCATCTAATCTTGCATTATTATCTAATTTTGAAGAACTTACTATAAAACCAAATGTTGTAATTACGGGTGGAGAACTATTAACTAATGAAATTAGAAAAAAATTGACAGATAAATTTAATTGCTATGTTCAAACACATTATTCTTGCACAGAGGCAGGAGAAGTTGCTTGTGAATGTTCAGAAAAACATTTACATATTAACGAAGATTGGGTAATTGTAGAGCCCGTGGATAAAAACAACAAGCCAGTTGGATATGGTGTCCGTTCTGATAAAGTTTTGGTAACAAATTTATCTAATTACATACAACCTTTTATTAGATATGAATTAACAGACCGTATTATTGTGCATAATGAAAAATGTAAATGTGGTAAGAACTCTTGTTGGTTGGAAATAGAAGGAAGAACAGATGATATTTTAGAATTTGAAAATAATGTTTTTATTGCACCAATGTCTTTTTATAAAATATTAGAAGAAATAAAAGAAATAACTAGATTTCAGTTAATACAAAAATCACATAAAAAATTAGAATTAAGACTTATTGCGAATGAAAAAGATGTAGCATTTGAAAAAGCAAAAAAAGAATTACAAGAATTTTTAGATAGTAAGAGTATAGCTAATATTGAAATATTTTTATCAGATGAACTTCCACAGGCAAATAAGATAAGTGGAAAATATAATCATATATATAAAGATTTTGAAGAAAGTTCTAAAATATAATTTTCAAAAGGTAAATAACAAATTACAATTTGAAAGGATAGTATATGATACAATTATTAAAGTATGGAAACACTAATTGTTATTATATAAAAGGTAAAAAAGGTAGTATATTAGTTGATACTGATTGGGCTGGAACACTACAAGCCTTTTATAAAAAAGTTAAAGAATTAAATATAACAAATATTGATTATCTTTTAATAACCCATTACCATCCTGATCATATGGGAATAACACAAGATATAATTGATAATATGAATGTAAAATTATTAGTAATAGATGTTCAGAAAGACTATATACATTG